>JAFXMI010000045.1 GCA_017530505.1 Clostridia bacterium | reverse complement strand
GTATTTTCCAGAAAATATTTGCTCTGAAAATAAAATAAATATCCAAATAATAGTTTAATAACCATATAGTTAGAAGATATACAATACAGGTTGAAATAAATGAAACCCCCATAAACCAATGAAAAGTATTAATTTCTAAATAAACATTTAAAATTTCCAAATATATCAATGCAGTAAAAGTAACTGTTACTATTTTCAAAAAAATATTATCTTGAAAAAATAAAAGAGAACCAAACATAATAACTCCAGCTTGAAATATACTTTTGAATAACCAAAATAAAAAGCTTTTGAAGTTTAATTCTCTACCTTTTAATAATATTTTATATAAAGTTGGAAATCTTAATACATTTTCTTTAGCAATATCTTGATCTAATAAAACACTAATAGATGGTAAACTAGTAAATATTGTACTATATCCAAAACTTAGAAAACCACTATACATAGGAACAGGATTAAAGTAAAATACACAACTGAAAATAAATTGGTTCAATGAAATAATTAAACCTCTATGAATAATAAAATTAGCCATTGTACTAGTATTTTTATATGCAATTCTTCCCCACCATAAAAGTAATACATTTAAAGATCTGAATTCTTTAATAGAATAGTCAGCTGCCAAAGAAGCTTGTAATCCTTCTTTTCCAACAATACCAATACCTACATCTGCTTCCTGGATCATAGCTACATCATTACCTCCATCTCCAACTGCTGCAGTTCTGGCATCAGTATATTTTTTTATTGTTTTTACTATTATTCTTTTTTGTGTTGGTGAACATCTACAACATACTACACTTGGGGCTTGCATTGTAGTTCTGAAAAAATCTTCTTCACAATTTTTTAAAGCTAAGTCTAGAGTATCTCCATCTATAATAAATATATGTGGTTCAATATTAATTTTATTTTGATACTCTTTAAATTTTTCTTTTAAATCAATTACATCTTTTCCTAAAGATTGATGTTCAAAATCATCATTCTTTATTGTAAATATTTTTTGGTTTTTTGATTTTATACCAGCTGAGATTGAAATACATGTAGCTGTCTCTACTTTATCTCCAGTTAACATCCATACTTTCATTCCTGCATTTCTTAAATTATCAATAGTTGTGGCAACATCATCTTGTAATAGATCTTCTACTCCAGTTACACATAAAAAGTCCATATTGTTTTCTAATTTTGAAACAACATTAGCAATTTTTTCTTTTCTATTTTCCATAGCCGTTATTGCTTCTTTATACTCTTTATTCCAATTTTCAAAATATTCTTCTGTAAGTATCTTCTGTGTTAAAACTAATGTTCTCAAACCTTTGGTAGCCAAATTTTCTGCATTTTCTGATATATAACTTATATATTGTTTTTTTACAAATTTCATCATAACATTTTCAGCTCCTTTTAAATAATAAATTATATGTCCATGCTTTTTATTTTTTAAAACAATTCCCATTCTTTTTGTATCTGAAGAAAAAGGAAAATTAGCTAAAACTTCAAATTCTTCTATATTGTCAGCAGTGTCTTTAATTTTTATTTCTTTATCTGTTCTTCCAATTAGTCTCATATTTAAAGTTTCAGAAAACTTAACAAGGGCAACCTCATCTGGGGAAGAAGCTTGATATGTTATATTTGTTGGATCGTTATCATCTATAATAGGAGTAACATTATTGCATAAAACCATTGAAGTTATAGTATCCCTTATTACTTTATTTTTTGGCCTTCTATATCTTTTGGATTTTTTTCTTTCAGTATTAGAATTTTCACTCATTCCATCATTTGATGTGTTCACACTTTCACTCAAAGAACCTGGTTCTTGAATTAAATTAGTATCTGAATTAATTAGATCTAAAAGTGGAGCATCCTCTTTTTGACATTCATCAGATAAAATTGATTTTAAATCATTAAAGCTTTCTTCTCCAAATTGATCATTTTCCATTGAAATCTTTTTAAAAACCATTTCATTTTTTGTCAAAGTACCGGTTTTATCCGAAAAAACATATGAAATTCTACCAAGTTCTTCAGGAATTGTACTATTTCTAGCAATTGTTTCAGGAATTGATTTATCTCTATTAATAACATATGAAAAATAAGTTTTAGATACATCTAAATTTACTCTTAAAGAAATAGGAATTATTGCACAAAATAAGATTATATATTTAAAAAAAATAAAAAAAAATTTTGAATCAAATCCTTTGGCACTAGCTAAAATAAATGCTAAAACAAGCATTATAAAAAATAAGTAAACATTAGATCTATTTAATTCTTGATCTAAAATGCCTATTTTCATTTTTGGAGTACTTGAATTCATCCTAGCTCTTGTCTCTTTACCAGTATAAATAACAATTCCAATGACTTTCAAAGAAGCAACTACAGTACTAGCCCACATTGTATTTTCTAAATTTAGAGGTTCTTTTATAAATTCATTGTCAATTTTACTAGTAATTACTCCTTCAAAATTATATATTAATTTTGATGGAGGTTCACATTCTGCATATGAATGACTTGTGAAAAAATGTATATTTTCCATTTTCTGTGTCATTGAAGGGGCTTTCCTTAATTTCCAATCTGTTTCACCATCAAGTTGATCTGTTCTAATAAAAGCTTGGTTATCATTAGATTCATTGAAAGTTTTTAATACAATTATATCTGCAGGAACACGAGAATTTTTTTTTAACTCAATTATATCTCCTACTAATAAATCTGATGCAGATTTTTGTACTATTTGAACATTTTTTTTATCAGGGGTAGGAACTAATACACTTATTTGAGCTGAATTTGTTTTTTTATCCTGAATTCTTCTGTTAATATCATCATAAAGTTCTTTAGCCATTGAAACTAAAACTACAAATACTAAAGGGGAAACATATGCAAATAAAAATCCTACTTTTAATTCTGGAATGAATTGAGAAGCAGACATTATTAAATAAAAAAAATTACCAAATTGTTTAAATTGATTAAATAAAACTATAGGAATAAAAGTTATTAAATTATATTTATTATTTTCTTCTCTATTTGACCAGTTTGTTATATTTAAAGTTTCATTACTAAAATAAACAATACGTCTTGAAGTTGTATCCACTTTTTTAAAACATGGAAATATTGTTGAACAAAAATTTGAACAAGAACTAGTTTTTTTATTAATTGTTACTCTTTTTGGTTCAATAATTAAATCTTCATTTAATCCTTTTTTCTCAGACAAATCTTGTATATCTGATTCATTATCTGAATTATTATTATTATTTATTGAAAATTTTTCATTCATTCTTTTTATATAAATAAATAATTTATAAAGTTATTTATTAATAAAAAATTGATTATTTATTTTATATTTTATTTTTTTTTAAAAGTAATTTAAAAATTATAATTATTATCTATTATATAAATTTAATGGGGATTGGGGATTGGGGATTG
>JAFXMI010000044.1 GCA_017530505.1 Clostridia bacterium | reverse complement strand
TGAACTGCGTAAGAAATTCACATAAATTTTATGGCACCCTTCCAAGGACAAGCCTTGAACTCTTTCCATAAAATTTATTAGAATTTCTAACTTGCTCACTATTAATGCGCTTTTTTCAAAAATAATTATATCGTAACCTAATTTATTAAATAAGCTGTAAATTGTAACCAATACAATATTATTATAACATAAAGGGTTAGATTTTGTATTGTTTTTTTTTATAATTAGTGATATAATTTTTTATATTATTTATAGGAGAAAAAATATAAATGAAAATTAAACTAATTGCAAGTGATTTAGATGGAACAATTATAGATAAAAATAATAATATATGTAATCAAAATTTTTTAGCAATAGACAAAATTCATGAGAAGAATCTTCCTTTTGTTATTTGTACTGGTAAATCTTATTCTGTATCTAGTACCGTGTGTAAAAAATTAAAAGCTGATTATGGAATTTTTGGAAATGGAACTCAAATTGTTAATTTAAAAGAAAAAAAAGAACTTGCTAGAAAAGTTCTAAAAAAAGAAAATATAGATTATTGTATAAAATTTGCAAGAAGTCAAAATTTACATATACATTTTTATACTGAAGATTCAATTGTAACTGAAGAATTAAAATATATGGATCTTCGTAATTATATTTTAAAAGATGAAAACTCTACAGAATTAAAATTTTTTATTGTACCAACAATAGAAGAATTTATTGAAAAAGAGAATCCAAATATTTTTAGTTTAGTAATAACTTCTGAAGGATCAATGTTAGATTTTGAAACAGAAATACAAAAAAATATTTCTGTTAGTACAAACCTAATTATAAAAAAAGGAGAATTTAAAGATTTTATTACTAATAAAGAATATGAGTATTTAAATATAGCACCTAGTAAGATTGATAAAAATCAAGGCTTAAAATATTTATCAAATATTTTAAATATTCCACATGAAAACATGCTTGCTATTGGTGATAATGTTAATGATTTAGAAATGATAAAAAATTCAGGAATAGGTATTGCTGTCGCAGACGCATATGATGAAATTAAATCTATTGCAGACTACATTACTAAAAATAATGTTTCAAGTGGTGCGTTTGCAGAAGCAATAAATAAATTTATATAAAAATATATAACCTATTTATTTTTGTTCTTGGCTCTCTTTTGGGAACGTTTTTTCTTCTGTTACTAAATATTTTATTAATATTTTCTTTAATACATCTTCTCTAACATCTGCGATTAATGTTCCGTCTTTTGTAATTGATATTTTCCCTGTTTCTTCAGAAACAACAACAGCTATTGCATCTGATTCCTTAGATATTCCAATTGCAGCTCTATGTCTTGTGCCAAGTTCTCTTGCAATATCATGATCATCAGCAAGAGGTAACATACAAGATGCCGCAGCTATTCTACCTTCACTAATTATAACTGCTCCATCATGAAGCGGTGTATTTGGAACAAAAATATTACATAAAAGCTGTGGAGAAATTTCTGCATCAATAGGTATTCCAGTTGCAATTATATCTTGAATTTTAACATCTCTTTGAATGACAATTAATGCACCTGTTTTAGTTTTTGATAGTTCAATTGCTGCAATAGCAATTCTATAAACATTTTCTTTTTTCCTTGCTTCTATATCTTTATTTATTCCAAAATAATTAGTAATTTTATTTGCACCTAACTGTTCTAAAGCTCTCCTAAGTTCAGGTTGGAAAATTACAATACAAACAAAAGCACCGTATGTCATAACAACAGATAATATGTAATTTAAAATATTAAGTTTTAATACTTTGCTTAATACTGTTATAATTATTAGAATTACTATACCTTTTATTAATTGCCAAGCTCTAGTATTTTTTAAAATTTTAAAAGAATAATATACTAAAAATAGGACAATAACTAAATCTATTATCCCTAGTATTAATCTAAATGGGTTAGAAATAATTTCTAAAAAATAATTCCATATATTAACTTTATATAAATCATTAATTGGTTGCATAAAAGTTTCCAATTTTTGTTACCACCTTCTTCAAAATAAAATTAAATTGCTGAAACTAAATAATATATCAATGTCCCACAAACAGACAATACCATCATTAAACATAAAATTCCTGCTAATATTTTCTTTAATATTTTCATAAGTATTACCTCTTTCCTATTTATATATTTATAGTTTAACACAAGCATAATAAGTTTTCAATAGAATTTTAAGGAAGCTATAAAATATTTTTATATTTTTATAAGATCAAAATCTAAATAATCCGAACTTATTAATTTATAATATATTCCATCTACAATTCCTTCAATTGCCTCTTTATGAGAATCACCATGTAAATGTCCATAGTAACATTTTTTTATATTATATTTTTTCAGAGTATTTATTAGATCAACTTCGGTATCAGCTTGTTCTTTAAAAAAAGGTGGATAATGGAGAAAAGCTATAATTTCTTTATCATTTCCAAATTTTTTAATTCCATCTATTATAGAAAATTCTAATCTTAAATTTTCGCGTTTTAATATTTTTAAGTTTTCTTTTGATTTTATATTAGTAACCCAACCTTTAGCTCCAACTATAATTTTATCTTCAGCTAAAAAACTATTATTATATAAAAAATCTATTTGTTCAAAATTATTTTCTTTCAAAAAATTTTTCATTTTTGAGACTGTTGTCCACCAATAATCATGATTTCCCTTAGACAATATTTTCTTTCCTGGAAGAGAATTTAAAAATTCAAAATCTTCTTTAGCTTCATTTAAATAAGTTGCCCATGAAAAATCTCCTGGGATAATTACTGTATCTTCACGATTTACTTTTTCTATCCAATTACTTTTTATCTTTTCTTCATGAGATTCCCAATTAAGACCAAAAATATTCATTGGTTTATCAACTTTAAAAGACAAATGTAAATCTGCTATTGCAAATATAGACATCTTTGTCTCCCTTCTATTATTTCTCTTCTATACTACTCTCCTATTTTTAAATTAGGAATTGCATTTAAATTTAAATCGGCTTTTTTTCCATTAATATAATTATAGTAACCCATTGATGCTATCATAGCTCCATTATCAGTGCAAAAAACAGGTTCAGGATAATATACTTTAATATTTAGTTTGCTAGATAACTCATCAAAAGCTCCTCTTATATAAGAATTACATGAAACTCCACCAGCTAAACAAATCTTATCTACTTTAAAATCTTTAACTGCTTTTCTTACATTATATAATAGCATTTCTGTAACAGCTTTTTGAAAACTAGCACATAAATTACTTTTATTTATATATTTATTATTATGATTTAAATTAATAACTTTTGTTTTTATTCCACTAAAACTAAAATCATAATTATCAAGATGTGTTACTGGAAGTTCTATATTTGCTTCTCCTTCTTTTGCTAGTTTTTCAACTTTTGGTCCTCCTGGATATCCTAATCCAACTACTCTAGCCACTTTATCAAAAGCTTCACCAATTGCATCATCACGCGTTTTGCCTAAAATTTCAAACTCTGTATATGTTTTTACATTTACCAAATGTGTATGCCCACCTGAAATAATAAGACATAAAAATGGTGGTTTTAATTGTTTATACGTTAAATAATTTCCAGCAATATGCCCTTCAATGTGATTTACAGCTATTAATGGCTTTTGAATCGCTAGACTTAAACCTTTAGCATAAGATACCCCTACTAAAAGAGCTCCAACCAAACCAGGGCCTTGTGTAACAGCAATTGCGTCAATATCTTTAAGAGTACAATTAGCTTTTTGAACAGCTTCTTTGGTTATTAAATTAATAGCTTCTACATGCATTCTTGATGCAATTTCTGGAACAACACCACCATATAATTCATGTACTTTAATTTGAGAATTAATAATATTAGATAAAACTTCTCTGCCATTTTTAACAACAGCAACAGAAGTTTCATCACAACTAGATTCAATTCCAAGTATAATTGTGTCTTTCATAATACTCCTATATATTAATTTATAAAATCTGTTTTTAAGTTAACGATAAATATCTTCTCCATCATTAGTTTGGTCTTGAGATTCTCCAAATTCACCAGTTCTGTCACTATTGTAATCTATTTCTATATCACTTATTCTTGTCGGATCGCTATCTAATGAAGATTGTTTTCTAGTAAATGAACCTGTTACATCTGTATGCACAAAAGTAGTACGATCATAACCAATAGAACTCCCTTCAATTAATATATACTCTGTTTTTTTTCTAGAATCATAATTATAATTTGCTGGTGTAACTAACATTACATTTCCCTCTCCAGTGTTAACATTAAAATCAAGATAATTAATATTTTCATCATCAGATCGATAACTCTCTGCATCTCTTTTTCCTGTTAATGCGTCAATAACTAAACGATTAAAAGCATTTTCCTTTAATGGTTTACCATTTATTAATTCTGAATAGCTAGACAAAGCATCAAGAATTTCAGTTAATTCATCTCTAGGAATATAATCTGCAAAAAGTCCTTTATTCATATTATGATTTCTTCCAGTTATATTATAAAGTGCAGATTGTACTTGCTTTAAAAGTTGAAAAATTTCTTCTTCAACTTCACTTATGTCTCTTTTTGTTACTTCAACTAATTTATTTACAAGTGCATTTTCTAAGTCAAATCCATAATATCCGTCTTTCATTACTTCAGGTCCAAATGTTCTAATAAACATAACAGCCATTAATTGTTCAAATTGATAATTATTAAATCTACCCATTGGATTTGATAGTTCAGTATATCCTTCGTTTAATAATATACTTATTCCTCTAAAATTACCTACAATATGATTACATTCATGAGCAAATGTCTGTTCATATTTTTCCGAATCAAATTTAGTAAAATTTGAGATATGTATTTCACTAACCTTTTCTCCTCTTATTTCTCCGGAATTAATCATATCTCTAATTTCATCTCTACTTGAAGAAATTATACTACTTTTATAATATCCTTCAGCACTTGTTCCTGGAACTTCAGAACTATCTACATCTAATATGCCATCATGATATTCAATTTTTAAACAACTTAATCTAAACCAAATTTCTTCAATATCTAATTTATCTGCATTTTTAACCCAATAATCCTTATTTGTCCTAATTATAAACTCTTTTTCATCCTCTGTTAAATATTTATTATTCTTAACTGCATCTAATAAAATTTGTACATTATCAGGTACAATACTAGTTTCTGAACTAGAATTATCCTTTTCCTTTTCAGGTAATCTTTGGTAAACATATATTATTTCATCATTTTCCCCATCATAAATAAAAGACATATTTTTAAGTTCTCTAACAGCTATATCATTTAACGCTACACATATTTCCCAGTTTTCTAAACCTTGTTCTCTTAATTGTTCTTCTATTGATTTATAATTATCTCTTAAATCTTGTTTTTTTGAAGTATCAGCTTTTAAATCAACCTTACCAAAGTTATCAAATACCCAATCAATAGAATCTGATTCAGGTTGTTCTAGCTCTTCGGGAACACTGTTTCCAATTCCTTCAGGCTCTTCTTCGTTTTCTCCAACGACAATTTCTGATGTTCCTTTTGTTTCTTCAACGGTCTGAGTTATTGTAGTTTCTGGTGCTGTAACTTGTGGCAATTCACCTTTTATTAAAGAATTAACACCTAAAGCTGATAAAGTTATTGTAACTATAGTTCCAGCTATAGCAATAACTTTTCTTATTTTCCCTGGTTTATGCCTTCCTCTTTGACTAGTGGCAGGTGCTTCCTCAAAAAAGCCATCAGAATTTCTGCCATCATAATAAGATAAGTAATCATAATCTACTTTAATACCATTATATTTGTCATATAAAGAACTATAATCATTATAATTACATACCTTTAAAGCTCCATTTAAATCTTCTTTTGCAAAATAACTTAATTTACTATATATATTCTCAAATCTAACTATTTTTTCATCTTGATAATTTATCTCTTCTCTACGTACATATCTTTTATTTAGTTTTTTTATTATAGAATTAATGAACTCAATCTCATTTGGTTCTTTTACAAAATGGAAATCGTCTAATCTACTATATGCGAACGCATTTAATTGGTTTGAATTAGATAAGTATACACAATAATTTTTTCCTTCCGAATTAATATTAAATAAAACTCTTCCTTTGTTCATATTTTTCTCCTATATCCACATAGTTAATAAATACACTAAATTAACCATTCCTTTATTTATAAATTCAACTATTGGTGAAACAACTATAGATAATTTTCCTGTAATCCATAAAGTAATAAAAACAATATTAAAAATACTATTATTTCTATCTAACCATTCTTTAGCCTTATATGGTAAAATAGATTTAAAAATTTTTTCTCCATCTAATGGTGGAAGTGGAATTAGATTAAAAACTCCAAGCCCAATATTAATCATTATTGTAATCTCAATAAGTAGTAAAAATAAACTTCCATAAAAACTATATATTAAATTAGGTGAAAAAATACTAATTAATCTAGATAAGAATACTAATAGAAATGCCAAAATAAAATTAGATAATGGTCCAGCAAGCGAAACCATTGCTTCACAATAATCTCTTGATTTATTACTTGTAAAATTATTAGGATTAATTTCAACTGGTTTCCCCCAACCAACATGAGCAAACATTAATAAAACAAATCCAACTGGATCAATATGTTTCAAAGGATTTAGAGTTAGTCTTTCTTGAGCTTTTGGAGTTGTATCTCCAAATATATCAGCTGCCTTTGCATGAGAATATTCGTGAACAGTAATAGCTATTATTACTGCTGGGAGTGTTAAAATAATTGAAATCCAATCGTTACTACTCATACTCATTATACCGTATATAACTATTATTATTAATATACCATATAAAATTCTTCTATCAAATCCGTAACCAAACAATTTAAACTTCTCCTTTGTTATCTTTTTTATTCATAACTAATTAATTTTAGTATAATATATAAAACTTAAATAAACAAGTCATTTTTCTCATATATTCTTAAAATTATTTATTAATCTTCTTATTCAAATTAACTTAAAAACTTATTCAATCTATATACAATAATCCAAGTAGAAACAGCATCTGTAATTAATGAAAGGCCTTCTATTCTAGTCATAAATTTAGCCATTCCAATAGGATTTGCCATAATAACAAAACCTAAAACAAAAGTAATAATTGGTAAAATAGAAAAAGCCCACCAAATTTTATCATCTTTTCTGATCATTACAGTTGTACTAAAATTTCCTATTCCATTTATAATAAGTACAATACCAACAACTATGTTAATTACAGCAATAATCCAAGTTGGACTTATAATCATTGAAATTGCTAATCCGATTCCAACAATACTTATAATTAAATAAAAATAATCTGCTGAAAATCTATCTTCTTTCTTAATAATGAACATAACTATGTAAATAACAGCTAGACTCATAATTCCAAAAGCAATAATTCTAGTTGCTATACTTAAAGTTTGCTTTGGAAATAATAAAAGTACAATTCCTAATATTAAATAAATAAAAGCTATAACACTTCTATCCCATTTTGTTTTTTCGAAAAAGTACATTTTTTACCACTCCTATTTTTTTAATTTATTGTAAACATGTTTTATACTTCATATCTATGATAAACATATTCCAGAAGCATTCTTTTAACATATCATTATTTATAATTTTACTTTCTTCTAAAACTTCCATAATATCTGTTAATTCGGTTTCAACTTTTTTATCAAGCTTAGTACTTAGTGCTACTTTCTCAAATTCATATAGAATTGTATGTTCATCTGTAAAATCTTCACATGCACATACTATTTTTTCTTTTCCATTATAATTATAAATACCTAAAACTGTATTTTGCGTTTCAAATCCTATAATCTTAAATATATTACTTCCTATATACTCTGAAAAAGCATTATTTATATATGATATATTTTTATTTTTTCTCTTACTGGAACTGGAAATTTTACTAAATACTTTTTATTATTATATCTTAATGTTTTCTTTTTTTCAGACCCTTTATATGTATTTAATTCCTCTATTGCTTTTGTAAAATCTATCATAATATACCCTTTACAATTTGCATTTTGCACATTGCTTTTTTTATTAAAATATTTCTTTCAATTATAATTTCAAATTTATCTCCTAACTTTATTGAAAATTCTTTTGTCAATCTTTTATCTCCATGTACTTGATGGTCACTACCAGAAATATCCCCCCCATGTATTTGAGTCACCATAACTTTTCCATAATTTAATAATTTTTTAGACTTTTCCTTTTTTATAAAAATTTCTGTCATTCTTTATTTGCAAAGCTTGTAAGGCATAAAACGTTTTAGTTGATTTACAAATGTACTTATCCTAATGGCTTCATTGTTGGGAAAAATAAAACATCTCTTATTGAGGCACTATCTGTAAATAACATTACCATTCTATCTATTCCTATTCCTTCACCACCTGTTGGAGGCATTCCATATTCAAGGCTATTAATAAAATCATCATCCATCATTCCTGCTTCATCATCTCCATTAGCTTTTGCTTCAACTTCCTTTTTAAATCTTTCATATTGATCAATAGGATCATTTAATTCTGAAAAAGCGTTTCCATATTCTCTTCCACAAATAAAGAATTCAAATCTTTGTGTTAGTCTTGAATCATATTTACATTTTTTAGCAAGTGGTGATACTTCAATTGGATAGTCATAAATAAATGTTGGTTGTATCAATGTTTTTTCAACATATTCATCAAAAAATAATGCTATAATGTTTCCTCTTGTTTCTTTTCCAACTGGAATTTCAATTTTGTGTTCTTTTGCAATTTTAATAGCATCTTCATCTGTTTGAATATTATTAAAATCAACACCGCAAGCTTCTTTAATACTATCAATCATAGTAACTTTTTTCCATCCACCAGGTGTAAAATCTAATTCTTGTCCTTGATAAGAAAAATTATAACTTCCTTTGACTTTCATTGCAACTCTAGAAAACATTTCTTCAGTTAAATCCATCATATCATGATAATTCTGGTATGCACTATAAAATTCAATAGACGTAAATTCTGGATTATGTCTAATATCCATTCCTTCATTTCTAAAAATTCTACCAATCTCATAAACTTTATCAAAACCACCAACTATTAGTCTTTTTAAATTTAATTCTGTTGCAATTCTTAAATACATATCTAAATCTAAAGTATTGTGATGAGTTATAAATGGACGAGCTGTTGCACCACCAGAAATTGTATTTAAAATTGGAGTTTCAACTTCTAAATATCCTTTTTCATCTAATATATTCCTTATTTCTTTTATTATTGCAGTTCTTATTTCAAAAGTTTCTTTAACTTCAGGATTAATAATTAAATCTACATATCTTTGACGATAACGTAAATCTGTATCTTTTAAACCATGAAATTTTTCAGGTAAATCTCTTAAAGATTTTGTTAGAAGAACAACTTCTTTAGCATGAATAGAAATCTCTTCAGTTTTAGTCTTAAAAACAAATCCTTTAAGACCTATAATATCTCCGATATCAAAAGTTTTAAATGCTTTATATGATTCTTCTCCTAAATCATTTATACTAACATAACTTTGAATTTTTCCGGTTGAATCCTGTATTGTACAAAAAGACGCTTTACCCATAATTCTTTTTGCCATAATACGTCCAGCAACAGATACATCTTTTCCTTCAAATTCTTCATAGTTGTCTTTTATTTGTTTACTAAATTCTGTTCTATCATATTCTGTAATATTAAAAGGATCTTTCCCATTTTCCTGAAGTTCTTTAAGCTTATCCATTCTAATTTGCATTAAATGATTCATATCTTGTTCTTCATTTTCCATAATAAATTGCCCCTTTTTATTAATTTCTTAATTATTATATATCATTTTTAAATTATTGTAAACAAAAATTTAAGGATATTTCCTAAAACTAAAAAAAGCGTTACAATTCACAGCCTCTTATACTTATTTCTTAGGTTACGATATAATTATTTTTGAAAAAAGCCCATTGATAGTGAGCAAGTTAGAAATTCTAATAAATTTTATGGAAAGTATTCAAGGCTTGTCCTTGGAAGGGTGCCATAAAATTTATGTGAATTTCTTACGCAGTTCAGCTTGAACGAGCATTTTTAAAAAAACTATTATATCTTAACCTAATTTATAAAATAAGCTGTGAATTGTAACAAAAGATTTACAACTTTTTATGGTAATAATGAACATTCTATATTTGTATCTCCAAAAAGCTCACCATTTTTATATTTTAATAAGCTTACACTAGAGTCTCCTTCATATCTAGGAATCTCAACTAAAATTTCCATTATTCCATCATTATCAACATCTATTACTTCAACATTACTTAAACTTAAATGATACTCTTCTGTTGTAACAGATTCCCATTTACTCTTTTCTATATAAGCTAAATCAGATACTTTAGTACCTGTAGAATCCATTAAAGCTATTTTTGAATATCCTGTTTTCTTATTTGCTAATATTAAAATATATTCTTCTGTTCCATTTCCATCTAAATCAGTAATTATTGCTTTTGTAGAATCATAATCACCAATTTTAGAATTCTTATCAGATACAAGAGTTGGAATAGCATTTACAACTTTTATTTCTCTCGGAATTGCATTATAACTTTCTGAAATAGCCACTTTTCCAACATTTTCTATCTTAACTAATCCATCATAAACCTGAGAAGATATTGTTCCTAATTTAGAATCTTTATAACTAAAACTATCATAATTATAATAAGTTATAATATATTTGTCTTTATATTTATCAGAATTATCTATGTATTTTAATTCTGTTCTTTCCATTTTACTAGTATCTAAAATTAGTCCATTATATAATACAATTAAATTTTCATTCATTACTTTTCTATTATTAACATCAACTGAATCTATAGTATTTGTTTCTTTTACTGTAGTACTACTAGATGATACAGTATTTATTGTTGAATCTATTATATTTTTTATTGTATCAACATTTTCATTTGTTTGATTTTCAACAATATTTTGCATAATACTAGTATATTGATAAGCATCACGTCTTGCAGTAGCAATCATGTAATATACAAGTGAACCTGTAGATACAATCAAAATAACCAAAATAGCAAGTAAAAAATTTCCAACATTAACGTTTATTGAATTTTTACTTTTTTCATTAATTTTATCATCTTTATTAGTATTCTTCATTTAAAATTTATCCATCCTTATTTAATTTCTATACACTGATCAAGTTTATCAATAATCTCTTTTTTGTTCATATTTTGACCTATAAAAACTAATTTTATCATTCTGTCTCCAACGTCACTATCCCATTCTCTAAGTACTTCAGGGTTTTCTTTAATAATTTGATCTAATTCATTTTTTGGAGCTGATGCAATCCAATCACCACTATAACTAGCTTGAATTTGTTTTCCTGCTTGCTCAAAAATATAGCTTTCATTATAGGTATCTGAAAACCAAATTAAACCTTTACATCTAATAACTTCTTTAGGAAATCTATTTGCAAAATCTTCAAATCTTGCTCTGTTAAATGGTTTTCTTCTGAAATATACAAAAGTTCCTATTCCATATTCTTCCAATTCACCTTCATCTTCATGATGATGATTATTATGTTCATGATCTTCTTCATCAACTTCTTTTTCTAGTTCTTGAGCCCAACCAGCAGAAGCACAGGCTTCTTCTAAATTAAAAGCATTTGAATTAATAATATCCTTCACTTCAACTTTTCCATAATTAGTTTCTATTATTCTCGCTTTTGGTTGAAGAACTCTAATTATTTTTTTTACTTTATTCAATTCTTCTTGACTAATTTCATCTACCTTATTTAAAACGATTGTGTTACAAAATTCTATTTGCTGTATTAAAAGGTTCTCTATATCTTCTTCTTCAATACTATCCTTTGTTAAATCTTCTCCACATTCAAATTCAGTTGCCAAACGTAAAGCATCAACAACAGTAACTACATTATCTAACCTGCTCATTTTTGGTATTCCATAACTTCCAGTTTCGTCAGATAATACTGTTAATGTTTGTACTATTGGTAATGGTTCGCATATACCACTTGCTTCAATTAAAATATAATCAAATTTTCCACTTTTAATAATTTCAACAATTTGTTTCATTAAATCAACTTTTAAAGTACAACAAATACATCCATTAGATAAAGGAACTAAACTGTCATCCTGTTGATTAACTACCCCACCCTTTTGAATTAAAGTTGCATCAATATTTACTTCTCCAATATCGTTTACAATTACTGCAACTCTATAACCTTCTTGATTATTTAAAACATGGTTAATTAAAGTTGTTTTACCTGCACCTAAATAACCTGTTAAAATTGTCACTGGCACTATTTTATTATTCATTATTATATTCCTTTCTATTTCAATACTAAATTATATATAATAACTAAATTATTTCTATATATGAATTTTAATTATTATATCAATTAATAATATATTATACAATACTTTATTTATTAATAAATTTCTTTTTCTGTATAAGACTCATTATACTCTAATATATATTAATTTATAATCTGCATTATTTAAGCCAAATCTTCTATTTACTTTTATCATCCTTCGTTTAATCTTTTTATTCAATTTTAATATCTACATACATTCTATTTCATCATTTCCTTCAATTTAACTAAAATATTTAGTGCATCAATTGGTGTAAGCTCATTAACATTAAATTTATCAAGTTCAGAAGCAATATCTGAAAGTTTCAAATTAAATAAATCCATTTGACCTTCAACCTGTTTCTTACTTTCTTTTTCTTCTTTTATTTTTACACCGTTTTTTTCTAAAGAATTCAATATTTTATTAGCTCTAGTTACAACTTGCTTTGGAACGCCTGCAAGTTTTGCAACGTGAATTCCGTAACTTTCATCTGTTCCACCTTCAATAATTTTTCTTAAAAAAATTACATCTTCTCCTTTTTCTTTAACGGCAACTGAATAATTTTTTATTCCATCAATTTTTTCTTCTAATCCTATAAGTTCATGATAGTGTGTAGCAAATAAAGTTTTGCATCCTATTTTTTCTTTATCTGCTATATATTCAGCAACAGCCCAAGCTATAGAAAGTCCATCATAAGTAGATGTTCCTCTTCCAATTTCATCAAGTATTACTAAACTTTTTGAAGTAGCATTTTTTAAAATATTCGCTACCTCTGTCATCTCAACCATAAAAGTACTTTGTCCCATGCTTAAATCATCAGAAGCCCCAACTCTTGTAAAAATTTTATCAACAATTCCTATTTTAGCATAATCAGCTGGAACAAAACATCCAATCTGTGCCATTAAAGTAATAATTGCTGTTTGACGCATATATGTCGATTTTCCTGCCATATTTGGACCCGTTATAATTAAAACTCTATTAGTATTTGAATCTAATTTTGTATCGTTTTGAATAAATTCTCCATTTGATAATACTTTTTCAACTGCTGGATGTCTACCATTTATTATATTTATTTCCTCACCATCATCAACTTCTGGTCTAATGTATGAATTATCCTCTGCAACAGTAGCAAAATTAGAAAGTACATCTATTTTAGAGACAATACCTGCAGTTTGCTGCAGTCTCTCAATATTCTTACCAATAAAATCTCTAATTTTTGTAAATTCATTATATTCTAGTTCTATTGCACGTTCTTCTGCTCCTAATATTTTTGCTTCTAACTCTATTAACTCTTCTGTTGTATATCTTTCTGCGCCTGTCAAAGTTTGCTTTCTTATGTATCTATTTGGAACTAAATTAAAAAAAGATTTAGTAACTTCTATATAATATCCAAATACTTTTGTATATCCAACTTTTAAATTTCTAATTTTTGTTTGTTCTCTTTCTTTTCTTTCAAGCTCGATTATCCAAGACTTTCCATCAGTAGAAGCTGACCTATATTCATCTATTTCTTTATTATATCCTTTTTTTATAATTCCACCTTCTTTGATTGTTACAGGTGGTTCTTCCTCAATTGCATTATCTATTAATTCTTCTATATCATCCAAAACATCTAATTTCTCATAAGCTTCTTGAAGCAACATAGATTTTGTTTCCTTTAAAAGTGCTTTCAATTTTGGTAAATTCCTAATTGAATTTTTTAAAGAGATTAAATCTCTAGCATTTGCATTTCCATAAGAAATTCTTCCAGATAATCTTTCTATATCATAAACACTTCTTAAAACTTCAATTGTCTCACCTTTAAGAATTAAATTATCTTTAAATTCTTCAACACTATCTAATCTTTTATTTATTTCATCAACATCTAACAAAGGATCACTAATCCAACGTCTTAATAGTCTTCCACCCATAGAAGTAGAAGTTTTATCTAAAACCCAAATTAAAGTCCCTTTTTTTGATTTATCTGACATGCGTTCAATTAGCTCTAAGCTTCGTCTAGCACTAATATCTAATGCCATAAATTTTTGAACTTCATATACTTTTATTTTATTAATATGTTCTAATTTAATCTTTTGGGTTTCATTAAAATAGTTTAATAATCCATTAATTGCTTGAACTAAAAAAGATTTTTTCTTAATATTTTGATACTCATTATCATTTTCATCTACTAATGTATATAGATTTTCAAAAATATTATAATCTTCTATAAAAAAATCATTATCTCTAATTGTTATAAAAGTATTCCATCTATCTTGTATTATTTTTAATTCTGCTTCTCTTACAGACATCTCAGAATTGATAACAATTTCAGAAGGAGAAAATCTAGCATATTCATCTAATAACTTTTCGAAATTATTTTCTGAAAATTTAATCTCTGTAGAATAAAAATCTCCTGTACTTATATCACAAACTGCAAGACCATAATAAATACCTTTTTTTACAATACTCATAATATAATTATTCTTTTTTTCTTCTAACATATTTGTTTCAATAATAGTACCAGGCGTTACAACTCTAATAACTCCCCTTTTTACAATTCCTTTTGTTTTTTTAGGATCTTCTAATTGTTCACAAATTGCAACTTTATATCCTTTTGATATCAATTTAGAAATATAAATATTTGCAGCATGGTATGGTACTCCACACATAGGAGCCCTTTCTTCTAACCCACATGCTTTTCCTGTTAAAGTTATCTCTAATTCACGAGATGCAGTAATTGCATCTTCAAAAAACATTTCATAAAAATCACCTAATCTATAAAACAGTATACAATCCCTATAGTCTTCTTTTGTTCTCATATAATTTTGCATCATGGGTGAAAGCTCTGACATATATTTATAACCTCTCTTATTATTCTTTATAATCTTATTTTATAAAATAGTTCCCTTTAAAAACCATTTATGTGCTTCTGTAATTTTTACGGCAACACTTTCTCCAATAGTTAGTCCTTCTTTTTTTTCAAAAATAACAACTTTATTTGTATTAGTTCTTCCTGTAAACATATTTTTATTATTTTTACTAAGTCCTTCAATTAATATTTTTTGTTTAGTTCCTATGTATTTTTTATTATTTTCATCTATTTGTGATTCATATAATTCTTTTAATTTATTAAATCTAATATGTTTAATATTTCCAGGAATTTGATCATCTCTTTTGGCAGCAACTGTACCTTGTCTAGGGGAATAAATAAACATAAATATTTGTTCAAAATTAACTTTTCTAACAACATCTAATGTATCTTCAAACTCTTCTTCAGTTTCGCCTGGAAAACCAACAATTATATCTGTTGAAAACTCTGAATTTGGTATTTTGTTTTTCATTTTATCTATTAATTCTAAATAATTTTCTTTTGTATATTTTCTATTCATTTCCTTTAATACTTTTGTGTTTCCAGACTGAAGTGGCATGTGTATAAGTCTAGAAACTTTGTCATTTTTAGCAATAACATCAATTACATCATCTGTAAAATCTTTAGGATGTGGAGATAGAAATTTAACTCTTTCGATTCCATCTATCTTACAAATCTCATCTAATAATGTAGCAAAAGAATTTATCTTTCCAAATTTAGATTTATCAGTATTATAATGATTCATATAAGAATTTACATTTTGCCCTAGCAAAGTAATTTCTTTATATCCATCTTTAGCTAAAGATTTTACCTCATCAATAATTTTTTCAGGATTTCTATCTCTTTCCCTTCCTCTTACATAAGGAACTATACAAAAAGTACAAAAATTGTTACACCCATAAGTAATAGCAACAGAAGCTCTATACTTATCTTTTCTTTTTATTGGAATACCTTCATATATTTTCCCATCAATATCAATTACATCTTTAACCTTTACCTTTTCTTCTAAAACTCTAAAAATGTATTCTGGTAGTTTTTGCATTGTATGCGTTCCAAAAATAATATCTACATAGTTATAGCTATTTTTTATTTTTTGTAACATAGCTTTTTCTTGCATCATACATCCACCAATAGCTAAAATCACATCTTTATCTTTTTTTATTTTTTTAATGTCTCCAATTTTTCCAAATAACCTATCCTCCTCATTATCTCTAACACAACAAGTATTAAAAATAATAATATCAGCATCTTCTTTATTATCAGTTTCTAAATAACCCATTTTAGTAAGCATTCCAGAAATTTTTTCTGAATCATTTTCATTTAGCTCGCATCCCATTGTATAAATATAAAATTTATGATTTCTAATATTATTAAATCTATTTTTTACTTTATTAATAAAGTCTTCTTGTTCTGTCATTTTAAAGCCTCCATATACAAATATTTTTTTCTATATAATATTCTTAAAATAATCTTCTCCAAGTTAATCTACATTTTATATTATTTTTCGAGTTTTTTCAAGATTTAAGCATTGTTTTTTATATTCTTTTCTTATATAATTATTATATATAAATAATTTGGAGATTGTAAATGAATTATTACGATATATTAAAAATAAATAAAAACGCTTCACCTCAAGAAATAAAAACTTCTTATAAAAAGCTTATTAAGAGATATCATCCAGATTTGTACCCTGGTAATAAAATAAAAGCAGAAACAATTACTAGAAATTTAAATGAAGCTTATGAAATTTTATCAGATCCAGAAAAAAAAAGAATCTACGATTTAAGTTTAGAAGAACAAATTAACGAAAATAACAAACAATATAATAGTGATAATAGTGTTTATGATTCACAAAAAAATTTTAACAATGAAACTAGTTTTGCTGATTTTTCAAATGATACTTTTGAAAATAAAATTAAAAAAAATATCCATAATTATGTTGAGAAAAAAACAGAAAAGCTTTTATTACATTCTAAGCTAAAGCTATTTTTATATATTTTATTTTTTTCAATTTTTGTATTTATTCTTACATTAGTAGACTATATTAATTATCATTATTATATTCAAGAAAAACAAAAAATAGTAAACCAAATAGAAGAAAATATAATTAATGAAAATAATAGAACTTATTATAATAAAACTTTTGATAATAATTATTATTTTTATAAAAAATAGGTAGTTTTACTATAACTTATAGATTTATTAAAGTTTTATAAAACTACCTATTTTTTTTTTATATTTCTATATATCCACCAATTATTTTGCTTGTCTTTACTCCATTTACATAACTTTTTCCACCTGCTAAAACAACCTTGTCTCCAAGTTCTAATATTCCTTTTTTCTTTAATTTTTCAATCCCAACTTCAACAGTTTTATCTATTGTATCGCAAGATTCAATATAAACAGGATAAACATTCCAAGCTAATCCTAATTGATGGAAGGTCCTTTTATTATCTGTAACAGCTAATATAGGGCAACCAGCTCCCATTCCTGATAATCTTCTGGCTGAATCTCCAGTATAGGTATAACAAACAATTGCATCTGCATTTGTATTTTTTGCAATAATACACGTAGAATAACATATACTATCTTCAAGATTATTTAAAATAATTTTATCCTTTTCATCAAATCTTTGCCAATAATTAATTTCTGGCTCTGTCCTTTCAGAAATCTTGACCATTGTTTTAACACATTCTAATGGGTATTTTCCCATAGCACATTCCCCAGAAAGCATAATAGCACTAGTTCTATCATAAATAGCATTTGCAACATCAGAAGCCTCTGCTCTAGTAGGTAAAGGATTTGTCATCATTGATTCTAGCATTTGAGTTGCAGTTATTGCAGGTTTAAATACTCTATTTGATAACTTAATAAGTTTTTTTTGCATAATAGGTGGTTCAGTAAAATCTGTTTCAGTAGCCATATCTCCACGAGCTATCATTTGAGCATCAGCTGTTTTAATAATTTCTTCCATATTAGATAAACCTTCAACATTTTCGATTTTAGTAATAATTTGAATATCGTTTCCACCATATTCATCTAATATCTTTTTTACTTGAGCAATATCATCTAAATTTCTAGCAAATGAAACAGCTACAAAATCATAATCATGATCACACGCTGTTTTTAAATCATCAATATCTTTTTGAGTTAATGCTGGTAGTCGTATTATTGTTCCTGGTAAATTCATTGTTTTTCTACTACCTAATCTATTTCCATGTATAACATCACAAACAATATCTTTACCAACAATTTCTCTAACACATAATTCAATAGCACCATCATCAATTAAAATTTTTGTTCCTGCCTCTACATCTTTATATAATTCTTTATAAGTTATTGAAACTTTTTCCTCATTTCCAATAATATCTTCATTAACTAATGTAAAAGTTTGCCCATCCTTTATTTCAATCTTATCATTTTTACCAGTATATAACATACCAGTTCTTATTTCAGGTCCTCTCATATCAAGAATCATTGGGATAGGTAAATCTAATTCTTCTCTTAGTTTAATAATATTATCTGTTTTTTCTTTTTGCTCATCATAACTTCCATGTGAATAATTAATTCTACAAACATCTAATCCAGCTTCAAATAATTCTGGTAAAATAATTTCGCTAGCTGGCCCAATTGTACCAACAATTTTAGTTTTCCTTAATTTTTTCATAATATTTCCTCTTTCTTACTTTTTTATAATATTCTTAAAATAGTATAACACATATAAAAACTAAAATTCAATATTTTTTAAAATTATTATATATTTTTCCTACCTTATGGAAATCATAAGTAAAAAATAAGCCGACTAAATCGACTTATATATTGTGAAATGATTTTCACTTTAGTTTTCGCTCTACAATTTATGGAGCATACAGTACTCCACAACATACAGCTACATTATAAGTGGTTCGACGAAAACGCATTATGGAGCGATTTCTAAATATATATGCGAAAATTTAGTCCCCGCCAACAATGTATGTTCTTTATCAATTTAACTTATAATTAATTTAACATAACTATTAATATAATTCAATACTATAATTATCAATTATAGCTATAACATATCTGGCATCTTATCAAATAATCTTTTTGCATTAGTATGTGCTAAAACTCTACCAGTAGAATTTAGAATTATAGCTGGTTTTGTATTAGAATTCCACCATTTTAAAACCTTGCTTATATATGGATATGCGTTTAATTTTCTTATAAAATTATCTTTGATTTCTTTATCTAGAGTCTTATCATTAATATACGATTCAAAAATTTCCTCAAGAATATTAATCTGTTTATTTGATAATTCTGTATCTTCAAAAATCATTTTTCCATTAGCACAATTCTTCATTGTTCTAATCATAATATTTTTTATAAAATTTTTATTAACTATGTTTAATCTAACATAATTTGGATTTAATTCATGATCTACCAAGATATCTATAGGCAAATTATTTGATTTTAGTTTGTTTATAGTTTCTTGATATAATTCGGATTCTTTCTCTATACCCTTTGAAACATATCCTACTAAGGATTTATAATAAATATCTTCTAACCTAAGCATATTAGATAAACTTTCGATTCTAATAACACCTAATATTTCAGCATTATCAATCCAATTTTGATTTTCAGGTAATGTAAAACCTTTTAAAATATTCTGATACATTTCCTCCAAAGCATTTAATCCTTCTGTAATATTGCCACTAATAGGTGAAAAAGTTTGACAATATTTAATTGTAAGAGCTATTAAAGCATCATCAGATATTTTATCAACAATTTCTACAGCTTTCGTTATACTTGCCTTTTTTTCAAAATTGCCTTTATTATTAATTCTATAAACTAATAGTTCAGATAATACAGAATAATCAATTTCTCTTTCACTACAAATTGCTGTTTTCTGAGTTTCTCTATAAAACATTTGAATTGTAGGATCACTAAAAGCATCTATCATTTCAGCTTTTACTAATTTGGGCAAAACTGACTCCGAAAGCTTTAATAATTTTTCTCGTGCTTTATCTTCAGCTAAAATTTGTTGATTCTTTAATTCTAATTCTATTTCTGAATGAATAACTTCTTTTAACTGCTGTTCTGAAATTCCATTATTTACTTGTATATTTATTTCTTGCTTTTCAATATTATTACCAATATTTAAGTCTCCATCTGATTGAACATTTCCATCAATATCCAATTCATTATTAATCTTTTTTGTCATTAACAACACTTCCTATTTCAATTTTATCTTTGGAGGTTACATTACCTCCAATATTTATAGAATTTTGAATCTGATTTGATTCTCTTCCTGCTTTTTGTTTTTGCTTATTAGAAATACCAATTCTATAACCAACTATTCCGCCCAAGACTGCGCTAATAATAGTATTTATAACTATTCCTATTATTTCAGTTCCAATTCCTTGAAATATAATATCCATTTTTTTCTCCTTCCTTTAGGCTTTCAAAGCCTTCATAATATTTTCTGCAATTCTATTTATTACAGGAACAACAACACTATTTCCAGCTTGTTTATATAATTTAGCATCACTCAAATCACTTGGTAGTTTATAATCTTTTGGATAGCCTTGAGCATAGAAACATTCAATAGGTGTTAACTTTCTAATTCCATATTGCGTTTTTATTAACGGTACATTATGACCACCTTCACCCATATTAGCTGTTAAAGTAGGTACTAAATTATTTTGATTTTTTCTAACATATTTTCTACGCCATTGATATACTGTCGAGTCATCATCCATCCCTTCTTCAAGTAATTGATAAATCTCTCCTTTATATTTTCCAGGAGTATAATAGTATTTTTCATCTACTTTTGAATCAAAATTAAATACTTTAAAAATATTTTTTTCCAATGGGATAGGGTAAGGCATTTGAAATCTATCATAATCAGCTTTATCTCTAAAAGCAACGATATAAATTCTTTCTCTATTTTGAGGAATATTACCGTATTCACAAGCATTTAAAACTTGGTATCTTATTTTATCTTTATATCCAGCCTCTTCAAGTTTTTTTATAATAGTTCTAAATGTTTCTCCATTATTATGACCAACAAGATTTTTAACATTTTCTAAAAAGATTACTCTTGGTTGTCTAACCTTAAATATTCTTTCCATTTCAAAAAATAAATCTCCTGTTTTGTCATCATCAAATCCTTTTCTATATCCAGCAACAGAAAAAGATGTACATGGAAACCCTCCAACCATAATATCAAATTCAGGAATTTCATCTAATTTAACATCATGAATATCCCTACAATCAACTTTTGTATTAAAGTTTTTCTCATACGTATCAACAGCATATTTATCAAATTCATTAGCATAAGCTATTTCACATTCTTTAGTTTGTAAAAAACCTAAATCAATTCCACCTACGCCTGCAAATAAACTACAAACTTTATACATCTTATGTACCTCCTTATGCAGCACGCCGCAATTTATTTTGATTTTTTGATAGAGTATTTGCACTCTACCTTTCTTTATACTTTTTCAACTATTCTTCCTCGTCTAACATCGAAAGTAACAGTTGGTTCTAAATTTCTTTTATTAATAATTGATTCTATTATTCTAATATGTGGTCTTTTTCCAGCTTTTTGATAATCTCCAACAGTTGCAGTCTTTGAAACAGGGATACTTTTTAATTCTTCTGAATTAATACCTGTATCATATACAAAAAGCATATTTAAATCCAAATCAAATCTTAAAAAAACTAAATCGTCAAAATCACATTTTGGTCCAAAACTACTTAAGTCATAATCATAATTACTTGTTGCCTTAAATTCAATTTTTCTGCCATCTTTAGCTTTGGCATCTCCACCAGAGCTTTTATTCCACAATAAATCTAAACAATAGCATCCCATAGGTTCACTAATTGCATCTGGCATATTGATTCCTCTAGAAACCAAACTTTTAACATATGTATTCAAATCTTTCCATTTGAAATATGCATCACAAGTTTCTTGAATTCTTGGCTCATCAATTTTTATTAAGAATTCATCGTTCATTATTTCACCATTAGAGTGCATATACTCTCGTGGCATATTATATAACAAATTTTAAAAATTTTCCACATATTTGAAAGAATTTGTCAAAAAACATTTAATGATTTTGTATTAAAAAAGTAATAATTTCAAAATATTACATATTGTTTCTTCAATATCTTTACTCACTTCCCCCCGAAATTCTATATACTAGAATTGTAAAATTCTAGTATATTAGCAAAAAGTTCTTTATTAAGTTGATTTGCATATATAGTTCTATCTAAATTATCATTAATATATTTTTCTTTTACCTCTTGTGTAATTTCAGAACCATTAAAGTATTCTTTCATTTTATCATTAAATTGCTTTTTATACTCAATCGCAAAATCTGAATTCATTAATTGATTATGTCCTTTATCTTCAAATAAAATAAATATAAAATTTGGTGAATTATTATACTTTTCATAATATATGTCATATCCGAATTTCTTTTGAACTGTATCATCATCTTTACTATGAATAATCATAATATTAGCATTTGTGTTTTCAAATGCTTTC
Source organism: Clostridia bacterium (assembly GCA_017530505.1). Taxonomy (GTDB): domain Bacteria; phylum Bacillota; class Clostridia; order TANB77; family CAG-508; genus Scatovivens. The sequence continues at coordinate 37,158 of JAFXMI010000044.1, read as the reverse complement.
ATACTTGTATTTGAAGCATATTTACCAAATTTAATTTTTTCATATATATTTATATATGGCATAAATACATTTATAACACTCCCAACAAGTTCTTCTCCTTGAGATTTTATAAGATCAGATGACCTATTAAACCCTGCAAGTGAAACAACCGCTTTAACTTCTGGATGATACTTTAATACATTTGTTACAGAATATCCTCCCCAACTATGACCAAATAGCATAATTGGTAAACCCTTAAATTCTTCTTTTCCCTCAACAAAAGATATTGCATAATTTAAATCTATTACACCTTGTGGCAATCCATTAACCTTTTTTCCATCACTCTCATCGTTTCCAGTACAATCAAAAGCAAAAACATAATACCCATTTTTAGCAAAATAGTTAGCACAATCCATATAAGAATTATGACCACCTCCACCCAATCCATGTGCAAATATAATTATACCTTTTATATTGTCATTCGAATGATAATAATTATATCCTATTAGCTTTTGACCATTGTTTGAAGTAAACTCATATTTTGTTCTTTGTAACCCTGGAAAATCTTCTACCTTAAATGATAGAGGTTTATAAGTTTCATATCTAATTCCAAAATATTGATTATACATATATATTGAAACACTAAATGGTACTATCACTAAAATTAATACTAAAAATATTATTATAGATGTTATTACAATTTTTTTCTTTCTACTCACAATTCCTCACTCACTTTTCTATTTTCCATTTTCTTGTTTTTGTTTAAAATAAGCATTGACAATATTATAGTTACCACTAAAGTTGCAATACAGCTAATCCAGCTAAAATTAAATACAAATATTGCCGATAATCCGTTTATGAAACAATGTAATAATATACAAGGGAATACTCCTTTTGATAATTTTCTTACTGTGGCTAATGCATATATTACCAATTTTTTTCAAATAAAAGAAAAAATAAGCCGACTAAATTGACTTATATATTATGAATAATATTTACTTTTGTTTTCATCATGGAGCACACAGTGCTCCGCTACACACTTGGGTTTTAAGTGGTTCGACGAAAACGCATTATGGAGCTTCTAGCCGGAATTGAACCGGCGACCTCTTGCTTACCATGCAAGTGCTCTACCTACTGAGCTATGGAAGCAAATTAAATTTTCCGGCCTTTTTACGTATTCTTTGAATAGCATTATCAACCGACTTAATTGGCGTATCTAATTTTTCTGCAATATCATTATATGTTTCTCCTTGAATATATCTATCTAATACTTGCTTTTCAAAAGAACTTAAACTCTCATCAATAACACTTTCAACATATTCAAAATATTCCCTTTTTGTAATTGTATCTAGTGGATCTTCTGCAGTTTTAGTATCTAATATTTCTAAAACTTCAGTATCATCCTCTTCATCATAAGCTGTTAAATTAAGAGATAATGAAGAATTTAATGGAATATGCTTTTGCCTATTTGAACTTTTTAGTGCAGAAATTAATTGTCTCTCTATACAAATATTTGCAAAAGTTTTAAAAGAATTCTGTTTTGTACTATCAAATGATTTGACAGCTTTATAAAGACCAATAAGTCCTTCTTGAGCCATATCTTCTCGTTCAGCTCCAATAATGTAAAACCTATTAGCTTTCATATTTACAATATCTTTGTATCGTTCAAATAAAGCATCTTGGGCAAGTTTATCACCAGCTTTTATTTTGCTAACCAAATCTTCGTCTTTAATATTTTCATATTTACTTGAAAAAGCATAAATTATTTCTTTATTTGGCATCTTTTCCTCCTGCATTTTTCTTCTTGTTCATGAACATATTATATTGAGAAAATGCACCCATGTCAATAGTTTTAAAAAAATAAGAGGATTTTTCTATAAAATCCCCTTTATTTTAAATTTTATTTTGCATAGTCAGTAACTCTGATTTCTCTAATTACATTAACTTTAATTTGTCCTGGATATTCCATTTCATTTTCAACTCGTTTTGCTACTTCTCTAGCCATTATAATCATATCTGCATCAGATACTTTCTCCGGTTTAACGATAAGTCTTACTTCACGACCAGCTTGTATTGCATAAGATTTTTCAACCCCTTCAAATGAATCAGCAATTTCTTCAAGTTTTTCTAATCTTTTAATATAAGACTCTAATGTTTCTCTTCTTGCACCAGGTCTAGAAGCAGAAATTGCATCAGCTGCTTGTACTAAAATAGCTTCCAAACTCTTTGGCTCAACATCTCCATGATGTGCTTCAACAGCATTTATTACTATATCGTTTTCTTTATATTTTTTTAAAACATCTACACCAATTTCAACATGAGTTCCTTCCATATCATGATCTAAAGCTTTACCTATATCATGAAGCAATCCACTTCTTCTTGCAAGTTTAGTATTTAATCCTAATTCATCTGCCATAATTCTAGCTAAGTTTGAAACTTCAATTGAATGATTTAATACATTTTGTCCATAACTTGTTCTGTATTTTAATTTTCCAATTAGTTTAATTAAATCTGGATGAAGATTATTAACACCTGTTTCTAAGGCTGCTCTTTCTCCTTCAGATTTAATTTCTGCTTCAATTTCTTCCTTAGCTTTTTCAACCATTTCCTCAATTTTAGCAGGATGAATTCTTCCATCATCAATTAGTTTTTCCAATGAACGTTTAGCAACTTCTCTTCTTAATGGATCAAATCCTGAAATAATAACCGCTTCAGGTGTATCATCAATAATTAAATCAATACCAGTAAGCGTTTCTAAAGTTTTTATATTTCTTCCCTCACGTCCAATAATTCTTCCTTTCATATCATCATTTGGAAGAGAAACAACTGAAACAGTAGTTTCTGATGTATGATCTGCAGCACATTTTTGAATAGCAAAACTAACAACTTCTTGAGCTCTCTTAGTTGCTTCTTCTTTAAGTTTTATTTCATTTTCTCTAATAATAGCTGCTTTTTCTGAAGTTACTTCTTTATCCAGTTCATTTAATAATTGTTTCTTTGCTTCATCAATGGTTAATCCGGAAATTCTTTGTAATTCTTCAATCTGTCTTCCTAATGTTTCTTCCAATTCTTTTTTCTTTGCTTCATTATCCGCAAATTTTTTTTCTAGTTCTTTTTCTTTACTTTCAAATACAAGAGTTCTTTTTTCTAAATTTTCCTCTTTTTGGATTAAACGTTTTTCCTGTACTTGTATGTCGCCCCTTCTTTCTTTAATCTCCTTATCTAATTCATTTCTAAGTCTAAGAACATCCTCTTTTACACTTATCAGTTCTTCTTTTTTTAAATTTTCAGCCTCAATTTTTCCATTTTCTATAATTCTGCTTGCTTCTCTTTCAGCACTTTGAATTTTTGATTCCGCAGTTTTTTTTCTTATAAATATACCAAATGGTATAAACACTACGGCTGAGATTAAAAGAGTGGCAACAATAATTAAAACATTTTGCATAATTATTCCCTCTCTTTTCTATTAATTTTTCAATGTACAATTAAATTATTTATAAACATTTTCAATAGTTATATTAATTTATATTGTATTTTATCTATATTTTTATTTTATATGTATTATTGTAAACTGTCAAGTATTTTTATAAAATTTATACTTAAAATGGGATGTTTCTATAATGTGAAACATCCCATACAATCCATATTTCTAAGCTCTTGGATGAGCTTTATTATATATTTCTTTTAAATTGTCTTTTTGAAATTGCATATAAACTTGAGTTGACGAAATATCTGAATGTCCAAGCATGCTTTGTACCGCTTTTATTTCAGCTCCGTTTTGTAATAAATGTGTTGCAAAAGAATGCCTTAAAACATGGGGAGTAATGTCTTTTGTTATATTTGCTTGTTCTTTATAATACTTAACTATTTTCCAAAATCCTTGTCTCGTAAGTCTTTTTCCATTTACATTAACAAACAATGCTTCTGTATTATCATCTTTTATTAATATAGGTCTTGCTTTTTTTATATATTCTTCTAATGCATTCATTGAAATTGTTCCAAGAGGAATTGTTCTTTTTTTGAAACCATTTCTACACGTAACATAAGACTCTTCCATATTTACATCATAGATATTTAATGAAATAATTTCAGAAACTCTCATTCCCGTTGCATATGCAAATTCTAGCATAGCTTTATCTCTAATTCCCTTTAAATCAACATCTTTTGGCTGTTCTAATAAAAGCTCTACTTCTTTAGCTGTTAATATGCTAGGAGCTTTTTTTTCTACTTTAGGAGATTGTACACCAATAGTTGGATCCTTTTTTATTTTTTTAGTCTTTATTAAAAATTGATAAAAAGATCTAATTGTAGCTAAATTTCTAGAAATAGTTGAAGTCTTTTTATTTAAATCTCTTAAATAGTTAAAATATTCATTTATATCGCTATTACTTATTTTTAGATAATTAAGTTCATTTTTATTAATATATTCTTGATATTGTAAAATATCTCTTTTATATGATTGTAGCGTATTTAATGATAATTTCTTATTGTTTTTCAAAAAATCTAAAAAAAGTTTAATTTGTTTTTCCATTAATCTGTTCTCCAATCTACATAAATAATTGAATTGTTTTTTCTTACATTTATAATTTACATAAGATTATATATGTTATATCAAATTAATGATAAAAAGTAAATAGTTTTATATGAAATTTTTTAAAAATAATAGTAGGCTTGTAGAAAAATAAGCTTCTATAATACTTGCTATACAAGAAAAAAATAAAACTATTAACATAATAATAAAATGTCTAACCAATTCAGTTTTTATGTTTACATTATTTTTTATAATTCTAAGATAAACTTTAATTCCACTTTCTGCTAAAACAAAAATTGATGGAAGAAAAATTATATTTGGAAATAATAAATATGAAAATACAAATATACTTCCTCCCTTTATGCCTAAAGAAGCTATTATAGCAGAAATAGTATAGCCAACTAAAAAACCTTTATAAGCAACCACAAAATATATAAAAAAACTTCCAATTATAGTTGAACCTAATACCCAAATTATAATAACCATTTTAGTATTTTGGTTTAAGCTTTCTATTAAACAAGAAATCCTATCTATATTTGCTTTTGTTTTTATATTTTCTCTTAAATTTTCAATAAATGATGTAATTTCTGTAATCCCATTGTAAGATGTATTATTTATAAAAATCATCCCTAAAAAAATTCCGAATTAAAAAAAATCCCAAAATAATTATAAAATATTTCTTATTTAAATTAACATAATCAAAGAGTACACTTTTCTTCATTTTGAAAAAATTCCTTTCATTAAAGAAGATAAAACTTGTTTATCTTTTCTCTTTTAAAGTGTATTCTATAATTTATTCAAAAAGAACTTTTTTAAATTTACTCTACTTTCCCATAAATTCCTCCTCCACCTTCAATAATATGAATATTCCCACTTCTCGCATTTATTATACTTCTAGAAATTTTTTCTCCTACCTCTGCTTCGATATCGTCATCTGAAAGCTTATGTAATATTGTCATTTCAGTTCCAAATTTATCTAATAATTTTTCTATTGTTTTGCTTCCAACTCCTGGAATAAAATTTAATGGAATTTGATACACATAAGGAGGTCTATTTTTCGGACTTATACTTTGTTCCTTATCTCTTAATAAGACAATTCTATCAAAAACTCCCATTGTAACATTATTACTTCCACAATATGGACATTTTTTTACATTTGACTTGACTATAACTCTTTTATTACAATTTTCACAAAATGTTCTATTATACTTTCCAAGTTTTGGATCCATTCCATAATTAGCTAATATTTTTCTTCCGTATTCCCCTTTTAAAGCCATAACAAGTTCTTTAAAACTAATTTTTTCAACCTGTAATTTATTATATTCTCTTCCAATTTTAGGTAAACTATGTGCATCACTATTAGTAACAAATTGTTTATTTTCAAGTTCGCTAATCATATCTGCATAATTTGTATCAGCGCTTAAACCTAATTCTATAGCAAATATTTTATTAAATTTTTCTTTAAAAATGTGTTCTAATCTATCTACACAATTTCCATAATAACTTTTAAAAGGCGTAAAACAATGTGCTGGAATTAGTATACCATTATTTTTTTCTACAATATCAATTAATTCATACCCAGATAAATCTGAACGCTGTGTACTTAATGTTATATTTTTTAAATGATGACTTAATTCATTTGAAAAAGATTTTATATCAGTTAAATGAGGAAAATAACAACAATTATGAGCAGCTCCTTTCCTATCTCCTTCTCTTGAAACTTCAGAAGTTTCAACCTCACTTCCTAAAATAATACAAACTTTATCTTTATATATTATTCCACCTTCATCTAATTCATATGCTTCTCCTGTTTTCAAAAATTTTTCTATATCTTCAATAACATATGGTGAAGCACAATCTATAATTCCAACTATATTTACTCCTTTTCTCTCTGCACACTCTTTAGCTATATTGGCAAAATTAAGGCTCCTTGCTGCTGTTATTTTAATAGGTTTTCCATTTTCACTTCTTCCAATATGTACATGTAAATCTGCAAATACTTCATACATTTTTATTATATCTCCTACTCATTTAATTTTTTATAAAAAATTAAAAATAATTTAAATATAATCTAATTGCTTTTAGAATATTTTAATTAACTATATTTGATAACTATCAATAATAATAGAATTCTATCAGTTTCTTTAATATCTCCTTTTTATATCTTGCTTAATTATATTTAATAATTCACTAAAATTCAAGTATAATTATATGTATTTTTTTACAAAATTTACAAAGTTGGATAATATAATAAATTTATAATTCATAACACTAAAAGAAGAGAAAAATATCATCAAAATATTGAAGATAAGATAGTAAATTATCTAGTTGCAAATTATATTTTATATTCATCTCTTATTACCTGTTTTATAAATATAAAAGTAGCATCTAACTAAATCTAGATGCTACTAAAAGCAATCCAAAATCAAATTTCATTTCACTTTCGTTACTAACAAATTTAATTATTTATTTTTATTCTATAATAAAGACCATATTCAATCAAAATTACTGGGCAAAGTTTGTTTCCATAATTCTTATCTGTTAATATTTCTATTGGAATCCATAATACTTTTAAATTTAAATTTTTCTTGAAGTCTTTTTTGTACTTTTTTCGTTGGAGGAACAGAAGCCCCCCCACCTCTCTATGTTTTTACTACTTATTATTTACTCTTTATTATTTTTTTCTTTCCCTTACTCTTTTGTTATTGGATAGCAGATTTCAAATAGAAACTACGCCTCCGCGGACTCAACCTACAAAGTCGGTATATTCTTCTGCACAAAAACAAGCGCCCCCGAAGTAATGATACATTTTGCTTTTCCAACATATAAACATCTTTTAATTCACTTGTTGCATCACCATTTCCTAATGATTGTTTTGACCCTAATAATACTGTTACATTTACTTGATATTTTCCTGTATCTTCTCCTATTTCGTTTCCGATAATAGATTTAGTTTGTAAGTATCCTATTAGTGTTGATGTATCTCTCGAAGTAGCTTTGTTCGTTAAGTATGCTAACTCTTCCAATTGTAATTGTTCAAATACATTGGCATGTATTGTTCTTTCTCTTGCTTCTGTTGTTCTATTCAATAATCCGTTATCTCCAGATAACATTGATATAGAAATTCCAGCCAATATTAAAAGGACTATAATAATTATTACTAGCGCAATTAAAGTAATTCCGTTTTTGTTTTTCTTTTGAAACATCTTTTTTCTCTCCCTTTTTCTTTTGTATTATTATTTTATTTTAAAAAAAACTTTTTACAAGTGTTTTTTAAAAATATTATTTTAGGAAGTAAATCTATAAGCCGGGTTCTGTCGTGAATAGTCATTTATCTAGGATATATATTGCTATATATCTCAAGCCACGCAAATCGAGAAAATGGCGAGCAGCCTTAACTTTCTCTTTCAAGGTGTTGCTCCAGATAGGGTTTACACATCCAATATGTCACCATATTGATGGTGGGCTTTTACTCCACCTTTTCACCTGAACCTAAAAAAGGTTGTTATTTTCTGTTGCACTTTCCCTAAGGTTACCCTCGCTTGACGTTATCAAGTATCTTTGCTCTTTGGAGCCCGGACTTTCCTCTCCTGAAGTCTTTCGACTTTCAGCAGCGACTATTCAATTTACTTCTTATTTTATTCTACTATCATTTTTAATTTTAGTCAATATCTCTTTTCAAACTACAATAAGTCATCCATTTTATATAAACCAGCATTTTTATGCTCTATAAATCTAGCTGCTTTTATTGCACCACAAGCAAAAACACTTCTAGAAGTACAGCTATGCTTAATCTCAAAACTTTCATTTTCTCCAAAGAAAATTACGCTATGAGTTCCAACTTCTGTTCCACCTCTTATTGATGATATTCCTATCTCAGTTTTTTTACGAGCTTCCCTTTTAGACTTTCTCTCATAAATAAGCTCCTTTTCATTATTTAAAGCTTTATTAATATTATTTGCTAACAGTAAAGCCGTTCCGACTTGGACTATCTATCTTTCTATTATGATGTGTTTCTATTATTTCAATATCAGCTTCTCTTAATTTTTGTGCTATTTCACAAACAATTTTTGACATTAAATTTATTTCATAAGACATATTAGCAGATTTGAAAATTGGTATTATTCTACTTGCATCTTCTATTTTCTTATTCTCTTCGTCAGAAAATCCTGTAGTTGCAATTACTATTGGTATATTATTTTTTTTTGCAAATTCTAAGATATCAAGTGTTCCAGCTGGTTTTGAAAAATCTATAATTATATCTGGTATTAAATCTATATCTAAAGTATTAGTAAAAACAGGAAACGAATTATCTCCAGAATCAGTTCTTGCTACTCCGCATAAAACATCTATATCTTCTATAACCTTTATTTGTCTAGCAACCTCTTGTCCCATCTTTCCATTACAACCATTTACCAAAACTTTCACTTTACTTTGTCTCCTTTTCTAAAATATTTAAAAAACTCAGCTGTAGCACAATACTTATCAACTAAAGTAACAATAAAACTTTCTATATAACTTGGTGGACTAATTGTCATTGGCCACATGTGTTTTTTTATAATATCAATTTCTAAATCATTTAAATCAAAAATATCTTGTGCATTTGTTAAAGCAATTTTTGGATGACGCATAGCATGAAATCTTTTTTGTCCTTCAACATGCTTATTTCTCCAATCATAAAAATAAAAATCATGTAACATTGCTCCGACGAGCAGCAGAAATATAATCCAATTTTAATTTTTTACAAATTAAATATGTTAAAAATGCAACACTTTGACAGTGTTCAAATCTAGATGTATTTTTATGTTGTAAATGCTCTTTTAATGCAGAAACATTAGGATTATTAATAATATCATAAACTATTTTATTAAACTCTTCACGATTTTCATTAATTACTAATAATGATTTTTCTTTTTTTGAATTCAATTTCTAACCCTCTTTATTAACTCTATCTCTTTTTTTAATTTTTCTTTTCCCTTATCACTTATTTCTATTAAAGGAAGTCGAGGTTTTCCAACATTCCATCCAATCATATTCATTGCAGCTTTTACTGGAATAGGATTTACCTCACAAAACAAAGCTTTAATCAAAGGAATCACTTTTAATTGTGATTCAATTGCATTTTCTATTTTACCATTCATAAAATCTTCAACAATATTATGTGTAAATTCAGGCATCATATTTGATAAAACAGAAATTACACCAATTCCTCCACAAGCTAAAATCGGAGTTATTTGATCATCATTTCCAGAATAAATATTTAAATCATCTCCACACAAATTTTTAATTTCAGCTATTTGAGATAAATTTCCACTAGCTTCTTTTATAGCTACTATATTTTCAATTTTGGAAAGTTCTTTGCATGTTTCTGGATTAATATTAACTCCTGTTCTACCAGGCACGCTGTATAAAATAATTGGAAGTTTGGTAGAATTTGCAATTACTTCATAATGTTTAATAAGACCTGCTTGAGTTGTTTTATTATAATATGGAGTTACAATTAAAGCTCCATCTACACCTATACTTTCTGCAAATTTTGTCATTTCTATTACATTTTTTGTACAATTCCCACCAGTACCAGCAATTATTGGAACTCTTCCACCCGCTTTTTTTATAGCAAATTTAATAGTTTCTTTCCTTTCTTCTAAAGTCATTGTTGAGGCTTCACCAGTAGTTCCACAAACAATAATTGCATCAACCTTATTATTTATTTGGTCTTCAATTATTCTTCCAAATTCCTCAAAATTTACCTCATCATCCTTTGTAAATGGAGTTACAATAGCTGTTCCAACACCTTTAAATATTATTTTTTTCATATAAATTTTCCTCTTTTTTTATTTGGATAAAAGAAAATATAATCATATTTTTCTTTTTTATATTATATGTAACATTTTTTAAAAAATTATTTTTTTCTCCCAAGACAAATATTCTTTTCCAAAGTGTCCATAATTTGTAGTTTGTCTATATATTGGTTTTTTCAAGTCTAAAAAATTAATTATCCCAGCTGGGGATAAATCAAAATTATCATAAATTTTTTTTAAAATTACTTCCTCATCAATTTTAGATGTACCAAAGGTTTCAATATAAATAGCTACTGGATTTGCTACGCCAATTGCATAAGATAGTTGAACTTCACATTTATCACAATAGCCATTTGCAACAATATTTTTAGCTATAAATCTAGCCATATATGATGCTGATCTGTCAACTTTGGTTGCATCTTTTCCAGAAAAAGCTCCTCCTCCGATGTCTACTATATCCTCCATATGTATCTACTATTATTTTTCTTCCAGTTAACCCACTATCACCAAGAGGTCCCCCTATTACAAACCTACCTGTTGGATTAATATAATACCTTGTTTTTTCATCTAATAATTCTTTTGGTATCGCTTTATAAATTACATATTCCTTAACATCTTTTCTTAAATCTTCTAGATCAATATCTTCAATATGTTGAGTCGATAAAACTATAGTATCAATTCTAACTGGTTTATCACCATCATATTCAACAGTTATTTGAACTTTTCCATCTGGTCTTAAATAATTAATCGTACCATTTTTTCTAACATCAGCCAATTTTTTAGATAGTTTATGTGCTAAATAAATTGGCATTGGCAATAAAGTTTCCGTTTCATTGCAAGCAAATCCAAACATTAATCCTTGATCTCCTGCACCTTCTGAAATAATACTTTGTCCTTGTTTTTCTTCTAAAGATTTATCAACTCCTAATGCAATATCTGGGGATTGTTTTGATGTATTAATAATTATATTACAAGTTCGATAATCAATATCTTTTTCTTCATTATCATACCCTACTTCTTTAATTACATTTCTTACTACTGAGTCAATATTAACATTTCCCTTAGAAGTAATTTCTCCTGTAATTAAAACCTGTCCTTTTCCTACAACAGTTTCACAAGCAACTCTAGAGTTTGGATCTAATTTCAAATATTCATCTAAAATACTATCTGAAATGTAATCACAAAGTTTATCTGGATGCCCTTCTGTTACACTTTCTGATGTAAATAGTTTTTTCATTGTTGTTCTCCTTTTTTTGTTCTAATTCATTTCAACAGCATCAATTAATTCATTAATATCAATTATATTATGTTTTTTCATATAATTTTCAACTTCTTCAATAGCTTTTATTGATGCCTCAGGATTAACTAAATTAGCTGAACCCATTGAAATACATGTTGCACCTGCAAGCAAAAATTCAATAACATCTTCTCCTGTCATAATTCCACCTAATCCCATAACTGGAATTTTAACACAATGTGCAACTTGATATACCATCCTAACAGCAACTGGTTTAATTGCTGGACCTGACAAACCTCCTGTATTTATACTTAAAATAGGTCTTTTCTTTTCTATATCTATTTTCATTGCTGTAATTGTATTTATTAATGAAACACCATCTGCTCCAGCATCTTCAGCACCTTTTGCAGGTAACGTAATATCTGTTACATTAGGTGTTAATTTTACTATTAAAGGTTTATCTGTTAAAACCTTTCTACATGCAGTAGTTATTTCTTTTACCCCTTCATAAGTTGTTCCAAAAGCTAAACATCCTGCTTTAACATTAGGGCAAGAAAGGTTTATTTCAACTCCATCAATAGGTAACTTATTTAATTCTCTACAAATATTTACATATGCTTCTATTGTTCCTTCTACTCCACCAAAACAATTTACAATAATTGGAGTATTAAAACTTTTTAAAAAAGGTAGATCAACATTAACAAAATACTCTAATCCAGGATTCTCAAGACCAATACAATTCAACATTCCACCTTCTGTTTCACATATTCTAGGCGGTTTATTTCCTGTTTTTGGTATAAGTGATGTTCCTTTTGTTATTATAGCGCCTAATTTATTTAAATCTATAAATTCATTATGTCCTCTACCATATCCAAATGTCCCAGATGAAACTGTAACAGGATTTTTCATTTTTATTCCACAAAAATTTACTTCTGTTTTCATTTTTTATCTCTCCTTTTTAGCTTAATTTCAATCTAAAAGAAAATTATAATTTTGTAAAGAAACTAAATAATTACCTCTTTACTATCAAATACAGGACCATTTGTACAAACATATTTATATTTAATTTCATCAGGATTATTAGTTACAATTCTAACATTACATCCAACACAAGCATAAATTCCGCATCCCATACGTTCTTCTAAAGACATTTCACATTTTATTAAATTTTCATTAGCAAAATTTTGAACTGCTTTAAGCATAGGTAGAGGTCCACATGCAAAAATAATATCAGGCTTTTCTTTTAAACAGTCATTTTTTAACATATCTAAAGCAAATCCTTTTTCTTTATAAGAGCCATCATCAGTTGTAATTATTACTCTATCAGTTACTTCTCCAAATTCTTTTTCCAAAGTTACTAAGGACTTATTCCTGAAACCCATATACATGTAAACATTTGAACTACCATTTTCCTTTAATTCTTTTGCAAGCTCATAAAGTGGATATGTTCCAATTCCACCACCTATCAAAGCTATTCTATTATATTTTTTTACTGAAAAAGTTCCATTTCCTAAAGGGCCTAAAATATTAAGCGTTTCTCCAACCTTTCTAGTAGAAAGAATTTTTGTTCCTTTCCCTTTTACTTGAAAAATAAATTCTACTTCACCTTTTTCTTTATTTATATTATAAATACTAAATGGCCTTCTTAAAAAAACTTCTCCTGTTTTAGAAACTTGGATTTCCAAAAATTGTCCTGCCTTTGCAATATTAGCTATTTCTGGAGCTTTTATTGTAAAATGGAAAATTCCATCAATAATTTTTTCAATTTTTATTATTTCACATTCTAATTGGAATTTATTTTTTCTCATATTTCCCACTTCCTTTAACATTACTTATTGCAAGATTAAGTTCATCTCGCATACGAATTGCTTCTGCTCTAGTTGCTTCTGCAAATTGGTCATCAGTGTATAAATCTTTCCATCTGTCTGATTTCCAAGCACACATTAAACTTCTTGAAGCATTTACAATTCCACCAAGACCATTTCCATCAAATCCAAGCGCAATATCCTCTGCCTTTCCTCCTTGTGCACCATATCCTGGAATTAAAAAATACGATAATTTCATTATTTCTCTTAATTCTTTTAATTGTTTAGGATAAGTCGCACCTACAACTGCAGAAATAGAACTATATCCATATTCTCCAACTAAATCTTTTCCTAAACTATTTACTAATTCAGCAACTTTTTCATAAATTGTTTTTCCATCTTCTAACTTTAAGTCTTGTAAGTCTCCAGAAGATTTATTTGATGTTTTTACTAAAACAAAAATTCCTTTATTATATTTTTTACAATCTTGAATAAAAGGTATAATTCCATCTGTTCCTAAATAAGGATTAACTGTAACAAAATCAACATCAAAAATTGGAAATTCAATATCCTCTACTAGGGTTTTTCCTATTGATGCATTAGAATAAGCTTGAGCTGTAGTTCCAATATCTCCTCTCTTCATATCTGCAATAACAATCATCCCTTTTTCTTTTGCATATTTACAAGTTTCAAAAAAGGCTTTTATACCATCAATTCCGAACATTTCATAAAAAGCTATTTGTGGTTTTATAGCTGGAATAATATCATGTACACTATCTATTAAAGAAAAATTATATTCTATAATTGCATTACCAACATCTTTTAAATTTAATCCATATTTGTTTTTTATACTTTTTGGAAGCATATCATAACGTGGATCTAAGCCAATAACCGTTGGATTATTAGTTTCTTTAATTTTTTCTATTAATTTATCTATCGCATTCTTCATATACAATACGTCCTCCTACAATAGTATAAATTACTTTTCCTTGTAGTTCTTTTCCTATCCATGGACTATTATGTGATTTAGAGACAATACTTGATTCTTCATATACATATTTCTTTTCAGCATCAAATATTGTTAAATCTGCAATTACACCCTCTTTAATTTCTCCTTTATCTAAGCCTAATAATTTTGCAGGATTATAAGACATTAATCTTACCATATCAAGATAATCTATTATTCCTTTTGACACCAAATTTGTAATTGTTGCTGATAATGCAGTTTCAAATCCAATAATTCCATTTGGAGCTTTTTCTAATCCTCTATCTTTTTCTTCTTTAGCATGTGGAGCATGATCTGTAATAATTGCATCTATTGTTCCATCCTTTAATCCTTCAATAATAGCTTGTCTATCTTTTTCTTCCCTTAAAGGTGGGTTCATTTTTGCATTAACACCTGAGGTTAAAACTTCATCAACTGTAAAACTAAAATAATGTGGACAAGTTTCGCAAGTAACTTTAACTCCTCTTTGCTTTGCACTTCTAATCATATTTACAGATGTTTTAGTACTAATATGGCATATATGAGTATGTAAATTGTTGGTTTCTGCTATAACAATATCTCTTGAAGCCATTATTTCTTCTGCTTCTGGAAAAACTCCTTTTACACCTAGTTTTTCTGCAATTTTTCCTGCATTAATACATCCTTCAGCAACTGATTTTTCTTCACAATGTTCAGAAATAAAACTACCTAATTTATTGGCTTCTATCATAGCGGTTCTAATTAATGCAGAATTTTCTACTGGCATCCCATCATCTGAAAAAGCACAAGCTCCAGCTTCTAATTGGGTTTTAAAATTAACCAATTCTTTACCTTTTTCTTCCAAAGTTACACTAGAAAATGGAAGTATATTACAAAGATTAACTTCTTTTGCTCTTTCAATTATTTGTTTTAAAACTATCTCGTTATCTGGTGTTGGCTTTGTATTAGGCATAGGACATATAGTAGTAAATCCACCTTTCACAGCACTTTTAGAACCAGTTTCTATTGTTTCTTTATGTTCTCCCCCAGGTTCTCTAAGATGGCAATGCATATCTATCATTCCAGGCATTATATAATAACCTGTACAATCAATTATTTTTGCATCTTTATCGTTAATGTTCTTTTCAATTTTCTCTATTAATCCCTGATTATTAATTAAAATGTCATATTTCTCATTTGTTTTACTAGCATAGTCTAATATTGTTCCATTTTTCAATAAAATACTCATCTTATACTCCTTACTTTTTTCATATTTTATCATTAAAACATTATTATTGCAAGAAGTTTATTATTATATCCTATCTATTTGAAAATTTATTTCACTTTCATTTCCTGCTTCATCTCTACATCTAACATAATAATTTCCATTTTCTATAAAGTCGTATGGAAGACCTAGATAATTTGAAGCTTTATAGTTATTTGGCATATATACAGAACCAATTAGTGTGGCTTTTTTATCAATATTGTTTTCTTTGTATTCAAATTCAAATTTCACAATATATCTTCCAATATAGTTTTTATGTCTCCACATTGCTAACGAAATTACATAAGAATTTGGTGAATCATTATTGGGTGTTAAATTTACCAAAGTATCTTCATAATGCTCCTCTACCCACGCACATGCTGATAATTTTGTTAATGTTTTTGGAGTTCCTTTTAATGCAATATATTTTACTCCTTGTGAAAAATCAAAATCTACTCCTCTTATTGGAACAGTTTTTCTATTTATTTCTTTTCTTTCTATAATATTTCCTTCTCTATCTAACGCTTCTACTGCTAAATTATGCTCTTTATCAGACAATTCTAAATTTGTAAATGTATATTTTTTTTCATGTGTTGATTCATATAAAATTCCATCCAAATAATAATTATATTTTTCCATTTCTTTAGTATTTGATAATACATATAATGTTATAGAATCCTTTGTAGCTGGAACAATTTGCATATTATTTGTTTCATAAAAATCTTGACTATCTTCATAAATAGTAAAATTGTCTGAATAATAATCAGAATATATTTCAGAAATAGTAAAATTATCTGTATAATCTAAATGTACGTTATTATTATATGTTTTTTTATTATCTGCTCCAATTATAATCGGTGGCTCTTTATCTATCCAATCCAGATTATAACTTATTTCTTGATAATTAAAATCTTCGTCTCTTACTAAAATAGAATTATTTTCATTTAAACTAAAAACTTTTTTTAAAGTTTTTTCATCTTCTAATATCTCAATACCATAATTATTACCAATAATAGAAACTGGTTTATCAAAAGTTATTTTCATCTCTACATCTTGATTAGTTGGTGTTGTTTTATCATAAAAAATATTAAAATTTGCTGGAATAATATTTCTATTTAATTTAAATATTGTAAATCTATTTTCGTAATAATAATATGCACATACTGAATTAATTAATAAAATTATTATAAGTAAAAAGAAAATTATAACTTTTTTTATACTACTATTAACCATTATTTTTTTGAACTCCTTTTACAAGTATTTCTACATCTAAATTTGTATCTAAATTTTGATTATTATTTTCTGTATCCCATTCCAGAATTAATTTATATATATTTTTTTCTTCCATATTTCCAATAGTTATTTTTTCACTTTCCAAATTAGAATCAAGAGCTATTTCTTGGCCATTATTAATATCTATTAACTTGTACTTAACTGGAAAATTATTAGTTGATGGAATAATTTTTATTGTATATTCAAAATCAATTTCATTTAATTTTTTAATTTCATCTAAATCATCTTTATTTATATAATTTAAAACATTAATATAGCTTTCAAAATAATTGTTTGTTTTGCTACTTATTTGTCCTTGTACTATATCTGAATATTCAACTATAAAAACTGGTTTTTTCAAATTTGTTTTTGCTTTTCCATAGATTATTGATTTATAATTTGCAAGCGTTATATTTGTAAAGGAAATTAACAAAATAAAAAACATAAAAAATAAATATTTAAATTTTTTCTCCATTTGATTTTTTACTCCTTAAAATAAAAGTATTTTTTATTAAATTAAAAATTAATAATAATATAATTAAAATTAAAAGCGGTTTCATCCAATAAAGAAATAATTCTCCAAGTACAGCTGAATGATAAAATACTCTTCCCTGAATTTGATTTTTTATAATAGGATCATCACTTATGGAATTATTATCTCCCCTTGTTACTACTTTATTTCCGCATAATATTTACAATTCTATGTGTAACAAAATTATTATTATTATCTTTATAGGTTACAATATCTCCAATTTTATAATCTTTTTGTTCTTTTATTACTATCATTTCCTTTATGTTAATTGATGGTTCCATACTTCCCGTAACAACGATTAATATACCGATAACCATTTATTTTTATAATATCTTTTTTATAATAAAATTTTGAAACAAATACAAAACTTAGTATACCGAATTAATAATATCAAAAATAAAATTTCTAATATATTAATTAGTTTTTTTATTATTTTTTTCAATCTACACCTCCTGATAAAATTACAATTTATAAATATCATATTAATTATAGATTTTTATCTAACAGCTTTCTCCTAAAAATAAAAACTTGTATTTTTAGGAGAGAGCTGTTATTAGCTCTCTATAATGGTTTGATTTTTAAGGATTGGGGGTAAAAATAATTTTACTCTGCTTGTTCACCAATTACTTCAATTTGAAAACCTACATCAGTTAAATTTAAAGCAGCCATATCTTTTGAATTATCTACGATATTTCCATCACCTAAAGTTTCAAATGGCCAGTTCCACTCAATTGTATAAAGGTTTTGTTGACTATTTGAAGAATCAAGAGTTCCATGAAGCTTTGCATTAGCTAAAGCAGCCATGGTACTATATTCTTGTGTTTCTCCAGCTATATTGAATTTCATATTTGCTGGTAAGTTTTCTTGCGAAATATTAACACTATAATCAACATCAACATCTGAGCCTATTGAATCAACTTTAATTTGAAACTCTCCATTCGTTCCAGGAGCTATTTTTTCTCCATTTGAAGGTTCAAGTATAATAGCTGTTAACTGTTTATTCTCATCTCCAGCATTTGCATTAAAAGACCATGCCGCAATTTGAGCTGTAGCTTTTCCAGGTACTGATGAAAAATATTTAGAAAAAGTATACCCAGCTACAATAATAAGTATTAAAGAAATAATAATTATTGTAACTAAAGTAATTTTTTTCTTTTTATCCATTTATTCACCTCCTTTTCTATTAATTAAAGTTAAAGAATTATTAACATTTCTCTTGTTTTAATTACTAAAAATTAAAATATAAAAATTATTTTAATAATATTATTTTTTTTGGATAGCGTAAACATATATAGTTTGAACTAAAAAAGAAAATAAACAAAAAACTCGTAATTTGATAGTTAAAATATAATATTTTTTTGGAAATTCAATTAACACAAAGATTTTGGTTAATTTTTTTCGAATAAAATTTGAATAAAATGTTAAAAATCATTTAACTTGTCGACATTATAGCATGGGATTTTTATTTTGTAAATAGAATTTTAATAATTTTAGTTTTGTCATTTTTTGACTGTTACAATTAACGTTCAATATCATTTAATTTAGCGGAAACATATAATAATAAATCACTACAGTTCTGTTACTAATTTTAAACAGTACCTCTAATAAATTCCTATATTGCCCTCATATAATGAATTGAAATTTTTGACAAAACAAGAGTATTTAAATAAATTAATGGAAGGCTTCATTATATATTTATATAATAATCTAAATTTATAGTTTAAAATAACTAACTAAAAATTTATTAACCTTCCAATTTGTTCATTACAAAAATAAAGTATGTAATTATCTAGTTACTTAAAAAAAATATTTTAATCAACTTGTTCAAACATATCTTTTCCGACTCCACAAAGTGGACAAACCCAAGTATCAGGTAGATCTGAAAATTTCACTCCTTCAACTTCTTCATCATAAATATGTCCACAAACTGTACATTTAAATTTCATGATTTTCCTCCTTTTATATATTTAGGTTTTTAAAGGTTTAACCTATAAACCTTATTAAATTAAATATTAAAGATTATTTTCAAATTTTTTAATCAATTTAAAAATTAACTATTAATATTTAAAATATTTATTGCTAATTGTTCTAATTTTTCTCTACTTTCTTCGTTAAGTGTAGTTTTTACAGTAACTACTGGATCTATAATATTAATATCTTTCATTTGATTTAACATAGTTTTTATAGTATTTGCAGCAGAAGGTGCCCATGTACCATTTTCAACTATACCGATAATTCTTTTTTGAAAATTTTTTCCTTTTAATAAATTTAAAAACTGCTCCATTGGCGTAAATACTCCCATATTGTAGCTAGAAGAGGCTAAAATTATTTTCCCATATTTAAAAGCATTTGCAACAGACTCTGACATAATATTGTTAGACAAATCTGAAATTTCAACCTTTTCACCTTTTTCTTCCAATATTGATTTTAATTTTTTTGCTACCTTTTCGGTATTTCCATGAATAGATGCATAAGCTATAAATACCCCATCTTCTTCAGGCTCATATTTACTCCATTTATCATATAAATTAATATAAAATTGTAAATCGTCTTTTAAAATCGAACCATGTAGTGAACAAATTATGTTTATATCTAAATTAGATACTTTTTTTAATAATTCTTGAACTTGATAACCATATTTCCCACAAATATTAAAATAATATCTTCTAGCTTCACTAGCCCACTCTTCTTTTGTATCTATGGAATCTAAACTTCCAAATCTTCCAAATGCATCAGCTGTAAATAAAACTTTTTCAGTTTTTTCATAGGTTACCATTACTTCTGGCCAATGTACCATTGGAGCCATAAAAAATTTTAAAATATGTTTTCCAATACTTATTTCGTCTCCTTCATTTACTACAATTTTTTTATCATTTAAATCTTTAATATCATAAAATTGTGGTAACATTGAAAAAGTTTTTGTATTTCCTATAAGTTTTATATTTGGAAATCTTTCAATTAATTTTAAAATATTTGCTGAATGATCTGGCTCCATATGCGAAATTATCAAATAATCTATAGTTTTTCCATCTAAAATACAATCAAGATTTTCTAACCACTCTTTTCCTTTCTTTTCTTCAACTGTATCTATTACAACATTTTTTTCATCTAAAACTAAATAAGAATTATATGACATTCCTTTTGGAACAGTATATTGATTTTCAAATATATTAACTTCTTTATCATCAACTCCTATGTATTTAATACTTTCAGAAATTATAATGTCCTTCATACTTCCTCCATTTTTACCTACTAAATTTTACTATATTTAAAATTATCTTGTCAACGCTTTATATTTTAATATTTAAATGTTATTAAAATTTTTAGTTACAATTGACGGCTTATTGCATTTTTTTATTTAAATATTTTTAAACTATTTTTTCTCAATTATAATTTCATTAACACAAGATTTTAACTTGTTATATCCAAAATAAACATTATAAATATCGTTTTCATTAATATTGTTTTTAATTTCAATAATATTAGCTTTATAATTAGAATCATCTAATACAGTTTTATCTATATTTCCAATATTTTTTACTGTTAAAATAGTATTAGAAAAATAAACATCTTCAGCAGTTTCTATCATTTTGTTTAACAAACTTTTTACAATCCCACCTTTTTGCTCACCTTCATACATTAATAATGCATCATCAAAAATAAATGAATCTGCTTCACTAGGTACATTAAAATGAATTAATGTATTTGTATTATCATTAGAACTAGATTTTAAATTAGAATTTAATTCAGAATTAG
Organism: Clostridia bacterium; assembly: GCA_017530505.1. GTDB lineage: Bacteria > Bacillota > Clostridia > TANB77 > CAG-508 > Scatovivens. The sequence goes on along the minus strand of JAFXMI010000044.1, from coordinate 16,017 downwards.
TATAAAGATTTGCAATAGAATTATTATTAGTAGTATCTTTATAATAATTATTCTTTTTATTATCATCAACTTTTAATTTTCCCTTTGTAAAATCTTTAATTCTTGACCATAAAGTAGATTTTTGTGAATTAATTTCTTCAGTCGTTTGCGAAGTTAATATTTCTTTATAAGGTTTTAGAGTTTCTTGCTTATTTTTATATATTGTATATTTTATTAAACAATAACCTAAAATTATAATAAATATTAATAATAAATAAATAAAATCTGTAAAGTTTTTTAATATTTTTTTCATTTTTTTCACATCCTTTTCTAACTACAATTCTTATTTAATAAATCCTCTAAAGTTCGCCATGCTAAAATTGAACATTTTACTCTTGCAGGCATATTTGATATATTTTTAAAAGCAATTGCATCTTCTAATTTTTTTAATTGTACTTCATCAGTAATTTCGCGCTTTATCATTTGAATAAATGTTTTAATTATTTCTTTTGCTTCTTTCACAGTTTTCCCTCTTAAGGTATCTATCATAATAGATGTTGAACTCATTGAAATAGCGCAACCATGTCCTAAAAAAGCCAAATCCTCTATTACATCTCCATTTAGTTTTATTTGTAATGATATCTCATCACCGCAATTCGGATTATGCCCTAGTTCAATATAATTTGCATCTTTTAGTTTTTTCTTATTTTGAGAATTCATACTATGTTCCATTATTAAGTCACTATACATATCTTCTAATTCACTCATATTTAAACTTCCTCACATTTTTTATATTTATTTATATAATAGTTTAAAATAACAACACACTTCAAATTTATTGTCCTTCCAATTTGTTCTCTATATATTTTGAAAATATTTTATAAACTTTTTCTAAACCAGAAACCAATTTATCTACATCTTGTTTAGTATTATAAAAAGAAAAGCTAGCTCTACAAGTTGCCTCTAGCCCCAAAAATCTTAAAAGTGGCTGTGCACAGTGATTTCCTGAGCGAATACAAACTCCAACACTATCTAATATGCTTGCAACATCATGTGGATGTACACCTTTAACATTAAAAGAAATAACTGAAGAATGATTAAATTCATTTGATGTTATATATAAATTTAAAAAATTAAGCTTAGAAAGTCTTTCTTTAGCATAAGATACAACTTCATTTTCAATATCAAAAATATTATCATAACCAATTTCTTCAATATAATCAATTGCTGCACCTAATCCTATTACCCCTTCAACATTTTGTGTTCCTGCTTCAAATTTATTTGGAAGAGGAGCAAAAGAAGTTTCCTGCTCATATACATATTCAATCATATCTCCACCCATTAAAAATGGATTCATGTTTTCTAATAAATCTTTTTTTCCATATAAAACACCTATCCCAAGTGGAGCATACATTTTATGTCCTGAAAACACTAAAAAATCGCAATTTAAATCTTGTACATCAATTCTCATGTGTGGAATTGCTTGAGATGCATCAACAACAACAATAGCTCCATGTTTATGTGCAACTTGTATAACTTTTTTTACATTGTTTATTGTTCCTAAAACATTTGATACATACGTAATTCCTACAATTTTTGTTTTATCTGTAATTTTGTTTTCTATTTCTTCATCATCTATCTCGTAATTATTGTTTAAATACAAGTATTTTAAACTAGCACTTTTTGAATTTGTTATTTTCTGCCAAGGTACTAAATTTGAATGATGTTCCATTATAGATATAACAACTTCATCTCCTTTTAACAAATTTTCAAATCCATAGGAATATGCAATTAAATTTAAACTTTCTGTAGCATTTTTTGAAAAAATAATCTGCTCACTTGTTTTGCTATTGATAAATTTAGCAATTTTTCTCCTTGTATTCTCGTAAACTTCTGTTGTTTCTTGGCTTAAAGTATATGCACTTCTATGTGGATTTGCATTATTATGTTCATAAAATTTCTCTATTTCTTCAATAACCTGTATTGGTTTTTGAGAAGTTGCACCACTATCTAAATAAACAATATCTAAATTTTGTAACAATGGAAAATCTTTTTTATAATTTTTTTTCATGTTTTTCCTTTCTAATAACTGTAAAATTAAAGCTTTTTTCTATTAATTTATTAAATATAAATTATTAGTTTATAGCAAATGTTTTATTAATTTCATTTTCTATCATTTCTTTTAACACATCATTTTTTATATTTTCTATTATTGAATTAAATTTAGCTCTAACAAGCAATTTTTTTGCTTCCATTAAATCAAAACCACGACTCCTTATATAAAAAAGTTCTTTATCCCCAACTTTTCCGCTGCTTGTGGAATGATTTCCTTCAACCTCTTCTTCACTACAAAGAAGTATTGGGAGTGATATTGATTTTGCCTTTTCAGATAAAAGCATACAAGACTCATTTTCCGTCCCAAACGCTTTTTTACATCCTTTTTTAAAATTAATAGTTCCTTTAAAATGTTTTACTGAACTATCCATTAAAGCTCCTTGCACCTCCATTTTAGAAGCAGATTTTTTTCCACTTAATTCAGCAATATAATTTAAATCAAATAGTTTCTTATCTTTTCCAAGATAAATTGTATTTATTTCTGTAATTGATTCTTCCCCTAAAACATTGGAAAAAAAGTTTGTACAACTTACCTTTCCACCAAAATCTATAATTGTATATGTTACTTTTGAATTATCTTGTAACTCATTTTCTATAGATAAAAAGTTATTCGCTCTAGAGCCCATAAAATTTAAAATTATAACATTTACTTCCGTTTTTTCTTTTGCTAAAACTCTAATAACACCATTATGATAATAATTTATTTCATCATCAGATTGGTATGTTAAAACAATTGTAGATTTAGTTTTCTCATTTGCGATTATTTCAATATTTTCAGCTAAATTTCTATTTGACTGATTAAATAAGAAATCAATTTTTATTTCTTTATTTAGAATTGAGCTAACATCAACTTTTAAAGGGCAATTACATTTTTCTTTGTTCTGTGTTTCTAGTACTTCCCCTAATCCATAGGTTAATTTTCTATAATTTTGATTACTAAAGTTTACTTTATCTTTTATACTTTCAATATTAATATCTATATTACTAAAATATCCGAAATTTTCTGGAATATTAATATTTTCTATTTCAATACTATTAATACCAAAATTATTCGCTGTTCTAATTGGTATTTCATTAATACTTAATTTATCCATTATCCAATTGCTCCTTCTAACTCTAAATTTATTAAATTGTTCATTTCAACTGCATATTCAACAGGTAACTCTTTTGAAATTGGATAAGCAAATCCTCTAACAATCATAGCTTTTGCATCTTCTTCAGATAAACCTCTACTCATTAAGTAAAAAATTGCTTTATCACTAATTTTCCCAATTTTTGCTTCATGTGAAAATTCTACTTCATCAGTTCTAACATCATTTACAGGTATTGTATCAGATACTGAAATATCATCTAACATAAGTGACTCACAAGATATTGAACATTTGGATTTTTTTGCATTTTCATTTACTCTAACTAAAGATCTAAAAGTACATTTGCCTCCATTTTTTGAAATAGATTTTGAATTTACAACTGAAGAAGTATTAGGAGCATTATGAATAACTTTAAATCCGTTATCTAAATTCTGTCCATTTCCTGCAAAAGAAATTCCAGTAAATTCTGTTTTAGCATTTTCACCATTTAATATACTCATTGGATAAAGCATAGATATTTTTGAGCCAAATGAACCAGAAACCCAATCTATTTCAGCATTTTTCCCAACAATAGCTTTTTTAGTATTTAGGTTAAGCATATTTTTAGACCAATTTTCAATTGTTGAATATCTTAAATAGCTATTGTCTTTAACATAAAGCTCAACACATCCTGCATGTAAATTTACTTTATTATATTTTGGCGCACTACACCCTTCTATAAAATGTAAACTTGCCCCTTCATCAACAATAATTAAAGTATGTTCAAATTGGCCTGATTCTGGTGAATTTAATCTAAAATATGATTGAAGTGGAATATCTAATTTTACACCCTTTGGAACATATACAAATGAACCACCTGACCAAACTGCTGCATGAAGAGCAACAAACTTATGATCTGAAATTGGAACACATTTCATAAAATGCTCCTTAACAATTTCAGGATACTCTTTTACAGCTGTTTCCATATCTGTATAAATAACACCTTGCTTAATCAAATCTTCTTTTATACTGTGATATACAACCTCTGAATCGTATTGAGCTCCAACACCAGCTAAAGAAGTCTTTTCAGCTTCTGGTATCCCAAGTTTATCAAAAGTATTTTTAATATCTTCTGGAACATCATCCCAAGAAGAAACCATCTTACCTTTTGGTCTTACATATGTTGCAATTTCGTTCATATTAAGCTCAGATAAATTTGGCCCCCATGTTGGTAGTTCTAATTGATTATATATTTCTAAAGCCTTTAATCTAATTTCTCTCATCCAATCTGGGTCTTTCTTTTGATTAGACATTTCTTCTACAATTTCTTTTGTTAGACCTTTTTGAATTTTATAATCATAATCGTCTATATTTTTTATATCATAAATATTTCTATTTATTTCTTCAACATTAGTTTTTTTCATTGTTTCCCCCTGTCTATTATAATTAATCATCACCTGGAAATACTGGAATTTTACCTCTATTTGTTTCAAATTTTTCAAGTGCAATTTTTAAATTTGATGTTGTTTGATGGGCTACATTACTTTTAGCTGCAAGTAATTCAAAGGTAGCTCCCTTATTTAATCCTTTAAAAACATTATAACCATTAATGTACTCTAATAAAACTCTTCTATAGTCTAATAGTTTATTTAGAAGATTATTAGGATCATTTATTTGAAAAATTTTAATAAATTTCATTGTACATTGTAAAGCTCTTTGTAAAGGTTCTGGTCTATTATTATTAATTGTTACAATCAAAAATCTAATCCTCTCTATTGTCGCCATTTCAGGTTTAAGGTTAAAATAAGTAAATAAAATTTCTATATCTTCATCTGGAATTTGTTCTAGATTTTCTATTTTTTGTACTTCTAAAAAAAATTTTTCCCTAGATTTAATACTATCTCTTGTCCCATTTCTATCAAACTTATTTTCAGCAATTGCTTGTTTTCTAGCAAGCCTATAAGCTTTTCTAAAATGCACACTAGTGTTATCATTATCTATTCTTTGATATGTTTCTGTTTCTTCTTCTCGTATTTTTCTTAATATTTTAAAAACTTTTATAGATTCATTACAAAACCATAAGCCTGACTCTTTTGCTTCTCTTTTTACACGAGAAATTACGGAAACATCATAATGAATCCTTTCACTAATTTCTTTATCTGATAATCCTTGTTTAACATATGAACGAACTGTATTTAATAAATCTTTATCTACATTAGGTTTCCCTTTTTTCTTTTGTTTTTTAGCAACTATGCTATCGTATTGTAATAATTCTTCCTCAGAAAACCATTTTCCTTTTTTTATAGCAGTTTCACGCAAGGTTTTTACTGCTGTATGACCATAGCCTAATCTTTGGGATAATTCTTTATCATCTAGCTCTATTCCATTTTCTAATTCTTGACTAATCTCGTTTTTAATTCTTTCTATTCTTTCATATCTGAGTACTTCAATCCTATGTTCATCAATAGCTTCTTTTATTTTTTGTTTTTCACTTTCTGGTAATGGTTCTAAAACTATACGCTTATATTCTGGAACGTCAAAGCTATTATCTCCAAATTGCTTTCTAGCCTCTTCTTTTATTTCTTTATTTGAATATCCTCTATACAATAAATTTAGAACAAAATCTTTTAATTCTTCCTGTGATAATGGAGCAAATCTATAGTTTTTTCTAGATGAATTTTTTGCTTTATTAGCTTTTATTTCACCTTTAGATATTAGTCCCCTTTCAATTAATATATTTGTTAGACGTTGAATTTTATCATAGTTCCAATCAAGCTCTCTTAAAGGTTTCTCTGCATTTATATGATTTAATAATATTTCTAAATCTTTTTCATCTTGTTCCTGTTGTTTTGAACTTTTTCTTCTTTTTAATCTCTTTAAATTAGGATGTTCTTTTTCTAAATCGGATACTATTTTATCTATTAATCCTTTTGTATAATTTATAGACGTATATATGTCTTTAAGCGTCTTTCCTCCTAATAGCATTTCATATATTATTTTTTTTCCTTCTTTATACTGTGTAGGAGTATAAGAATTTAAACCAATTTTTTTATTTTCTTGGTCTTTTATATCCATTTTTTATCACATCCTTACTATTAGATTATAATATTAGCTGTCATTATCTTTCTTAATTATGTTTTTAACTCTAAATTTTTATTAAATAAAATATAATATAATTAATTATTCTTGTAATTTGCATATCCATTTTCTTCAATTTCTTTTATCAATTCTTCTCCACCTGTTTTTATGATTTTTCCATCAACTAAAATATGAACAAAATCTACTTTTAAATCAGCTAAAATTTTTGCATTATGAGTAATAATTAACACTGCATTATCTTCATCTTTAAACATTTGTATTCCTTTTGAAACTGTTTTTATTGCATCAACATCAAGTCCAGAATCTGTTTCGTCTAAAATAGCAAGTTTAGGATTTAATACTAACATTTGTAAAATTTCATTTTTCTTCTTTTCTCCACCAGAAAAACCAACATTTAAACTTCTATCAATATTTTTTGAACTCATATTTAAGCCGTCCATATTGTATTTTAATTCTTCTTTAAATTCAAACATTTTTATTGGCTTTCCAGTTACTTGCTGTTTAGCAGTTTTTAAAAAATTAGTTACAGATATTCCAGGAATTTCTTCTGGAATTTGAAAAGACATAAAAATACCTCTTCTAGCTATTTCATCTGTCCCTAAATTTGTGATATCTTTTCCCTCAAATTCTATTTTACCATCTTGTTTTTTATATTCAGGATTGTTTAAAATAGCATTAGCTGTAGTTGTTTTTCCAGAACCATTAGGCCCCATAATTACATGAGTTTCGCCTTTATTTATTTTTAAATTAATTCCTTTTAGTATCTCTCTATCTCCAGCGTTTACAAATAAATCTTCAATTTTTAACAATACATTATCCATTTTATTCACTCTCCATTTTTTATAGTTTAATTATTATAAATTATACTCAGCAAAACTTGGTATAAAAAAATTTATATTTTTTTTACGTTTGTTCTTCTTAAGCATTTTCTACATTTTTCTTTATTAATATCATAATCACAATCTAAACTATCTAAATCTAAAACTTTATGTACATGTTTAACTAAACCATTTATAGTATTATCATTTAATACAGATTTTATTTTTTCTGCTTCACTTTTGGCTTCAAGTTCTTCTATTGCTAAAACATCTTTTAAAAACAAATAAACAATATCATAGACCTCAATGATTTTTTTTGCTAAGAACTTACCGCTCTTCTGTTATTTCAATTGTTCCATACGATTCATAGTTTAAAAGCCCATTTTTTTTCAAATTATTTAAAGCTTTATTAACACTAGATTTAGTACATTTCATTTTATTAGCAATATCTGTAACTCTAACAGTTCCATTTTGTTTTATTAAAATATATATAGTTTTTAAGTATTCCTCTTGTGATTTAGAAATCATTTTATTATGTATAATTAAAAATTATTAGTTTTTAATTATACACTCCTTCCTATAAAATATTTACAGCTAAAATTATATCATAGCTAAAAATGTTAGTCAAGGTTAACATTTTTTTTAAAATTCCTTATTTTTCAACATAAGTAGTTTATAAAAAAATAAAGAAAATTCACACAATGGACACAAAAGTCATATATTATAGTATAAATGTAAGGTTGGGAAAAATATGAGTTAGGAGGTTTATTTAGCGCCTGGACCAATATAAATTATTATTTGGTTGACGAGGAGAAACTTATCGAAATACTCGGCGGATGGTTTCATGGTGTAGCAAGCATCATATAAGATATTATTAAAAACTGGTAGTAATACTAAAACAGAGATAATTATCATCTTGCTTACTAACCTACATATTTTTATTTTTTAAAGGAGAAATACAAAATTTATGTGTGGAATAGTTGGATATATAGGCTCTAGAAAAGCTAGACCTATTCTTATTAATGGTCTTTTAAGACTTGAATACCGTGGATATGATTCTGCTGGAATAGCTACAATAGAGAAAAACGGTATTAAAAATATAAAAAATAAAGGTCGTGTTGCTAACCTTGAAAAAACCGAAGGAATTGATTCTCTAGAAGGAACAATAGGAATTGCTCATACACGTTGGGCAACACACGGCAAACCATCTAAAGAAAATGCTCATCCTCATATGGATAACTCAAATACGTTTGCTGTAGTTCATAATGGAATTATTGAAAATTATGCAGAACTAAAAAAAGATTTAAAAGATAAAGGATATAATTTCATATCAGAAACAGATACAGAAGTTATCCCTAACTTAATTCATTATTATTATTCTCAAGATAACAGTAATGATGAACTTAGAGTATTAAGAGCTGTTACCTCAGCTTGTAAAGATTTTAAAGGAAGTTTTTCCTTAGAAATAATATCAAATTTTGACCCTAATAGTATAATAGTTGTTAGAAAAGATAGCCCTCTTGTAATACGGAACTTGTCAAGATGAAAACTATATTAGTTCAGATATACCTGCAATCCTTTCGTTTACAAAAGACTTTTATATTTTAAACGATTTAGAATTTGCATATATTAAAAAAGATAGTATTGATTTTTACGATATTAATTTAAATAAAATTAACAAGAAAAAAAGAAATATTGATTGGTCTGCTTCTAGCGCTGAAAAAAATGGTTACGAAGATTTCATGCTTAAAGAAATTTACGAACAGCCAAAAGCTATAAGGGAAACTATAGGCTCATTAATTCCAGAAACTGGAGCTATTTCAATTCCTGGATTAGAAAATTTTTCAAAAGAATTCTTAAAATCAATAAATAAAATTAATATAGTAGCCTGTGGTACAGCTATGTTTGCAGGGCTTTCTGCTAGAGTAATGTTTGAACAAATTTGCGAAATACCTACTGAAGTTGAAATTGCATCAGAATTTAGATACAAAAACCCAATTATTAATGAAAATACACTTTGTTTTTTTATTACTCAATCTGGAGAAACAGCAGATACCATTGCAGCCTTAAAAATTGCAAAGAAAAAAGGCGCAAAAACAATAGCTATCGCTAACGTTGTTGGAAGTTCTATTACTCGTGAAGCAGATTATACAGTTTATACTCATGCAGGGCCAGAAATTGCTGTAGCTTCCACAAAAGCATATACATGTCAAATTACTCTTTTTTCAATAATCTGTATGTATTTTGCTCAGCAGATTGGAAAAAATCTAAATATAGTTGATATATTAAAAAAAGATTTATTAGAATTACCTATTAAAGTTGAAGAAACATTAAAACTTTCCCAAAAGGTTAAAAAATTTGCTAATAATATATACAAGGAAAAAGATGTTTTCTTCTTAGGAAGAGGAATTGATTATGCTTCTTGTCAAGAGGCTTCTTTAAAATTAAAAGAAATTTCTTATATTCACTCAGAAGCTTATGCAGCTGGTGAATTAAAACATGGACCAATTTCTTTAATAGAAAATGGAATTACAGTTGTTTCTATTTTAACTGTACCACATTTAGTTGAAAAAATGGTTAGTAATATTCAAGAAGTAGTATCTCGCGGTGCTAAAACACTTATAATAACAAATCAAGATTTGGCAGATAAAAATTATGATAATATTATTAAAATTCCTAAAATTAGTGAATTCCTTTCACCTGTTATTTCAATTATACCACTTCAACTTTTTGCATATTATATTTCTAAGGAAAAAGGACTTGATGTAGATAAACCTAGAAATCTTGCAAAATCTGTTACAGTTGAATAGCTTTTAATAAATAATTTCTAAATTAAAATTTATTATAAAAAACAAAAAATTGGAAGGCTACTAAATAAAACAAAGCCTTCCGTAATTTTGTTAAAGTATAATTTTTTTACAAAAATTCTGTGTAAAATCGGTAGAAAAGTACTCACCATAATAAAACTTAATTATTTAAAAATATTATTCGTACCATTCAAAATCCCAATCAAGTAAATGAACTGTATCTCCCTCTTTTATTCCTTTAGATTTTAATTCTTCTTCTATTCCTAGTTTTTTTAACATTTTTTGTAAATATGCAAATGATTCATTATCTCCAATATTTACCCTTCTCATTATTCTTTCAATTGCATTTCCTTCAACATAGAATTCTCCTGTTTTCTTTTCAAAAATTGTAAATTCATCTTTATCTTCTTCTAAAGTATATATTACTCTATCTTCTATATCAAAGATTTCTTCTTTTGGAAGAACTTTTACAACTTTTCCAACATAATTTATAAGCTCATTTACTCCTTCTCCTGTTACCGCTGAAATTTTAAATATTTCCATATCATTTTCTTTTGCTAATTTTTCTAAAGCCATCATATTTTCTTCATCTTGAAGAGCGTCTAATTTATTTGCAACAATAATTTGTTTTCTATTTCCCAATTTTTCACTATATTTTTTTAATTCTTCATTAACTTTATTAAAATCATCTAATGGATTTCTTCCTTCTGTTCCAGCAACATCAATTACGTGTAATAAAAGTCTTGTTCTTTCTATATGACGTAAAAATTGAATTCCAAGTCCAACCCCTTGACTAGCACCTTCAATAATACCAGGTATATCTGCCATTACAAAACTATCTCCTTGTTGTGTTTTAACAACTCCAAGATTAGGAGCTATTGTAGTAAAATGATAATCAGCTATTTTGGGCCTAGCACTAGACATTTTAGAAATTAATGTTGATTTTCCAACATTTGGAAATCCAATTAAACCAACATCTGCTAAAAGTTTAAGTTCTAAAATAATTTCTTTTTCTTTTCCTTTTTCTCCATCAATTGCAAAATGAGGTGCCTGCCTTGTTGAAGTAGCAAAATGTACATTTCCTTTTCCACCTTTTCCACCTTTTAAAATAAGCTCAATTTGTCCATCTTCTGATAAGTCGGCAATAACTTTTCCTGTTTCAACATCTTTTACGACAGTCCCTTTTGGAACCATAATATAAAGATCCTCTCCACTTTTCCCAAAGCATCGATTTCCGGCTACCATTTTGACCATTTTCCGCTTTAAATTTTTTTGTATATCTAAAATCAATTAAAGTATTTTGATTAGGAGCAACTTTAAAATAGATGTCTCCTCCTTTTCCTCCATCTCCACCATCTGGTCCACCAGCTGCAACATATTTTTCTCTTCTAAAAGTTGCAGCACCGTCTCCACCATCTCCTGATTTTATAAATATTTTTGCATAATCTACAAACATAAAGAAATTCCTTCCCTAATTTATATTATATAATAAAGAAATCTATTATATATTGAATTTATGTATTTAAAAAGGAAGTAACTTAATCTACGACTAATCCAACTTTTCTATAAACTTCTTTTAATAAATCTGCTGTTTTTACTATTGCTCTTTTATCACCTTGTTGATAAATTGCCTTTAATTTTTCTGGCTCATTTATTAATTCATTATATCTTTCTTGCATTGGTATAAGCCTTTCTACAACAGCTTCTCCAACTGTCTTTTTGAAATCTCCATAGCCAACTCCATCAAATTCTTTTTCAATTTCATCCATAGATTTATTTTTAATAACTCCATAAATTACCATTAAATTACTAATTCCTGGTTTATTCTCTTTATCATATTTTACCTTATTTTCAGAATCTGTAATAGCTTTCTTAAACTTTTTTATTATTAATTCAGGTGTATCTGTAAGTAAAACTTTATCTAATTCATTTTCAGCACTTTTACTCATCTTACTTGTTGGATCTTGAAGTCCCATTATTCTAGCCCCATCTTTTCCAACATATGCTTTTGGAATTTTAAAAGTTTCCCCATATATAGAATTAAATCTTTCAGCTATATCTCTAGTTATTTCAAGATGTTGTCTTTGATCTTCTCCAACTGGAACTAAATCAGCATTATAAAGTAAAATATCTGAAGCCATTAAAACAGGATAATTAAATAATCCACTATTTAGATTATCGGGATGTTTAGTTGCTTTATCCTTATACTGGGTCATTCTACTAAGTTCTCCCATATATGTATAGCAATTTAAAATCCATGATAATTGAGAATGGGCTGGTACATGTGATTGTATAAAAATAGTATTTTTCTTTGGATCTAGTCCTGCTGCAATATATAAAGCAATAAGAGATAGAGTATTTTTTCTCAATTCCTCTGGATTGCGTCTTACTGTAAGAGTATGTAAATCAGCTATCATATAATAACAGTCGTATTTATCTTGCATTTGAGTCCAGTTATTTAACGCTCCCAAGTAATTCCCTAAAGTTAAATTTCCCGTAGCCTGAATTCCGCTTAAAATAATCTTTTTACTTTCCATATTAGTTAACATCTCCTAATAATAATTTAAGTTAAATATTTGAATTATTAATATAATCAATTATATTTGAAATTTCGTCCTGACAGGTATCTTTATATTCTGGTTCTTCATCATCATTTCTTATATCATACCCATATTTATTCAAAAATCTATAAGTTTCAATTTCAATAAGCTCTCTTTTTGAAATCTTTTTTACCTCAACTGGTAAATTTTTCTTTTCTTTTGCTTCAATTATTTCGTTTACCTTACTATCTGAAATAATAAAGTTTCTACGAAGTTCATCTTCCATGTTTTTTAAAATATAATAATCTGTTTCAACTAGTTCATCATCTTCATTATCATTTAAAAACATTTCAATTTCAGCAACTAGTTCATGTATACTATAATTATAAACTAAACTCATTTTTTGAGATAAAGTTTTTCTAATTGCTTTTTGCCTAATTTCAATTTGCTCTTCTTTAACTACATCTAATTTATTTGAACCTGTAAAAAATCCAATTAAACGTTTAAAAGCACCTTTTTGTTCTAAAATTTCTAAGTCATCTTTTAATTTTTTTAGCTCAGCTTCTCCACGTATACTTAATATTTTGCTAGCAATTGCTCTCTTTAATTCGTTTTCTTCTATAATAGACATTTCCTCAAATCTTGTAATTTTAGATTGTCCTATATTGCTTTTTGGATTATTCAAATAATTTAATAATACATTTATTTGTAAATTTACTTTAGATATTTCAAGTAATTTTTCTGATAGTAAACTTTTATTAATATTTTCACAGACTTCTCTAGCTTTGTCTTTAATATATTTGACCTTTTCTAGCAAAAGCTCTGCTTTCTTTTTCGATTCAAATCCATTATTTAAAGCACAATATTTTGCACCAATATTTTCAGCAATTTTAGCATGATTTTGTTGTTTAATAATTAGTTTTTGAATATCATTAATTAATCTTTCTGTTATAATAATATTTTCATCGCACTCTTTGTTAACAGCCTTAGCAATATTTTCTACAGATTCTTTTTCTAATTCTACCTGTTTTATTATTGCATTTTCTTCAAGTTTTTTCATTTTTTTATTTTCTTTTAAATCTTGTGCCTTGGCTTCTTCTTCATATTTGATTTCAAGTTCCCTAAATTCAGCCATTATATATACACTAATATTTTTTTTCCATTTTGTAATAAAATCCATTGACAATTTTTTTTCTTCAAATATGTTTAAACTTTTATCTTCTAAACTATTAATATTATCCTTAATTCTTTTAATGTCATTTGAATCTGCATTTTTTTCTGATTCTAAATAATCCTTTAATTGAATTTTTTTTGCTACATCTTGCTCATATTTTTTTAATAATACTTCTAATTTTCTAATTTCTTCATTTATTTCAATTTTATCTTTTTCATTTTCAACTGCCTCTTTTAATTTTTGATCCACTACTTCAGTTGAAGAAATAATATAATTGTATATTGATTTTCTTTCTTCTTCTGTAATTTCCTGTAAATCTTGTTTTTCAAGTATTACTGTATAAATTCTTAAAATTTTTTCATCTTCTAAAGCAATTTGTTCATTTTCCTTAAACTCCTTTATTTTAGTAAAAGGACTAATAAGAATTTCAGGTTCCTTAGTTTCTAATCCTAAAGCTTCATCAATATTTAGTATTGGAATACATCCATCTCCTATAATATTAAGAAGAGCTGGCATTTCTTCTAAACTTTGATTTTTAATTTTTTCTTTTCTAGACGTTGTAATTAAAAAATTATCAATATATATTTCATTTTTTAATCTCTCTATTTCAGGAACAGTAGTTGAATAAGATAATAACCATGTATCTTTATTTTCTTTTTTATAATATGATTTTAACATTATTTCATAAAGTTTTATAATTAATTCTATATTTTCTTTAATTACATCTTTTGTATAAAAGCGATACTCTTCACTATCTTTATCACAAGACATTAAAATATTTAAATCTATTAAACTATTTGATATAAGTAATTGGTTAATTGCAGAATACTTTTTAATTTTATATTTTTTTATCATTTCAATATCTTCATCTGTAAATTTAAGATCTATCATAAGTATCACCCCATTATTTTTCTTTAATTTTATCATTTATGTATTATTTTATCAACAAATTTATAACATTTTTTTGTATTTTACCTTAATTTTATTTTTAAATTCCACTTTTTAAATGAGTGGAATTTTGTTTTGATTTTTCCTTTTTGTTTTATTCCTAAAACTCTTTATTAGAACCGTATTTAAAAGAATTGTAAATAGGTAATTGTAATAAATGAGCTTTAGCTCTTTTATGCCGAGAAAACTATTGACAATTCTAAAATGATATAATTTTGTTTGGCTTAAGCATTATTTGCAAATTATCATTTTTTCTTAATTCATGTTAGAATATTGTTATATGGCTTCTTTGATAAGTTTTGGAGGTTTACTATGAGTAACAATTTACATTTAACTTTAGACTAAAGAAATATTATTGAACAAGAACTTGGCACTGAATTATTTCAAAAAACTTTCCCTGTTATTTTAACTGATAACAGCACTGAATTTTCTTTTAGACAAGAGTGGAATTTAATCAAAGACAAAAAATTGCAGTCGTGTGTTTGTCATGCACTTTTTTTCTTTAATCTAAGAAAATTATAGCACATTTTTAACAAAATTTAAAGTCTCAAACAAAAGAAAGCCCTTGAAAATAGAACTTTCTCTCATACTATCAATTATTCTTCAATTGTGGAATTTACTTTTTTAAGTAACCTTTGTAACTTTTTTGTAATATTTTAGTAGTACCTAATCTTACTGTTTTTTTTAATACATCAATTATATTAACATCTCCGTCTCCATTTACATCTCCTTTAACGATTGCTGTGTATTCTTTCTCAACATCATCTATTATAATTTTTATAATTGTCCTATACCAATATTAGTATTTTCATCTTCTATCGTTTCTCCATTTTTATAAAACTCTATTTTTCCATTTATTTTGATTTTTCCTTTAAAAATCTTGATTTTTGTTTTTGGCAAAATCTCTCTTATACAGAATCTATCCTCAACAACAGTTGTCTTGTATTTTTCTAATATAACTGGATAAATTTCCTCAATTGTAAAATATTTTATTACTTGTCCTTTATAATTTCCTATACCTGTTATTTCTGCTCTTGCAGTTCCTATATGAACATTATCTTTAAGTAAAATCGTATAATCTATCCCTCTTTTTAATTTTTTATCCCCGTCCATTACAGTAACTGTTGGTATTTTAGGTGATCCATCATAGGCAAACAAATCTTGGCTTAAGAATACCATATCATCTTTTAAAACTTTTTCTCCATCTTCAGCCTCGTCTTCCCATGGAGCTTCTGGTGCTGGTACCTCTTCTTCTTCTTCATCATCCCATGGAGCTTTTGGTGCTGGTGCCTCTTCTTCTTCTTCTTCATCCCATGGAGTTTTTGGTGCTGGTGCCTCTTCTTCTTCTTCATCATCCCATGGAGCTTTTGGTGCTGGTGCCTCTTCTTCTTCTTCCTCATCCCATGGAGCTTCTTGAGCTGGTGCCTCTTCTTCTTCCTCATCCCATGGTGCTTCTTGGGCTGGTGC
>JAFXMI010000006.1 GCA_017530505.1 Clostridia bacterium | reverse complement strand
GCTTTTAACAACTTTTTAACAACTTGGTTTGAAATAATTGAATAGAACTGAATTAAATTAACATTAAAATGTGTTGAAATAATGCTATTTAACCAAACTGCAACAAACTAAATCAACATAAAATAGAACAGTAGGTTCTGGTGTTGTTGCTGATATTATTCAATAAAAACTCAATAAAATAAGGTGTTTCAGAGTTTTTCTGAAGCATCTTTTTTTATTCCATTAGACTTCCGTTACTAAATAATAGTTTTAAATAGTTAGAGAATTAATTAGCCTTTACTAATAAGTTACAATTCACAGCATTTTAATAAATTTATATCAGCCGTGAATTATAACTAAAAATTTTATTATTGCGATTTGTTCTACAAAATGTATTGATTTTTATTATTTTTAAATATAAAATAAACATATATTTGATTTAAGAGGGGAATAAAAATGTCAAAGAAAAAAATAGCAATTAATATTTTAGGTATTAAATTAAAAGAAGGAAGGGAAAAAGCGGGATTATCTGCTGAAGAGATTGCAATTAAGTTAGCAGATAATGGCGTAACAGTAAGAGATATTAATGACTGGGAAAATGGATATGAAATTCCAAAAGAAGAGATTTTGTATGAACTTGCAAAAATATATAAAATTGATGTTAATTTACTTATACAAATAAAGAAAGATTTAGATTTTGTTGGAATACAAAAAAATAAAATACACAGGAAAAAATTTGTTGGAAAAACATTTTTTGATATATTTGGAGATTTTATTGTAAAAATAATTAAATTAATAATTTTAGGTTTAATTATTTATGCAGTAATTAAATCTAGAATTATTGTTAAGTTTATGAAATTATGGGATGAAGAAGAAATACAAGAAGAAAACTATATTGTTGAAGATGATTATCTTAAAATGTTAAATAGTAAGAGAGGGAATGGAAAAGATTATCTACATGAAAATAATTAAAAGATATTTAAACTGTAAATTTCACTGAGTTAAATGTTTTAATAAAAATATATTGCTTTTTTTAAATAAAGCGATTAAAATAGTAATGTCTAATAATATAGAGTAATATATATTAATTTAAGGAGGAACAATTTTGGTAATTTTATTAGATGCAATGGGTGGTGATAATGCACCAGATGCCACTATAAAAGGAGCTGTTAGGGCTGCTAAAGAGATTAGCTCTAATATTGTATTAATTGGTGATGAGAATATTATAAATTCTAAAACTAAAGAATTATATGGAAAAGATACAATAAAAGAGGTAGATTCAAAGATTACGGTAAAACATGCTTCAGAACAAATAGAAATGTGTGATATACCAACACAGGCTATAAAGCATAAAAAAGATTCATCAATGGTTGTTGGTTTTAATATGCTTAAAAATGGAGAGGGAGATGTTTTTATTTCTGCGGGAAATTCAGGTGCTTTATTAACAGGGGCAACATTATTAGTAGGTAGAATAAAAGGAGTTGATAGACCAGCAATTTCTCCGATGCTTCCGGCTTATAATGGACAGTTTATGCTTATGGATGCTGGAGCAAACACAAATTGTAAACCAATAAATTTAGTCCAATTTGCTCAAATGTCAACAATATACTTAAAAAATGTTTTAGGCTTAAAAAGCCCAAGAATTGGTCTTTTAAATATAGGTACAGAAGAAACAAAAGGAAATGATTTAGTAAAAGAAACATATGAGCTTTTAATAAATAATTCAAAGGAATATGGAATAAATTTTATAGGAAATGTTGAAGGAAGAGATTGTTTTTCAGGGGAAGTAGATGCTGTTATTACAGACGGATTTACTGGAAATATTTTTCTAAAAACAGTTGAAGGTTTAGGAAAACTAGTAAAAACAAATTTAACAGAAAGTTTGAAGAAAAATATATTTACTAAACTAGCAACTGTTCCAGCTTTACCTATGATAAAAAAGTTTTCAAAAACAATGGATTATAAGCAGTATGGAGGAGCTTTATTTTTAGGTGTAAAAAAACCAGTTGTAAAAGCTCATGGAAGTAGTGATGATTTTTTATTTTATTTTACTTTAAAGCAAGCTGAAAAATTTGTTCAAAGTAAAGCTGTAGAAAAATTAAAAGAAGAGTTTGAAAAAAAGATAAAAAACACTTGACATTTTGTTTTCTATATAATAATAATAGATTATATAGATTAAATCTTTAAAAGGAGGGGTACTTATTATGAGTACAGAAGAAATTTTTGAAAAAATAAAAGATATAATAGTTGAACAATTAGGAGTATCAGAAACAGCTGTTACTATGGAAGCATCTTTTATAGATGATTTAGGAGCTGATTCTTTAGATATAGTTGAATTAGTAATGGCTTTAGAGGAAGAATTTGATATTGAAATACCTGATGTTGATGCAGAAAAAGTTGTTACTGTTGAAGATGTAGTTGATTATATTAAGGAAAATGTTTAATTTATAAATTGATTGATGTAATAAATCAAAGTGTATATTACTATAGTATTTATTAAAGAGAATAATATAATAAAAAGAATCATATTTCTTAGGTTACGATATAATTTTTGAAAAAATTATATCGTAACCTAATTTATTTTATTAAATTTGAATTGTAACAAAAAAATAGTTAAAAACCAGTATTGATTTATTTATTGCAAAATATAAAAAAAAAGTATATAATAATTACAATATTTGGAGGGAAAGATGGATATTTACTATTTACATAGATTGGAAAATTTAGAAAAAGAAATAGGATATACTTTTAAAAATAAATCTTTATTAATAAAAGCTATTACTCATAAATCGTATGCTTATGAAAACAAAGCAGAAAGTTATGAGAGATTAGAATATCTTGGTGACAGTATATTAGAATTTATTAGCAGTAAATATTTATTTACTAATTATTCTGGATTATCGGAAGGAGAAATGACTAAAGTTAGAGCATATTCAGTATGTGAGGATAGTTTATATGAAGTTGCTAAAGTTCATGGATTTATAAATTATTTACTTTTAGGGAAAAGTGAAAAAACATCTCATGGAAATCGAAAAGCAATTCTTGCAGATACAGTTGAAGCAATAATTGCGGCAATTTATTTGGATTCTAATATTGAAGAAGCAGAAAAGTTTATAATAAATAATATAAAAAGCCAGATTGAGTTTGCATCAAGTAATGTTGGAACAAAAGACTATAAAACTGTTTTACAAGAAAAGTTACAAGTTAATGGAGAAGTTACAATTAAATATATAATTGTAAAAGAAGAAGGTCCAGACCATGATAAATCTTTTACGGCTGAAGTAGAAATAGATGGGAAAAAGATGGAAAGAGGAATTGGTAAAAGCAAAAAAGGAGCTGAAATGGAGGCGGCAAGAAGAACTTTAGAATTATTAAATAGTTAATTTATTTAATAATAAATAGTTCAATAATTAATAAATAAAATTAAACAATTACATAATTTATTATATAAAAATTATAAAGAAATAATAAGCAAAGAAGGAAATTAAAATTAATATGAAAAATCAATATATAATTCCAATTTTTGTTCCACATTTAGGTTGCCCAAATGATTGTACTTTTTGTAATCAGCATAAGATTAGTGGGGAAGAAAAAAATACTACTAAAGAAGATGTAAAAAAAATAATAGAATACTATTTAGAAAATTTTAAGGATAAAAATTCAAAAGTTGAGGTAGCTTTTTTTGGAGGAAGTTTTACTGGTATAGATCCAGAACTTCAAGAAGAATTATTAAGTACAGTTTATGAATATATTAAGAAAAAGAAAGTAAATTCTATTAGAATTTCTACACGTCCAGATTATATTAATAAAGAGGTATTAAAAAAACTAAAAAAATATAAAGTTAAAACAATTGAATTAGGCGTACAATCTACAAATGATTACATATTAGAGAGATGTAAAAGAGGACATAAATTTTCTGATGTAAAAAAAGCATCAAAAATGATTAGATGGTATGGATTTAAGTTAGGCCATCAAATGATGGTAGGACTTCCAGAAAGTACTGAATTAGATGAATTAAATACTGCAAAGGATTTAGCTAAATTAAAGCCTAAAATGATTAGAATTTATCCTGTTTTAGTAATTAAAGGAACAGAACTTGAAAAAGAATATAATCAAGGAAGATATGAGCCACTTACTGTTGAACAAGCTGTTGAAAGATGTAAAGAATTGTGTTATTTTTTTGGAAAGAAAAAAATAGATATTATTAGAATAGGTCTTCAAAATACTGAAACTATTTCTGATCCAACAAAAGAAAAAAGTGAAGTTGTAGCAGGTCCATATCATGATACTTTTAGAAGTTTGGTAGAATCATCAATTTACTATGATACAATATTAAAAAAGATTAAAAAGATTAATGCCAAAGTTAAAGAAGTAGAAATAAGAGTTAATCCTAGAAATACAAGTAATGTTGTTGGATATAAAAGAGAAAATATAAGTAAGCTTAAAGAACTCTATGATGTTGATGTTGTTCTTAAAGTAGATGAAAAATGTCCGATTGAGAAAATAGATGTTAAAGTTACTAAAAAATATCAGGATTTTCTTGATGATGAATAAAATATAAAAAAATAGAATAAAAAAATAAAAGGTACCTATACTAAATTTATGAGGTGCTTTTTTATTGAATAAGATTTTAAAAGAATATATTTTAGTAGTAATTGGAAGTACTGTAATGGCCATAGGTACAGGTGTTTTTTTGCTTCCAAACAAACTGTCTACAGGAGGTTTTTCTGGTATTGCGACAATATTTTATTATCATTTCAAAATTCCAATGGGTACAAGCATTATTTTAATGAATTTACCATTTTTTATTATTGCGTATTTTAAACTAGGAAAAAAATTTTTAATAAAGACAATTTTTGGAACAGCTTTTTATTCAAAGATGTTAGATTTAATGGTATTTATACAACCTTTTACTAGAGATAAATTTTTAAGTAGTATTTATGGTGGTGTATTAATACGGTATAGGACTAGGTCTTATTTTTAAATCTAAAAGCTCAACAGGTGGAACAGATTTATTAGTTAGTCTTATTAAAAGTATTTCAAATAAGTTTAATGCTAGCAATTTAATTATAATAATAGATGTTATAATTATTTCTGCTAATTTTTTAGTTTTTAAGGAAATTGAGATAGTTTTGTATTCGTGTATAGCAATTTTTATGAGTGGAAAAATGATAGATATTGTTTTTGAAGGAATTAATTTTAGTAAGACTCTATACATTATATCAGATAAAACAGAAGAAATTTCTAAAAAAATGATGGAAGAGCTTGTCGTTCGGAGCAACAGCTTTATATGGAAAAGGTTTGTATAAAAATATAGAAAAAACAATAATTATGTGTGCTTGTAAAAGAAGAAATGTTATAACTATTAGAGATATTGCTCTAGAAATTGATCCAAATGCATTTATAATTATTACAGATGCTAGAGAAGTATATGGGCTTCGGATTTAAAGAGGAATAAAATTTTAAATTTACATTGAAAATAATTTATAATTGTATTAAAATAATAATATGGAAGAACAAGTTTTTATTTTAAAAAATCCAGAATCTTTTAATTTAATACATATATTTGAATGTGGTCAATGTTTTAGATGGAATGTAGAAGAAGATAATAGTTATACTGGAGTTATAAAATATGGTGTATTAAATGTTAAAAAAGATGGAGAAAATTATATATTTAATGGTATATTAGATAGAAATATAGAAGGTGTTGTAAAAGAATATTTTGATTTAGATACAAATTATACTCATTTAAAAGAAAAATTATCTAGTATTGATGATTATATGAAAGAAAGTATTAAATTTGGATATGGGATTAGAATTTTAAATCAAGATTTATGGGAATGTATAATTTCTTTTATTATTTCTGCAAATAACAATATTCCAAGAATAAAAAAAATAATTGAAAGACTTTCAAGTAATTATGGAAATGAAATTCAATTTAATGGAAAAAAATATTATACTTTTCCTACGCCGGAAAGCTTATCAAAAGCTAGTGTTGAAGATTTAAGGAAACTAGGTCTAGGTTTTAGAGACAAAAGAGTTTTTAAAACAACTAAAATGATTTTAGAGAAGCAAATAGATTTGGATTGCCTTAAAAAATCTAATAATACATCAAAAATAGAAGAAGAGTTATTAAAATTAGATGGTGTTGGAGAAAAGGTTGCTAATTGTATAATGCTTTTTTCTTTAAAAAGATATGATACTTTTCCTGTAGATGTTTGGGTACGTAGAGTTATAAATGATTTATATATTCATGAACCAGTAGAAGAAAAAGTCAGTAAAGTTAAAATAAAAAAATTAGCTGAAGAAAAGTTTTCTAATTTTCAGGGGCTAGCGCAACAATACTTATTTTATTGGAGAAGAGATGCTTAAGTCTTAGGTTTTTAGATACTAATAGAGGTAAAATTTAAGGGGGAAATTTTTTTTGGAAAGAAAAGATAATTTAGTAACTGGAATTTTAATATTTTCAATGATACTAATTTTACTTTTAACTACATATTTTTGTTTAGATATTTTTGGAATTATAAGTGTTCCACAAAAATACAGCATAGCATATTTTTTAGGAAATAAAGTTTCAGAAATATCTGTAGCAGTTGATTTAGAAGAAATTGTCACAGAGGATAATATAGATGAGTGGATAAATGCCAGGACTAAAGTTGTTGATAATCAAAACGAACGTACTGGTGGATATGATAATGTAATAATTCCAGAGATAATACGACCAGTAGGGGAAGAACAAGAAACAGAATACAATACGCAACAAGAAGAGGTTAATATCAAAAATGAAGATACAAATAATACTTTTAATCGTGTATATTATAGTCAATTAGATGTTTATGGAAAACTGATATATTTGCAGTTTATTGAACATAAAGACGAACTTATGAATGGTACATATACAGCTAATTTTGGTACAGATTTTAATGAATTACTTCATCAAGAAAATGGAGAGAATATCTTAGAAAATTCCTTTCAGCTTTCTGTTAATAGTTTAATGTTTGACAATCCAGAACTATTCTATTTAGATATTACTAAAATTTATATGTCTACTGAAATAACAACTTTTGGACCATTAAAAACTTATAGAGTAAAAATTGGACCAAAAGAAGGCTCAAATTATTTATCAGATTATTTTCAAGATTTACAAATGTTGCAAGCATCTATTAATACTTTAGAAAAATTCAGAAACGAATTTGCAGAACAAATTTATGGATTATCTGATTATGAAAAAATAAAAAGAATACATGATTATGTAATAGAAAATACAGAATATGATCAATCTATAGAAAGAGAAAATATTTACAATATATATGGTATTTTAATGCAACATAATGCTGTTTGTGAAGGGTATTCTAAAGCAATGAAATATCTTTTAGATGGAGCTAATATTCCATGTATTGTTGTTTGTGGGATTGGTAAAAATTCTAATGGAGATAGTGAAAGTCATGCATGGAATTATGTAAAAATAGACGATTTATGGTATGCAATTGATAGTACTTGGGACGATCCAGTTATTGTAGGTGTTGGACGTGTATCCAGTGATATATATACTAGATATTTTTTAAAGGGTTCAAATGATTTTTTCAAGGATCATGTTGAAGATGGAAATATTGTTAATAATTCAAACTTTGTTTATCCAACTATAAGTAGGGAGAATTATATTAGATAATGGATTTTAAACTAATTTATGGAAAAAGTGGAAGTGGTAAAAGTACATATTTATATGAAGATTTGAAAAAAAAGATAGATATTGATAAAAATATCTATCTCATTGTACCTGAGCAAAGTAATTTAATGGCTGAAAAAAACATATTTGAATATACTAAGAAAAATACATTGTTAAATGTTGAAGTATTAACTTTAAGTAGAATGGCAAAAAGGGTTCTTGATGAATTAAATATTTCTACCCAAAATCGTCTTTCTAAAACTGGAAGAGCTATGCTTATCTATGATATTTTATCAAAGGAAAAAAGTAATTTAAAATTTTTAGGAAAATCAGATAAAAATATAGATATAGTTCGGAAATATGCTTACAGAATTTAAAAAACATAGAATATCAAAAAATGACCTAATAGAATTTAATTCAAAAGAGGAATATTTAAATTTAAAAATTAAAGATATATCTTTAGTTTATCAAAAATATGAAGAAAAAATGAAGGACTTTTTTATAGACGATAATGATTTATTAGAACTTTTAGGTAATAATTTACAAAATTCTAATATTTTTGTTAATAGTATTTTGTTTATAGATGATTTTCAAGGTTTTACTGAACAAGAATATAGGGTTTTTGAAAAGCTATTAGATAAAGCTAGGGAAATTAATGTTACAGTTTGTTCTAACGAATTAGATGGTTTATCTCAAAAAGATACAGATATTTTCTATTTTAATAAAAAATTTGCAAAAAAACTTTTAAAGATTGCAGAAGATAAAAAAGCAAAGATAGAAA
This sequence comes from Clostridia bacterium, assembly GCA_017530505.1. GTDB lineage: Bacteria > Bacillota > Clostridia > TANB77 > CAG-508 > Scatovivens. Next base: position 37,853 of record JAFXMI010000006.1, on the reverse strand, counting down.
AAATATATTTAGGGAAAGCTAAAAGATTTAAAAATCATGAATTAGAATTTTTAGAAAAGAATATATATAAATTTAATAAAAATCGATATGATAAACCTTTAAAAAATATAAAACTTTTTTCATTTAATAATTCCTATTTAGAAATTGAATATGTAGCAAAAGAGATTATTAGGTTAGTAAGAGAAGAAGGATTTAGATTTAATGAAATAGGAATTGTAACAAAAGATATAGAAAATTATGAAGAAGAAGCAAAGGTTGTTTTTTCTAAATATAATATCCCATTATTTATAGATACTAAAAAAGAACTAAATCAAAATATTTTAATAAAATATATAGTAAGCTTATTAGAAATTTATTCTAAAAACTGGTCTTTTGATTCTATAATTAATTTTCTAAAAACTGGACTTAATTATTATAAAGATGAAGAAATATATGAATTTGAAAACTATTGTAGAAAATGGGGAATAAAAGGTTCTAAGTGGTATAATAGAGAGTTTAATTATGAACCTATAAATGATAGACAGTCAAAACTTGAAAATATGAGAAAAGCAATTATAGATCCGTTAGTAATGTTAAAAAATAATACTACAGGTAATAGGACTTTTTATGAAATTACAAAAGAGTTATATTGGTTTTTATCTGAAAATGGAATAAATGAAATTTTAGACAATAAGATTAAACAAATAAATAATATAGAACTTTCAGATGAATATAATACTAGTTACAATATTTTAGTACAAATTCTTGATGAATTAGTTCTTCTTTTTAAAAATGAAAAAGTTAGTTTTGAAAAATACAATAATTTATTACAAGTAGGAATTAAAAATAGTGAACTAGGTAAACTTCCTTTACTTCAAGATCAAGTTATTTTAGGAGATACTCAAAGAAGTAGAAGCAATAAAATAAAAGTTTTATTTGTTATTGGAATTACTGATGGAGTTTTTCCTTCAAGTTTTAGAGAAGAAGGTTATTTAAATGATTTAGACAGAGAAAAACTAAAAAACTGTGGTCTTGAAATTGCTAAAACAGGAGAAGAACTATTGTATGAGGAAGAATTTAACATTTATAGAACTTTAAGCTTGCCGGAAGAAAGACTATATTTGTCATATCCTACAACAGATAATAGTGGTAAATCTTTAAGACCATCTATTCTAATTAATAGATTAAAAAGACTTTTTCCAAATTTAGTAGAAGAAACAGAGGATTATTACAGTAGTTTATCTTTTGTAAATGAAACTGTTGCTTTTGAGGAAGCATTAAAAACCTATAAGAAGGTTTTAGATGGAAAAGAATTAACTGATGAAGAAGAAAAGTTAATATTATTTTTTTATAATACTAAAAACGAAGAATTTAACTCTATAATTGAAGGAAATAATTATAGCAACTTAACAGAAATTATTTCTAAAGAAAATATACATAATTTATATGGGAAATTACTGAGAACTAGTATTTCAAAATTAGAAACTTATAGAAAATGTCCTTTTTCATTTCATCTATCATATGGATTGGGATTAAAGGAAAAAGAAGAATTGAAGATGAATACTTTAGATACTGGTTCATTTATGCACGAAGTTATAGATGAGTTTTTTAAAAAAATTGATGAAAATAGTGAGAATCTTAAAAGTATTTCTAACGAAAAAGTAACAAATCTATGTAGTGAAATAATAGATTCGCTTCTTGAAGAGTCAAAGTATTTTACTTTTTCAAGTACAGCAAAATATAAATTACTTACAAGAAGACTAAAAAAGGTTATCATAAAATCATTATTATATATTGTTTATACTATAAGAAATAGTGATTTTGAAGTATTAGGACATGAAATAGAATTCAATAATTTAAGTGAATATAAACCAATACAAATGTCTTTATTTGATGATAATAAATTAGAAATTGTTGGGAAAATAGATAGAGTAGATGTTGGTTTTGCTAATAATAAACAATATGTTAGAGTAATTGATTATAAATCTTCAACAAAAAAAATGGATTTAAACCAAATAGAAGCAGGACTTCAAATACAACTTATAACTTATTTGGATGCAATAACACATCAAAAAAATTATGAAGCTAGTGGACTTTTATATTTAGGAATGATAGATAGTATTGTAAAAGCTTCAAAAAATTTGAGTGAAGAGGAAATAGAAAGAGAAATTAGGAAAGGTTTCAAGATGCAAGGCTTTGTTCTTGCAGATGTTAATGTAATTAAATCTATGGATAAAACTTTACAAAATGGAGAAACATCTAACATTATTCCAGTAAGTTTAACTAAGGAAGGGGATATTTCAAATTATAAATCCAATAGTTTAAATGAAGAGGAATTCAAAGAATTACAAAAAAATGTAAAAAAAGCTATTAAAAATATTTCAGAAGAAATTTTAAAGGGGAAAATTGATATAAAACCTTTTTATTATGAAAAACAAACAGGGTGTGATTTTTGTAAATATAAGACAATTTGTAATTTTAATACAAATATAAAAGGAAATGAGTATGATTATATTAGTAAAAATACTAGGTAATTATTATTTAAATAATTGGATATATTTCTTATAAAAGCAGCTTATCAAGTATAATAAAAACTTATATTTTTTTAAATATCGAATAGTTTTGTATATTTATATTTAAATCTAATTTTTTAGGAAAGAAGTGGTTTAATGAGATCATCTTATATGGAGATAGATTTAAATGCTTTTGAATCTAATGTAAATGAAATTCAAAAGTATGTTGGTAATAAAATTACATTAATGCCTGTTGTTAAGGCAAATTGCTATGGAACATATATAAATTATAGAAAAGATATTTTAAATAGATTCAAAATTGTTGCTGTTGCAATAGCGGAAGAGGGAAAAAATTTAAGACAAATAGGTTATAAAAATGAAATATTATGTTTAAATCAGCCTGATATTACAGACTATATGACGATTTTAGAAAATAATATTACAATTGGACTTTCTTCAATAGAGTTTTTAAGAAAAATTTTAAAGAAAAAAAGAAGAATAAAAGTTCATTTAGAAATTGAAACAGGAATGGGTAGAACTGGAATTTCAATTGAAAAGTTGGAAAGTTTTATTGATGAAATAAAAAAAACTGAAAACATAATTGTTGAAGGGGCTTATACACATTTTTCCGTTGCAGATACAGATAAGGACTATACAAGGATGCAAATAAAAAAATTTGAGCAAGCTGTTCAAATAATTGAAAAAAAGATTGGTAAACTAAAATATATACACTGTTCAGCATCTAATGGAATTTTAAATTTTAAAGAAAGTTATTTTAATTTAGTAAGACCAGGTATTATCTTATATGGCTATGAAAGTTATAATGGAGCTGGGAAAAAAATTAATCTTAAACCTGTTGCTAAATTAGTTTCAACAATTAATTTTTTAAAGGATGTAAATAAAGGGGAGAGTATAAGTTATGGAAGAAGATTTATAGCAGAAAAAAATACAAAAGTTGCTACAGTTCCTATTGGATATGCAGATGGAATTAGAAGAGAATATTATCATAATGGATATGTTGTTATTAACGCAAGAAAGGCAAAAATAATTGGAACAATATGTATGGATAGTTTTATGGTTGATGTTAGTAATATACCAGGTGTAGAAGTTGGTAGCAAGGTTTATATTTGGGATAATGAAATTATAACTTTAGATAAAATTGCAAATAGTTTAGGAACAATAAACTATGAAATTATGTCAACAATTTCAAATAGAGTGCCTAGAATTTTTAAATAGTATTTCTTATATATTTAATATTTAAGAATTAATTAAAAGAAAGAGAGTAATTATGTTCCAAAATAAAAATAAAGAAATAATATTTGTCAAAAAAGATGGAATAGAGTTTATTCAATTTAAAAGACTCTTAAATTACGGAATTAGACATGCATATACTTTAAAAAGTAATGATATTGATTTTGGATTTAATCAAAAAAGGAATTTTTCAAGTTATGAAAAGTTGTGTAAAGTGTTGAATATAGATGTAAATACAATTGTTCAACCAGTACAAACACATAGTAATAATGTAAAATGTATTGATAAAGTTGAAACTACAGAAATGTTAAATAATGTAGATGGGCTTATAACAAATAAATTAGACATTACATTAACTACGAAAAACGCAGATTGTATACTGTTTATTTTGTTCGATCCAAAAAGAAAAGTAATTGCTAATATTCATTCTGGCTGGAAAGGAACTTTTCAAAAGATTGTTGAAAAAGCTGTTTTAAAAATGGTTAATTATTATGATTGTAAAGCAAAAGATATTTTATGTTTTATTAGTCCTTCAATTAGGAAAGATCATTTTGAAGTTGATGAAGATGTAAAAGAAATTTGTGAAAGAATTTTTTATTATACAGGAAGAATAGAAGAATTCATTGAAATTGGAAAGGAAGAAGATGGAATTAAAAAATATAATATAGATACTGTTTTAATAAATAGAATAATGTTAGAAAGTCTCGGAATTAAAAAGGAAAATATTATAGATTGTGGTATTTGTAGTGTTTGCAACGGAGACAAAGTAGAATCTGTAAGAGTAGAAGGAAATTTATTTGGTGGAAGAGCTACAATGATAGTTACATTGTAATATTTTACAAAAATAATATAAAAAAAGGATTATAAAAATGTATTCTTATTTAGAAGAAATAAATGAAGAAGTAAAAAAATGTACTAAGTGTAAACTTTGCAATATGGGAAGAAAACAAACTGTTTTTGGAATTCGGAAATCCAAAAGCAGATTTAATGTTTATTGGTGAAGGTCCTGGTGCAGATGAGGATGAACAAGGAATTCCTTTTATTGGTAGAGCTGGAAAACTTATGAATCAAGCTTTTAAAGGTATAGGAATTAAAAGGGAAGAGGTTTATATTGCAAATATTATAAAATGTAGGCCACCAAATAATAGAAATCCAGAAAAGGATGAAGCAATTGCTTGTTTAGATTATCTAAGAAACCAAGTATTAATAATTAAGCCAAAAATAATTGTACTTTTAGGTAGTGTTGCTCTTAAAAATATTTTGGGAGAGGAATATGCAATTACTAAAGTAAGAGGAAAGTGGATTATAAAAAAAGAAATAAAATATATGCCAACTTTTCATCCCGCAGCATTATTAAGAGATGAAAACAAAAAAATAGATTTTTGGGAAGATTTAAAAGAGGTAAAAATTGAGTATGATAATATTTAAATGGATGTTTCTTTTACTAGAAACATCCATTTAAATAGTTTATTTTAAAATTAAATGTCTTTTTCTCGTAACATTTCTTCAGCTAATAATTTAAGTTTTGCAAAAAATATTTTAAAAAAACTAAAACCATATGAAGGTTTATCAATTAGCATTAAGTCTTTATTAGATTCCTCAAAAAGAATCAAATTTCCATATTTTTTAATCAATTCACGTTTTTCTTCTAATTTATTCATCATATCACAATAGAATTGATTATAATAATTATAGCCTTCTGTATCTATAAGGAAATTTTTAAAATTATATAAATGTTCATGAAAATCTTTTAAACCATCATTATCTCTAATATGTTCAAACTCCTTGTTAAAACAATTATAAATAATAGTATTTTGCATTTCTAAAGTAATTTGTAAAATAATATTTTTTAAAGCGTCTATTCTTTTTGAAATTAATCTCATTTTATTAAGTGAAGTATTATTTTCAGTACAATTCTGTAAATTATACATTTCAATTGAAAGTTCTTCTTGATAATGTATAAGTAAATCAAAATTATATTCAATTTGATAAAAAGTTTTTTCGCTTGATTTAGCAATAAAGGTATTTTTAAAAACATCATTACTAAATAAAACACTATGAAATAGAGGATATGTACCAGTAAAATAAGATATTTCTCTAATAATAGCAGTTTCTATAGGGTAGTAATCAGGGCTTGGTGTAGTTAAATTCATTTTATAGTAATGAACAGTATCTAATTTTGACTTTGTAGCTTCTGAAGCCATTAGTTGAACAGCTGCTTCATTAATACCCATTCCACAAGATTTCCCACGCAACTTGTATAATCCAAGCCTTGTAACTCTTCCTCTTTTATCTTTTAATTCTTGCAAAAAATGTATACATTCATGAACAGCTAAAGTATTTAAATCATCTAAATTTATTTCTTCACTAAAATAAATAGAATTATTCTTATAAAAATATTTTGCTTTTTCTTGAATATTTGGCATTTTTGCAATATACATGTTCAATCTAGAAATAGAAATAAATAAATCGCTTCTATTTAAATTATGTTCAGGAAAAGATGAACATAAAAGATCTGCAATTTTGGAAGCTATTTTATTTATTTCAAGTGTACTAAGAGGGCTTATTACAGTTATCCCCTCTTTCTTAAGTGTAGAATTTATGCTCATAAAATCTCCTTATAATCTTTAGTATATAATTATTATATCGCTTTTTTTGAAAATTTGAATATCAATATTATTAATATTATATTACAATTTAATAACATTTTAAATGTAATAAAAATTTAATATAAATAATAATTTTTTTTTTTATCTAATTAACCGTAAAAAAAAATAACTATACATAGATATAAATATTTTCAAATAGTTTATTTCAATTTAAAAAAGTCTTGAAATCATATTATTTTAATGATAAAATTAAATTATGTGAATAATTTTTTTATACTTTATTAAATAATAGAAAGAGAGAAACGAATAATAAATGGGAAGATTAAAAAAAATATACATATATGTAATTTTATTTTCAATTATATTTTCAAATTTTTCAGTTTTTGCAACAGATGAGTATAAGTTGACGACGAACCTTACTGAAGATTATATAAGGTGGCAATCAATAACAGAAAAAGAAAAAAAAGAAACTCTTATGCCAAGAATTTCTACTATTGATATACCTAAAAATATTGTATATTCGAATGGAATAAAGTATAATCAACTAAGACAGCAAGTCAAGAAAAGTGAATTTAAAAAATTTTCATTAGTTGGTGAAAACAAATTTGAACAAACTAAATTTAATTTAAAAGACGAAATTGATCTTAATGTTAAACAACAGGGAATAACAAACGAATGTTGGGCTTTTTCTCTAACAAGTGTATTAGAAACAAATCTTGCATTAAAACAAAAAGTATTAAAAACATTTTCACCAAGACATATGGATTATTCTTTAATTAGAACTTTTATTGATGGCATTAGTGAAGATAATTTAAATAGAGAGGCCGGAATTGGTGGATTAGCTCAGTTTGGAATAGCATATTTAACAAATGGTAAAGGTGCTGTGCTTGAAAGTGATATGCCTTTTGAGAATAATGAAAATAAAATATATTTATCTGACCTAAATAAACCTGTTGACACAATTGCTACAGAAACAATTGTTTTTCCAGAAATACATAAAACTTATTCAAATGATGGTGTTATTTCTTCTTATACAAATGGAGGAAATTTAAACGATTTAAAAACATATACAACTGAAGAAGTAGAAGCTCTAAGAAAAGAAATTAAGAAACATATTTCCACTTATGGAGCTATTTCAGCTGTAACAGCAGGTAACAAAAAAGAGTATTACAGTAATCAATTAGATTTTTCAAAATCAGTTGCATATTTTTGTAATGATGCAAGCGCTTTAAGGGATCATGCAGTTACAATAGTAGGTTGGGACGATAATTATTCAAGAGATAATTTTACAGGAGAAGCAAAACCAAAAAATAATGGGGCATATATTTGTTTAAATAGTTATGGGGATAAAGTATTTGATAATGGATATATATATATATCATATGAGGATAGTTTAATAGAAACATATTTATATGGAATTAAGTCAGCTTCTGAAATTGATTATAATAGGATTTATCAATATAATCCAACTGGTTCAAATACATCTATTGGAATAGATAATCGCTCTAAAGGATATATTGCTGAAGTGTTTGATAGAGATATTTCTAAACAAGAAAATTTAAAATATATAGGAATTGATATTCCTTCTGAAAAATCTTTAAAAATATATGTAAATCCAGCTGGAAATAATCCAGTTGTTAGTGCATGTAAATTAGTAGCAACAACAGAAGTATTGTCTGCTGGATATCATAGAATTCCTATTGAGGAAACAAATTTAACAGGAAGTACATTTACAGTTGTGGTAGAAGAAAACTCTGATTCTAATAGATTTGATTTTGCTATAGAAATTGCAGTTAATAATAGTATTTATTCTACAATTGTTGGAAATCCAGGTAAATCTTTATATTCTATTAATGGATATAATTGGACAACTTTAGCTTCACAAAAAATAGTTGGATTTGATTTAAATACAGCAGATATGACAATAAAAGCTTTTACACTTGATGGATACGTAAATAATAATTCTGAAGAACCTGAAGTCCCAGAAGAACCAAAGGAACCTGAAGAACCTGAAGAACCTGTGAACCCAGACAAACCTGAAAATCCAGACAAACCTGAAGAACCTGAAAAGGAAATTACAATAACTTCAGATAAATATACAATAAAAAATACAGATATTTATAAAATTTTTCATGATACAAGTATTAAAAATTTTAAGAAAAATCTAGTAACAAATTCAACTAGTATAGAGTTTTACGATTCTAATAATAAAAGTTTAAGTGAAACAGAGATAATAAAAAATGGAACTAAGATGAAATTATCTGATGGTAAAATATATACTTTAATTGTTAGAGGAGATACTAATTGTGATGGTATTCTTACATTAGTTGATTTATCAAAAATAGTTGGGCATTATGGTGATGAAAGTAAATATGGATTAACTGGAGATATTTTTAAGGCAGCTGATTTAAATGTTGATGGAAAAATTACCCTAACTGACTTATCTCAAATGGTTAATTTACTAGGATATTTGTAAAATTAACGAAATTGTAATATAAATTTACCTCAAATGTAATATAAAGCTAATAAAAAACACTTGATTTTTTAAAAATAAAAAGTTATACTATAGAAAAGGAGAGTTACAAGATGAATAGAAAATTAATATTAATCACATTTGTAATTTTATTGGTTATTACCTTACTTATTAATACAGTTAGTGCTTCTAGTTTTAGTGCATCAATGACAGCTAGCAAGAATACAGTTGCAGAATCAACTGAATTTACAATAACAGTTAAAGTATCTAATATTGATGCAGGAATTAATGGTATTAATTCAGTATCTGGGATTTTTAGTTATGATACCAAGGTATTTGAAACTATAACTAGTTCAAGTATTTCTGGATTAAATAGTTGGCAACCAAATTATTTTCCTGATACAGGAAAAATAATTCTTCTAAAAACGTCTTATGCTAAAACTGATGAAGATGTTTTACAGGTTACTTTAAAGACTAAAGCAGGTACAGCTGGAAAAAGTGGAGTAGTAAGTTTTAAAAGTATAGTAGCTTCTGATAGTACAGTAGATATTCCTGCATCTGATATTTCTACAACAATTACAGTTGGAAATACACCTACTTCAATAGGGGATGGAAATAGTAGCAATTCAAATTCACAACAACCACAACAAATTAATGCTTCTACTTCAAATGCAAACAATAATAAAACAAACACAAATACTAATACTGAAAAACCAGTAAATAATGTTACAAATAATGTTGTTAAACCAGCAGTTAATAATACACCAAAAAATGTAGAGGTGCAAGAATCTGGAGATATTCCTTATACAGGAGCTTCTGATAATATTATGAAAGCAATATTTGTGGTTTTAGTTTTAGCTGGAATCTCATACTTTAAGTATGAAAGCATAAAATAAAATTAATATAGTATAAAATATATTTGAGCAGAGATAAATCTGCTCTTTTTTTTACTGAAATAGGGGTACAAGTTACAATTTACGGCCGATGTCTTTTAATAAATTTATATAGGCAATCAATTATAACGGATACAAAAACAGTATAATTAAAAATAATAAAATTTATTGAATTAAAATAGTAGATAATATATAATAATACTATTATAAAAGGAGAAAAAATATATAATTATATGAAATTACTTATTACTGAAAAGCCATCTGTAGCAATGGAATTTGCAAAAGTGTTAAATTTACCACAGAATAAAAAAAGTGGTTATATAGAAGCAAATGGATGGATAATAACTTGGTGTTATGGACATTTAGTTACAATGAGTTACCCTGAAGTTTATGATGAGAATTTAAAATTTTGGAGATTAGATACACTTCCTTTTATTCCTAAAGAGTGGAAATATGAGGTGATATCTGGTGGCATACAAGAAAAGCAGTTTGAAATTATAAAAAAATTAATGCAAAGAGATGATATAGAAGAAATATACAATGCTGGAGACTCTGGAAGGGAAGGAGAGTATATTCAAAGACTTGTTTTGATGATGGCAAATCCTAATCCTAAAGCCAAATTAAAAAGAGTTTGGATTGATTCACAGACAGAGGATGAGATAAAAAGAGGAATTAAAGAGGCAAAAGATTCTACAGAATATGATAGCCTTTCAGATTCTGCTTATTTAAGAGCAAAAGAGGATTATTTAATAGGAATAAATTTTTCAAGACTTTTATCCATTATATTTGGTAAAAGAATTGCAAAAGATTTAAATGAAGAAAAGGTTTCTATTTCAGTAGGTCGTGTAATGACCTGTGTTTTGGGAATGGTAGTTTCTAGAGAAAGGGAAATAAAAAATTTTGTAAAAACAAAATATTATAAGATAGTAGGTAGATTTGGAGAAAACGAATTTTCATTTAAAACAGATTGGAAGGTAAGCGAAAAATCAAAACTTTTTGAATCCCATTTACTTTATAATGATAATGGTTTTAAAAAAGAAGATGACGCAAAAAAATTTATTCAATTTTTAGCTGGAAAAAAAGCTGTTATTACGGAAGTGAAAAAAAGTACGCTAAAGGAAAATGCACCATTATTATTTAATTTAGCTGAACTTCAAAATGAATGTACTAAGAATTTTAAAATAAAACCTGATGAAACTTTAGATATTATCCAAGAATTGTACGAGAAAAAACTGGTTACATATCCTAGAACAGATGCCAGAGTTTTGTCTTCTGCAATTTCTAAAGAGATTTGTAAAAATTTAAATGGACTTTATAAAAACTTTAAAGATGAGGAAATAAGCTCCTATATTTCTAAAATGATTGAGGAAAAATATAAAACAGATTTAAGCAAGACGAAATATGTTGATGATAGTAAAATAACTGATCATTATGCAATTATTCCAACAGGGCAAGGACTTGAAAATTATGATAAATTGGATGATTTAAAGAAAGAGGTATATCGATTAATTGTAAAAAGATTTATTTCTATTTTTTATCCACCTGCTGAATATAAAAAATTATCTATTATTGTTGATGTTGAAGGAGAATTATTTACAACCAGTGAAAAACATTGTCAAAAATTAGGATATTTAGAGGTATTAAAGAATAAAAGTAAACAGGAAAATGAAGTTAATGATTTATCTTTTTTATCAACTTTAAAAAAAGAACAAGAAATTGAAGTTAAAAACTATGAAATAAAATATGGAGAAACAACCCCACCAACTAGATATAATTCTGGTTCTATTATTCTTGCAATGGAAAATGCGGGAAAGCTAATTGAAGATGAAGAACTTAGAGAACAAATTAAAGGTGCTGGAATTGGAACTAGTGCAACACGCGGAGAAATAATTAAGAAATTAGAAAGAATAAATTATATAAGTATAAACTCTAAAACTCAAATAATAACTCCTACAGAAAAGGGGGAAGCAGTTTATGACGTCGTATTAAAATCAATTCCAGATATGCTTAATCCAGAGCTTACTGCCAGTTGGGAAAAAGGATTAGATATGGTATCAAAAAAAGAAATAGAAGCAAATATGTTTATGAATAAATTAGAAAACTATATAAATAATAAAATAAAAAAATTAGTTGTAAAATATTAATAATCACTTTTTATTGTAAACCTACATATTATGTAACTATGAAAGGGTGATAAAATGTGAGTTGTTACATAATAAAAGGTGGAAAAAAACTAGAAGGAGAAGTAAGTGTTTCAGGTTCAAAAAATGCTAGTCTTCCTATTTTAGCTGCATGTATATTAAATGGTAAAGTTAATAAATTATATAATGTTCCAAATATTTCAGATGTTCAAACAACACTAGAAATTTTAAAGACCTTAGGATGTAATATAAAAAAGGATAAAAACAGGATAACCATTGATTCTAGTAGTATAAATAAAAAAGAAATTCCAGACAATCTTATGAGAAAATTAAGATCATCAGTTATACTTTCTGGTGCAATGATTGCTAGATTTAAAGAAGTTACTTTTACATATCCAGGGGGTTGCGATATTTGGTGGATACATCGGACAAGTTCAAGATAAATGAGTGGATTAGGGAATTTAAGTAAATAAAAAACAAAGTCTTAAAAGTAATAGTATTATAATGTGTGAAATGTTATTTACATCAGATAAAGAATTTTTTGAAAACGTTGGGGAACAAGAAACAAAGAGATATTTTGAAGAAAGTTATAAATTTGTATGTAATTATAAGAATTTAGGAGAAGAAAATATAATATCAGCAGTTGTACATTTAAATGAAGGAACACCACATATGCATCTATTTTTTGTTCCAGTAGTACATACAAAAGACAAAGAAGGTAAGAAAACAGAGAAAAAGAGTGTTATTTGGAAAGGTAAAAACTATAATATATTTTAAAAATATTGACAAAAATCTGATAAAAATGTATTATATATTTTAAAGAAAATTATTTATTAAAAGAGGCTTAAGTTAAAGATGAAGAGCGAAAGAGGAGGAATTAAACTAATAACTTTGATAATAATACTATTTCTAATGTTAATAATAATATTTGTTTCTGTAATGTTGCTTAAAGATAACAAGGATATAGTAAAAAAATCAAATAATCCAGAAATATATTTAGAAAATAGTATAAGTACAAATAATCCAGAAGAAGGAAAAGATGATAAAAATTTGCAAGAAATAAAGGCAGGTGGAAGAATATATAAAGTTAAAGTATTAGAAAATGGCGAAATTATGGCACCACTTGATATGATAGAAAAAATACTTGAAGCAGGAAATATACATTATGCTAAAGATGAAAATATAATAACAATTGATGATATTGTGGAAACGAGAACAACAATAGATATTGCTACAGGTGAAATAAGTGGTAGAAATATGCATGGATTTGAGAATGAAAAATGTGTTTTACCAAAATTACCTGAGGTTATTGGGGATACTGTTTATTTGCCTTTCAAATTTATATATGAAACAATGCAAGAAAATTATAAATCATTTTTTTATCCTGAACAGAGGCTATTATTATATGGTTTGAACGAGTATCAAGTAGAGCTAAGGAAAGATTTTCCTTATTATATAGAGAAAGAATTTACTATGGAAGAACTAGGGTGGAAGGATGGAAAATATACAAATGGGGCAATTTTTAAGGTTGACAATAAATATGGGATTATTAATTATATAGTAGAAATAAAAGTTAAAAGAGATAAAAATAATAAAATTATATCAAGACAAATAGATTATATTGGATATTCTATAGAGTTGGATGCAGAATACGATGAATATATGACAGAAATTGGATATATATCTGAAAACAAATTTATAGCAATGAAACAAGGTGAAAGTGGGATTTTTTATAATTTTAATACAGGAGAAATATCTGAAAGATATGATATGATTGAAAAAATAGAGGATAATAATTATAAAGTTATGAAAAATGGAAAATATGGATTATATGGAGTAACGGAAACAATCTATGATAATATATGGTATGAACAAGGAGAGACTACTGGAAGTGATAATATGCAAGTAACAAGTAGAGAAATCTATGGTTCAATAAATGGAGAAAAATTTTTATTAAAGAAATTAAACCCTAGCATTTTATGTATAGATTAGGAATAGAATATAGAGTATGTTGAATAGTCTAAAGGCTGGCTATAAAACATACTCTTTTAGATATGTTATATATATCAACTTTTATTTCCAATATAAATCACTCAAACTTTGTAAATCAATCTTAAATTCTTCAATCTCTAACTATTTGAAACATTTTAAAGAAACAATCTAATCTTTCTTCTTCTGAATCAGTTTCTTTAGCATAACATACAAGTTCTATTAATTGATTGTACATATCTTTTAATTTGTCAAAATCTTGATGGCTCATTATAGCAAATTCATATAATTTATCTCCAATATTATATTCAAAATTATGAATAGCACCAAAATATTCTCCAGTATTTTTAAGAATAATTTTATTACCTTTGATTGTGAAATTACTTATCATATCTGCATTTCCTCCGTTTGAAAAATAGAATATAGATATTTTAATTTTTAACTTATCTATAGACTTTGTAAAATCTGGTTACAAGACTATTTTAGCATCTTATAATGAATTTATTAAGATAGAAAAATTTGATAACTATTTTCTGCTGATGGTACATTGATTTCTTAGCTCTAGGAACGAAGTGACGTAGAGATAAGATATGCTGTGCAAAATTGAATATCAAGTTGCAAGTACAGATAATGATACTTTCGTCTGGCTAACGTGATGTAAAGGGGCGATTCTGTAAAGCAGGAATGAGGGCAAATCTCATATGGGTTGAAATACCACTTGTAATTTTAGTAATAAGGACAAAAAGTTCTTGAATATAAATTAGAGGGAAGGTAGGTGAATATTCTGGAAAAGGCAAAGGATAATAAAGATAAAAAGAAGAAAGATAAATTACCATTTGCAGTATTTATTTGTCCGAAATCAAATGCCCGCGAATTAGAAGATTATAAACAGATATTCACCGACATTGTCTCTGATAGAATAAAAGAAAAATATAAATAAAAACAAGAACAAAATTTCGCAAAAGTATTGAAAAATTATTAGAAATATGATATAAATAGAAGAAATAAAATAATTCAAATGTACGAGAAATTTGTAAATTTTGATAAAGGAGATGAGGTTATTATTTCAAGCAATTTGTATCAAAAAGGAAGGAGTAGCTTAATATGGATGAAAAGAATCTAATTACTATCACAGAAGATAATTTTGAAAGCATAAAACATATAGATGAAAATGGAATAGAATACTGGTATGCAAGAGAATTACAAAATGTATTAAATTATAAAGAATGGAGAAAATTCGAAAATGTTATAAACAAGGCAAAAGAAGCATGCGAAAATAGTGATATTAGTATATTTGATCATTTTGTCGACGTCGCCAAAACGATCAAAATGCCTAAAGGTGCAGAAAAAACAATAATCGATTATAGACTTACTCGTTATGCATGTTATTTAATTGCACAAAATGGTGATAGTAGAAAAAAGACAATAGCATTAGCTCAAACTTATTTTGCAGTTCAAACAAGAAAGCAAGAATTAACAAGACAAGAATATGAACAATTAAGTGAAGATGAAAAACGATTATACACAAGGAAAAATGTAAAAGATAAAAATAAATATTTATTTGATACAGCAAAATTAGCAGGTGTAAAAAATTACGGAAAATTTAATAATTATGGTTATAGAGGATTATATAACGGAGAAACAGCAAAAGATATTGCAAATAGAAAAGGTATATCAGAAAAAGAAGATATATTAGATTATATGAGTAGTACAGAACTAGCTGCAAATTTATTTAGAATTACACAAACTGATGAGGTTTTAAAAAATAAAAATATAAATAATGAAGATGATGCTTGTATAACTCATCATAATGTTGGACAAGCTGTAAGACAAACTATAAAAAGAATAGGTGGTACTATGCCAGAAGATTTACCAACACCAAGTAAAAGTGCCAAACAAATTGAAAAAGAGAAAAAGAAACAGTTAAAGGCAAATGATAAAAAGAGATTAAAACAATAAATAAAAAGATTTAGCTGGTTAGTAGTACTATCCAACTGGTAACAACTTGTTACCAGTTTAATGAAAACGAACTTGCAACAAATTCTTGCAAGTTGAAACATTGAACTAATAAAAATTTTTTATAAGTTCAACTGGTTAGAAATTCTAACCAGTTGGTTACAAATTGTAACCAACTGAAATAAGAAGAATGTTCTGTTGATGCTATAAAAATATATAGCACCGTCGGAAAAACCGACGCTACTAATACAGTTTACAGTATTGATTGAATTGAGTTAACTACGAATTGAAGTCATCTGAAAAAAGTTCTATAATTTTAAGTAAACAACTTGAAATTTTAGAACTTTTTTTATATAATAGCAACAATAATGAATAATAAAAAGAAAAAGTTATTGATACATTATGAAATTGGAGGTATATCATGAAAAAACAGAACAGTGAAAAAAGAGTAGTAATATATTGCAGAGAAAGTAGAGATGACTATGGAGAAAACTATGAAAGAATAGAAACACAAAGAGATTTACTTGTTAAATATTGTAAAAGTCATGGATATACCAACATTGTTGATATTATAATGGATGACGACAAAAGTGGAACGGATTTTAGTAGGTTTGATGATATTAGGAAAAGAGCAAGAAAAAAAGAGATAGATGTAATAGTTTTCAAAAATTCTGCAAGACTTGGAAGAAATCAAAGAGAAGCATTAGAATTTGTTGAATATTTGGAAGAACAAGGTGTAGAAATAATATTTGAAGATGAGCAATATAATGAGGAAATGTTTGGACTATACGCTTGGTTTAATGAAAGAAGAGCAAGAGATGATAGCAAAAATATTAGAAGAAATTTAAGACACAAAATAGAAGAGGGAGATTTATTAGTAAAAGCAATGTATGGATACAACAAAAATGGAAAGATGCTTGTTGTTAATGAAGAAACAGCACCTGTGGTAAAAGAAATATTTGAATTATATTCTAAATGTTGGGGATATCAAAAAATTGCAACACATTTAAATAAAAAAGGAATACCAACACCATCTCAAAGTAGGAATTTTGCAAATGCAAAGCAAACAGCAAATTGGAAAGCACAGCATATTGTAAGAATATTAGATGATAGAAGATATACAGGAGCTTATGTTGGAGGACACACAGAAAAAATAAGTTTTAAATCTAAAAAAACAAGAGTTAAACCAGAACAAGAATGGACTATTATAGAAAATCATCATGAACCGATTATAGACAAAGAATTATTTGAGAAAGTACAAAAAATAAGAAAGAAAAGGAAAAAAGAAAGTGATAAAATAAACAATGGTTTTAAATTTGTAGATACAGATAATAACTTGTATTCAGGACTTTTGTATTGTGGAAGATGTGGAACACCAATGTATAAAAGAAAAGGAAATACTGGCACAAGAAAAAGACCAGATAGTTATTTATGCAAAAAATATAGCAATGAAGGAACGATAAAAGACATAAGACCAGATTATGGATGCAAACCACACAGAATAAGAATAGAGTATTTAGATCAAATAGTAAATGCATATATAGATAATTTAGTAAGTAATCCTGAATTTAAAAGTTTTGTAATAGACAATGTAAAGGCGATTTCTATAAATAAAGTTACACTTGAAAATGATTTAAACAAATCTAAACAAATATTAGAAAAGTTAGAAAAGCAATTTAAGCAAGTATATGAAGATAAACTAAATGATTTAATACCAGAATTTATATATAAAGACAAAAAGCAAGAACTAGAAAAAAAGATAAAATATGAAAAAGAAAAATTGCAAGAAGTAGAAGGTAAATTCAATACTTTAAATAAATTAGAAGATAAAGAAGATTTAATATTTAAAGCAATAGATGATATTAAAGCAAATGGATTAACAAAAGAAGAACTATCAAGACTTTTTGATAAAATAGTAGTTTTTGATAAACAAGAAATTACACCAGAAATAAAAGAAGAATACAACTTAACACAAACAATGTATAAGGAATTATACGAAAATGGTGGGTTAGCATTTCATTTGAAATTTATGTACCCACAAACTATCACAAACAGGAGGATGTGATATAGGGAGTAGGCCAATTGATTTACATTTAAAGTCTTTTAAAAAATTAGGAATTAAAATTACTGAAAATAGTGGAAATATATATTGTAATTGTGATAAAATAGAAAGTGTAAAAATTCATTTAGATTTTCCAAGTGTTGGAGCAACGGAAAATATTATTCTAGCTTCTGTACTAGGAAATCAAGAAGTCATTATAGAAAATGTAGCTTTGGAACCAGAAATTATCGATTTAGTTGAATTCTTAAAAAGAATGGGTGCAAAAATATTTGGTGCTCGGAACTTCAATTATAAAAATAAAAGGTGTTCAAAATTTAAAAGAAGCTTCTTATAATATTATGCCAGATAGAATAGAAGCTGGAACTTTACTTATAGCCTCTGCAATTACAGGTGGAAGAGTAAAAATAAAGTCAGTTATACCAGAGCATATAAGTCCATTAATTCTTAAACTTGAAGAGGCAGGTTGCAAAATTTGGATAGAAAATAGAAGTGTTATTTTAGTTGCTCCAAAAAGATTAAAGGCAGTATCTATAACAACAATGCCATATCCTCGGATTTCCAACTGATTTACAATCAATTTTTACTAGTATGTTATGTGTTGCTAAAGGTTGTTCTTTAGTAACTGAAAATATTTTTGAAAATAGATTTAAAATAGCACCAGAACTTATAAGAATGGGAGCAAAAATTAATTTAACAGGGAAAACGATTATTATTAAAGGAGTTAGAAAAATATATGGTGCAAATGTTGAATCTACGGACTTAAGAGGTGGAGCAGCATTAGTTTTAGCAGGTTTGGTTGCAAAAGGAGTAACTAAAGTTTCAAAAATAGATTATATATTAAGAGGATATGAAGGATTAGATTTAAAACTTAATTCTTTATCTGGTAGCGTAATAAGACAGGAGGAAGATTAGATAAATGGATGATGAAATTATCATTGGAATAACCCCTCAAAAAAATAAACTTACAAAAGGTAAAAATAATAGGGCTACAAAAAAAGTAGCCTCTAAAAAAAATACAAATAAGGACAAGAAGAAAAAAATACAAAAAACTTTGTTAATTTTTTTTATTTTTTTGTTTTTAATATTATGTTTTACATTTTTATTATTTTCTAGTTTTTTTAGTATTGAAAAAATAGAAATAAAAAATAATAATAGAGTAAATAGTGAGGAAATTAAAACTTTAGGTGATTTTGAATCATATATAAATTTATTTTGGGTTAATAATTTATCAGTTAAAAAAGATTTAGAGCAAAATCCATATATAGAAGATGTTAAAATTCATAAAAAAATTCCAAATACTTTAATAATTGATATTAAAGAACGAATTCCAAAATTTATGTTACAAATTGGTGACAGTTACATCTATATTAATAACCAAGGATATTTATTAGAAGTTTCGACAGAAAATATTGGACTTCCAATAATATTAGGATTTAAAACAGACTTAAGTAATGTTGTTGTTCGGTAAGCGATTAGATTTGGAAGATTTAAAAAAAATGGATACAATTATTAAAATAGTAGAAACATCAGCAATACACAATATTGATTTTTTAATTACTAAAATAGATATATCAGATGATAAAAATTATACTCTAATTCTTGAATCAGAAGGAAAAATTGTTTATTTAGGAGATGGAACTGATTTAAATACAAGAATGATATATTTAAGTGGAATTTTAAATAGAGAGAAAGGAGTATCTGGGGAAATATTTTTAAACATGAATCTGAATACAGAAGATGCATATTTTAGAGAGAAAATTTAAAAAGAAAGGAATTTTATTAAAAATGAAGGAAAAGTATATTTCTATTATTTTAGGATTTATGTGTTTTTTACTTACTATTGGTATTTTTGTTCAAATCAAAACAGTAAATCAAAATTCAATTAAATTAGGTACTAATAGAGCCGAAAATGAATTAAGAGATAGTGTTTTAAAATGGAAAGAAAAATATGATCTTGCTTATGAACAACTAGAAACTAAAGAATCAAAATTAGATAAGCTAAGAGAAAAAGCATCAAATACTAGTGTTACTTCTGAAAAAGTTATTAAAGAATTAGATAATAATAATGCATCTCTAGGACTAACTGAACTTATTGGGGAAGGAATTACTATTACTTTAAAAGATGGGATAGGTACTGGTGGAAGTAAATTAGATTTATCTTCTTATTTAGTTCACTATTCAGATTTAATAGAAGTAATTAACAGTCTAAAAAATGCTGGAGCAGAAGCAATTTCTGTTAATGGTCAAAGAATAACAAATTATACTGCAATTAGTTGTGTAGGAAATGTAATAAAAATTAATAATGAGAAAATTGGAGTTCCTTTTGTTATTAATGCAATAGGATCACCAGAAAAACTTTATGGAGCTTTAACAATGCTTGGAGGATATATAGATAAGTTGAGAGATGAAGGAGTTTCTGTTACAGTAGAAAAACAAACATCAATTATAATACCAAAATATACAGGTATATATAAGTTTGAATATGCTGATAAAATAGAATAATCTTAAATCTATAATATATTAAAATGAAAGGTTGTGAAATAATTGAAAGGTAAATATATAATAACAGTTTCTATTGGACTTGTTGCTCTAATATTAACAATGGTTATGTTTACACAATTTAAAACCGTTTATCAAACAGATATTACAGCAATTGAAACAATGAGAGAAACAGAGCTAAGGACTGAACTAAGTGATTGGAAAAATAAATATGATGAAATTCAATCAAGGCTTGAAGATACGGAAAATAAAATTATTGAATATCAATCTCAAATTTATAATTCTGAGGAAAGTTCAAAAATTTTAAAAAATGATTTAATTGAAACAGAGATTTATTTAGGCTATACTAAATTAGTTGGAGAGGGAATAATTGTTAGATTAGAAGATAATGAGTTTAAGCAAATTGAAAGATGGGATTTGTTAGAATTAATTAATGAGCTTAAATTAGCCGGAGCAGAAGCAATTTCCGTAAATGATGAAAGAATAATATCTAGAAGTGAAATTGCAACAGTAGGTTATCAATTTATTCTTATAAATGGAAATAGGATACCATCTCCATTTATAGTGAAGGCAATTGGAAATAAAAAGTACTTAGAAAGTGCAATTACAGTAAAAGGTGGATATTTAGATGAAATGAAAGTAAATGAAAAAACAATTAGTTATTCAATCGAGGATAATATTGAAATTCCAGCTTATAATTCAAAAATAAGTTTTGAATATGCAGAAATAAAAAAATAGTAGGAGGAAGGTAAAATGATATATATATCAATATTAATAGGTTGTATATTAGGAGCTATTTTAGGAACACATGCACCTGTTATTTCTTATACTTATTCTAGTTATCTAGCAATAGCAATTATTGCAGCATTAGATTCAGTTTTTGGAGGGATTACTTCTGTATTAAAAAAGAATTTTGATTTAAAAATATTTTTATCAGGCTTTTTTGGAAATGCTATTTTATCTATAGCTTTAACGAATCTTGGTCAAAGATTAAATGTAGATATTTATTTAGCTGCAGTTGTAGTATTTGTGGGAAGAATGTTTACAAATTTAGCTATAATTAGAAGATATTATGTTGATAAATGGACAAATATTGTTGAGAAAAAAATATCTGAAAAAAACAAATAAATATATAAAATACAAAAATATTACATTTGTTACAAAAATATTTCAAATTCTCTTGACTTGTGGAGTAAAATGTAATATTATAATCGCATACATAGTTTAACAAAAAAATGGAGGGGTAACTTTGGCAATAGGGGATATAATTGTTGGTATCGATATTGGAACCTCTAAGGTCAGTACAGTTGTTGGTGAGGTAAATAATTTTAATCAAATTGAGATTATTTGCAGTACATATGCTAAGTGCTCAGCTATTAAAAAAGGGAAGATTGTAAATGAAGATGATTTATCTACTGCAATTTCTAAAACAATAAAAGAAGCAGAAGATATTTCAAATTTAAAGATTAATTCAGCTTATACAACAATACCTGGATCATATGTAACAATTGTACAAAACAGTATCGTTAAAGAAGCAAAAGATAAGTTCGCAGGCATTACAGTTAAAGATGTTGCCTCAGCAATAATACAAGTAAGAGATATAGAAGTACCAGAAGATAAAGTACTAGTTGACATCGTACCAGATAAATTTATTCTTGAAGATGGCAAAGCTATTGAAGATCCTGTTGGAAAAATGTGTGGTAGTTTTACATTAACTGCTCAAATTATTTTAGCTGAAAAAGATTATATAAAGCAATTAACTAGTATTTTTAGAAAATCTGGAATTGAGATAGATGGAATTGTACCAATATCACTTGCGGAAAGAAATCTTGTATTTGATACAAATGAGCTTGATGATAATGTTATGCTTTTAGATATAGGCGCTGGAAATACTGATATTGGTGTTTTTAATGGAAATTCCTTTATCTATACAAATACAATAAATCTTGGTGGAGATAATATAACTAGTGATATAGCCTATGTTTTAAATATTTCAATGGAAGAAGCAGATAAGCTTAAAAGACAATATGGTTTAGCTTTAAAATCTTTTATTGACAATGATAATAATATAAATCTAAATACTTGTAAAGATCATGGAAAATATAATACAACTATAAAAAGTTCTGATTTAATTGAAATTATAGAAGCTAGAATTGAAGAATTGTTTAGCTTAATTAATAAAGATATTATTTCTCATGGAATAAAGGGTAATATTAATAATGTTGTTCTTACAGGAGAGGGAATTGTTAATATAAATAAAAGTGATATGGCAGGGAAAATAATATTAAATATACCAGTTAAAATTTCTACAGGTAGATTGGTTAGTACAATTAAATCAACATATAGGACAAGTTATGCTTTAGTTAGGTATATTGCTGCAAGACCTTACGCAAAAACAGTTTCAAGTAGTATTGATACTAAAAAAGAAGATAGTTTTTGGAAAATAATTCTAGAAAAAATAAAAGAATTTTTTTACTCATAGATTTTATATATTAAGAATAAATAAGTGGTTTTTAAGGAGGAATAAATACTCATGATAATGGATAATGACGATCTAAATTACATGATGGATGGAACAGCTACTATTAAGGTAATTGGTGTTGGTGGAGCTGGAAATAATGCAGTAAATAGAATGATTGAAGCGGGAATAAAAAATGTTGAATTTATTGCTGTTAATACTGATAGACAAACTTTAAATACTTCAAAAGCTGGGTCAAAAATTCAAATTGGAGAAAAGCTTACTAGAGGTTTAGGAGCTGGAGCAAATCCAGATATAGGTTCTCAAGCCGCTGAAGAAAGTAGAGCAGAGATTGCAGAAATTTTAAAAGGTTCAGATATGGTATTTGTAACTGCTGGTATGGGAGGTGGAACTGGAACTGGTGCTGCCCCAATAGTAGCAGCAACTGCAAAAGAACTTGGAATTCTTACAATAGGAGTTGTAACAAAACCATTTACATTTGAAGGAAAGAAAAGATTAGCACAAGCAGAGCGTGGAATTGCAAGTTTAAAAGGAAAAGTTGATACATTAGTTGTAATACCAAATGATAAATTATTACAAGTAATAGATAGAAAAACTTCTATTGTAGAAGCTTTTAGAATGGCTGATGATGTATTAAGACAAGGTGTACAAGGTATTTCAGATTTAATTTCTGTACCAGGACTTATTAACCTAGATTTTGCAGATGTAAGAACTATTATGCTTAACCAAGGAATGGCTCATATGGGTATTGGTAAAGCTAGTGGAGAAAATAGAGCAGAAGATGCCGCAAAACAAGCTATCCAAAGTCCTTTACTTGAGACATCTATTGAAGGTGCAAAGGGAGTTATTATTAATATTACAGGAAGTTCAGATATAGGTTTATTAGAAGCAAATACTGCAGCTGAATTGGTACAAAGAAATGCAGATCCAGAAGCAAATATAATTTTTGGTACAGTTACAGATGAAAGTATGGGAGAAGAAATTCAAATAACTGTTATTGCTACTGGGTTTGAAAAGGATGAAGAAAGAAGAGCTTCTATTCCTGGATATGAAAATATTGTTGCAGATGCTTGGAGAAGAAGAAATGCTAATAGTACTAATACAGCTACAGTTGCAGATACAAATTCATCAAATGATTTGGATATTCCAGCATTCCTTAGAAAGAATAAGGGATTAGGAGGAAAATAATAGTTAAAAATATAAACTTGAAACCTTATACGAGTATATTCGTAAAGAATATTCATACCTTAATTATATGAAGTAATAGAACATATTAAATCTATCTATCATTTCAATTAAAAAGAAATAGTCTATTTTTGTAGATTATTTTTTTTTTTATTTGTCCACTTTCGACAAAGTTCTATAATTAAAAATATTATAATTTATAAAAAATATGGAGAAAACATACATGACAATTTATTTAGATGTAGTATTTTTTGAAAATATAGTTATGAATTTTTTAATAATTATTGCCACTGCAATAATTTCAAAATCCAAAATAAATGCCACAAAAATATTACTGGCATCTAGTATTGGTGGTATATTTTCAATTCTTACATACATAATTAAACTAACAAATTTTGAAAATGTAATTTTAAAAATTTTGATATCAATACTTATAGTAGATATTTCTTTTAATCCTAAGAAAATAAAATATCTTGTAAGAAACCTAATACTTTTTTATTTAGTATCACTTACATTTGGCGGTACTGCGTTTATGCTTTTATATTTTGTAAATCCGAAAAACATTATATCAAAAGATGGAGTTTTTATTGGAACATATCCTTTAAGAATTACATTAATTGGAGCTATTTTAGGATTAGTTTTGATTCGGTTTAGTTGCCAAAATTATAAAAGACAGAATAAGTAAAAAGGAAATGCTATGTGACCTAGAAATTTTTTATAACGGAAAATTGGAAAAAATTAAAACAATGATAGATACTGGAAATTTACTTCAAGATCCAATTACAAAAGAAGATGTTATTATTGTTGAAAAAGACTCACTAAAAAATCTTGTATCTAGTGATATTTTAGATAATATTGAAAATATTGTGTCTGGTAAATGGCTTAATTTTACGAATATTTATCAATATAAATTTAAAATAATTCCTTTTTCATCACTTGGAAAGGAAAATGGTATATTGCTTGGGTTTAAACCTGATTATATAAAAGTAGATGCTGAGTATGAAACTGTAAAATCTGATGTTATTATTGCAATTTATGATGGAAAACTTAGCAGAAGCAATTTATACAGTAGTCTTATTGGAATAAATATACTGAAAGAAGATAAAGTATTAAAAAAATGATTGTAAAAAGGTTTTGCAAGTATAAAAATTTTATTTTAGGAAAATAAAAAAGTTTGAAAGGTAGGTAAAAAAATGGTTAATTTAAAAGCGAGATTTAAAAGTATTGTATGGAGAATTTTAAAAAAATATATGAAAAGATCTTCTTTTGATACTTTTCCAATCTTTTATATAAAAGGAAATCAAACTTTACCACCACCGTTAAATAGTCAAGAAGAGGAAACATTATTAGAAAAACTTGAATCTGGTAATAATGAAGCTAGACAAATACTTGTAGAAAGAAATCTAAGGTTAGTAGTTTATATAGCAAAAAAATTTGAAAATACAGGGATGGATTTGGAAGATTTAATTTCAATTGGAACAATTGGATTAATGAAAGCAGTAAATACTTTTAATACAGGAAAAAATATAAAGCTTGCAACATATGCATCAAGATGTATAGAAAATGAAATTTTAATGCAATTAAGACGTAGAAGTAGGATGAAAAATGAAGTTTCAATTGATGAGCCATTAAATAAAGATAGTGATGGAAATGAATTATTATTATCAGATATTTTAGGAACAGAGAATGATATTACATCAAAAGGAATAGAAGATGAAGTTGATAAAAGTTTATTAAAAATTGCAATAGATAAGCTAAATAAAAGAGAAAAAGAAATTATGTGCTTAAGATTTGGAATAGATGCTGGTGGAATAGAAAAAACACAAAAAGAAGTTGCAGATATTATGGGAATTTCTCAAAGTTATATATCAAGACTTGAAAAGAAAATAATAAAAAAAATGAAAAAGGATATTATGAGTAAAACACGGATAATTTGTCGACCATATAAAGAATAAGTTTTTATCTCCTTGGAAATAATAAAAATATAGATTTCTAAAGGAGGTTTTTAAATTGATTAACAAGGTTGAAATTGCAAATACTAATACCTCTAAATTAAAAGTTCTAACAAATAAAGAAAATAAAGAGTTGTTTTTAAGATTAAAAAATGGAGATTTAACTGCAAGAGAAGAACTAATTAAAGGAAATTTAAGATTAGTTTTAAGTATTATTCAAAGATTTGGAGGGCGTGGAGAAAACGCAGATGATTTATTTCAAATAGGATGTATTGGATTAATTAAAGCAATAGATAATTTTGATGTTAGTTTAGACATTCAACTTAGTACTTATGGTGTTCCCATGATAATTGGTGAAATAAGAAGATATTTAAGAGATAATAATATGGTTAGAGTAAGTAGATCTATAAGAGATTTAGCGTATAAGGTTTTACAAACAAAAGAAAGACTTATGAAGGAAAATGGAAAAGAGCCAAGTGTTGAGGAAATAGCAAAGATTTTAGAAGTAGATAGAGAAGATATTGTTATGAGTTTAGATGCAATCCAAGATCCTATATCATTACAAGAACCAGTTTATAATGATGGAGGAGATAGTGTATTTATTTTAGATCAGGTTAAAGATAAGAAAAACTCAGATGAAATGTGGGCAGATAATTTAAGTTTGTCTGAAGCAATGAAAAAACTAACTGATAAAGAAAAGATGATTATTGATAAAAGATTTTTTGCAGGAAGAACACAAATGGAAGTTGCAAGTGAAATAGGTATATCTCAAGCTCAGGTTTCAAGAATTGAAAAAGGAGCATTAGAGCATATAAAACGTCTATACAAATAATTTTATATTTCAACTAGTATTATTTCATCACTTATACATTTTATTGCATTCCAAGGAATTACTATATCTTCGGAATTTGAAAATAAACCAAACAATTTATTATCACCTGGAACAATTATTTCTTTAATTGTTCCAGTTTTTAAATCGGCCGTAACGTCCTGTACAAATCCAAGACGTCTGCCATCTTTTATGTTAATTACTTCTTTTTTTCTAAAATCTAGTCCTTTTGAATTCATTTAAATCACCTAGACTATAATATGTTGATTTAAATAAAATATGCTATTTTTCTCTTAAAATTTAAACATATAATTTAAAATATAATATTACAAATCTATTATCAATCTTAATCTTATACAATAGGAAAATAGATTTTATATTGCATAAAATTTATTTTTAAGGAATTTTAATAAAGTTATTATATAAAAAATAATGTATAAGGTTAGAAAATAATGGAAAAAATATAAATAAATTATAATTAGAAAGGATTATTTTAAATGAAAAATACAGTTGTTTTGAAAGAAGTAAAATCTAACTTAGTTGAGGAAGCTATTATTGTTTTTAAGGAGAATGTAAAAATTAAAGAAAAGCAATTAATCAAAGGAAAAAACAAAAATGAGGAACAAGAAGGAGGAGAAAATATTGCTCTAATTGAAGCCGAAAATGTAATATTAGATTATATAGAAGAATGTGAAGACGAAAAAAAGAGAAGTGTACAAAAAAATAAAATTAGGGCTTTGAAGATTATTAATATATCTTTAGTAGTATTATTAATTTTTTCAATTATTTTTTAGGAATAAAAAATAAGACAAGGTAGTATATTTTATAAAGCGAGTAAATTTATAAAAAGGAAAGAAAGAATATGGAAAAAGTTTTAAGTGGGGAAGACAAAATTAGAAGGGCTGAAGAAATATACTACAGAAGAAAGAGTGGTAATTTTAATACAAGATTATCTAAAGCAGATGTTGAAAAAAAAAGCTATTTAGGTAGTAAAATTTTATTAGAAATATTATTAATTATTAATTTAAGTATTATTATTATGTGTATTCAAAATAAGAATTATATTTTTACCGAAAAGTTTTTATTAGATATTCAAAATTATAATATAAATCTAACCCGAAATTTAAAAGAACTGATAGGTATTGATTCAAAAATAAATGAGAATATAGAAGAATCAAACATACAAAACATCGTAGATAGAAATAAAGAAGAAAAAAATGAATCTTTAAATCTTGTTGAAGAAAGTAATATTGAAGAAATTGTGCCAAATAATGAAGGTGATACTAGCTCCTTAAATGAAATGGATGAAGTAATAAGTAAAATAAAACAAATTGTTGAAATAAAAAAACCAATTAATGAAGGGATGGTTACTTCAAGATTTGGAATAAGGGAATCAATTTATAAAAATGTTGAAGGATATCATACTGGAATAGATATTGGTGCTACAAAAGGAACTTCAATATATTCTGCTATGTCACGGAACAGTTAAATTAGTTTCTGATATACGGTAGTTATCGGTAAACATTTAAAGATAGAAAATCAAGGTATTGAAACCTTGTATGCACATTGTTCAAAAATATTAGTTAAAGAAAATGATTATGTGGAAATTGGGCAGGAAATAGCTAATGTGGGAAGTACTGGAAATAGTACAGGCCCACATTTACATTTTGAGATAATGTATTTAGGAAAATACATTGATCCAAGTAAACTTGTAGATTTTTAGAAAGGGATATAAATGAGAATTGAAATTGATTTAAGAATAATTTTTTTAGTAGTTATTTTTATGCTAACATCCCAAGCAGAAATATATTTGTTATTTTTCATATTTATATTTTTTCATGAATTAGCTCATGTAATAGTTCGGAAAAATTGTAGGTATAGAAATATCAGATGTATCCATTGGTTTATTTGGATTCTCAGCAGAAATGAATTGCTATGGACATATAAGTATTTTTTCAAAAATTATTACATATTTATCAGGACCACTTTGTAATCTTTTTTTTGCATTGATTTTTTATTTTACAAAAATTAAGATAGAATTAGTACAAATAAATCTTATATTAGGGATTTTGAATTTATTTCCAATAATTCCCCTTGACGGTGGAAGAATATTAAAGGAAATTGTAAAAAAGATATATGGACATAAAACAGCAAGTATTTTTATGATAGAGTTTACAAAATTTAATTTAATAATAATAAGTTTAGTATATTCAGTCGCAATTTTGAAATTAAAAAATGTTGCAGTATTGTTTTTAATTTTATATATGTGGTGGCTTTATTTAATTGAAGAGAAAAGAACTCAAACTTTAAAAAGAGTTTATGGAATAATTGAAAAAAGTATTGAAAAAAAAATAGTTTAATAGTAAACTATAGTTATAAAAATGAAAGGCAAGAAATATGAATGTTCGTAATAATAAAGGAATAACTCTTATAGCAGAAGTAATTACTGTTTTGTTACTTATAGTAATAGCATCTATAATTTTATACAGTTCAATTTCTAATTTGAAAATAAAAAATCTGAATAATATGTTTACAGATATTACTACTATCCAGGAAAACGCTCTAAATTATTATTTAAAATATAAAAAAGCTCCAATAACAGATGAAATTATTTCAAATGATATTATTGAAGCGATGGAAGATGAATTAAATCCAAATGATGAAGAGGGGAAATATTATAAGATTAATTTTTCATTATTAAATAAAATTAATTTAAATAATAATCAAACAGAAGAAGATTATTATTTTATAAACGAAAAAACACTTACTGTATACCATTCAACAGGTATTACTATTGCGGGATTAAATAATAGTAATTTATCACAAACATTTCATACTTTACCATCTAACTATAAAGATATTTCTGAGTTAAATGTTAGTATATATCAAGATTGATAGTAATATATAAATTTTATTAAAATTATATTTAAAAAGAGAAGGGAATAATAAAAATGGAAAAAAAACGTGGTTTTGAAATAGCAAAAGGATTTGAAAATTCAAATATTAATCTTCCAATTAGAAAAACAAAATATTCTGCTGGATATGATATTGAAGCTGCCGAAGATTGTATTATACCAGCTTTTAAAAGAGGGGATAAACCAACTCTTGTTAAAACAGGAATAAAGGCTTATATGGAAGAAGATGAGATGCTTCTATTATATAATAGAAGTTCAAATCCTGGGAAAAAGGGACTATTTTTAGCAAATGGAGTTGGAGTTGTTGATAAAGATTATTACGGAAATCCTGATAATGATGGTGCAATTATGTTTTCTTTTATTAACCTTAGAAGTGAAGAGGTTCAAATAAAAAAAGGTGATTGTATTGGTCAAGCAATATTTCAAAAATATTTAATAACAGATAATGATAATGCCTATGGTGAAAGAATTGGTGGATTTGGTTCAACTTCAAAATAATTTTTTAAACAATAGGATTTATAACTTTCTTATTGTATAGTAGTTTTTGTAAAATTAAGCACAGAGTTATAAAACTCTGTGCTTAAATTTTACAATGGTTTATTTTTTAACATAATTTCATAAATTTCTTGTGGTACTAAATTTGATATATCTTGTCCGTAATTCATAAATTCTGAAACAATACTTGAACTAATAGCACCATATTTGCCAGCTCTTATATAAATTGTATCAATACCTGATAATTCTTCATTTATTAATGCAATATTTTCTTCATAATCGTAATCCATACCATTTCTAATTCCTCTAATAAAAAATGTAGTATCTTGTTGTTTAGCAATAGATATTGATAAGTCTGAATATAATATAACTGAAACATTATCAAGATTTTCTCTTTTTAAAAGTTTTTCAATAGCTTGTTTTATTATATCTTGATGGTATCGTCTGCTTTTTTGTGAATTAATTCCTATTCCAATAATTACTTTATCAAAAAGTTCTGCTGATCTTTTTACAACATGTAAATGTCCATTAGTAAAAGGATCAAAGCTACCCGCATAAAAACCTATTTTCATTTTAAATTTTTCCTTCCATATTAAAAATAAAAAGGTTGCTAGATTTTTCTAGCAACCTTAAAATTAGTCTTGAGTATATGGGAAGATTTTTATATTATATATAATCTTACCTTTTCTTATAACTTCTTATAGTTGCTTACTTTTGGTTGCTTCTCGTTGTCAAATTCTTATTTCTTTTTATATTTTTTTATAACTTTTTATCGGCGTTGCATTAAAAATTGCATTACTTTTTTCTATCTAATTCTTTATTATTTTTTCTTTTTTTGAAAAGAAATGGATACTTCATAATATCACTTCCTATGCAAAACCTTCCTTATTAATATACCATATAATTCGTTGATTTTCAATATTTTTATATTTATAATTAAAGTATAAGGGATGAAGAACTTTGAAACCAAAAGAGCAAGATTCACTTTAGCCGGACTTTTTCACTTAAACTTAAAAAGGAGCTATTTTAGCTCCTTCAAATTTAATTTTCTTGTATTGTATATTCACTTATATCTGACTCTATAAAATCATTTTCTGTTACAACATTTAATAATCTGGTCTGAACAGTATCATTCTGTTTAACCATTTCAATCAAATAACTATCTTTATTTATATATATTGTTTCATTAGCATATTTAAATTCAACTACATAATAATTATTTTTTAAAATGATAGGCTTTATAATATAATTACCTAATATTTCTTTTAGTAGATTATCATCTACCAAATAAAACCCTTCTTTTATTCTCTCTTTTATAACATTAATAGCATCATCAGATGATATACTGCTATAACCATCTTTTTCAACTTCTTCTGTAGTTACATTAACTTGTGAAACTTGTAGTTTCCCTACAAAGTAAGTTCTTTTTTCATATTTATCACCAAGTAAAAACTCTTCTGTTACTGCAAATAGTTTTTGACTATTATGCTCTCTTACTAAAATTTGATGATAATAATTATTACATTCTAATTTTCTAGTTTGCATTTCAGTATTTATCATCTTACTTATTATCATATAATTTCTAATATTATTTGCTATTAGCAATATTACAATAATTGCTAGAATAATTACAATATATTTTAAAATGTTCTTTTTCATCGCTTTTATTCCCTTCTCCTTTGTGCAACCTAGCTATCATGAGTTAATAAATAACTTTTAGACCTTTGGCTTTGCGTCATTACGCACAAGTCATTTTACATTATTTCTTTCATCCTTATTAAATCACATATTTCAAGAAATTACAATTAATAAGTACAAAAATAATAAGGCTCAAAAAAGTAGTGATATTATAGAATTATTATTAAGTCGGTTGCATTAAAATTGCATTAAACTCGCATTTAATCAAAAGTAAAAAAATTGCCAGGCCTTGACGCTCTAGTCAATCCTGGATTTAATATTTTTAATTAATCTTGAGTATAAGGTATAATTGCAATATGTCTTGCTCTTTTAACAGCAGTAGTAATAACTCTTTGATGTTTAGCACATGCACCTGTTGCTCTTCTAGGTAATATTTTACCTTTTTCATTGATGAATTTTTTTATTTGTTCAGAGTTTTTATAGTCTAATTCAAAGTTTTTATCTGCGCAAAGTGGACATAATTTTTTTCTTATTTTTCTAAACTTTGGATTATAATCATCATCTTGATTATTTCTATTTCTTTTATTTGTTTGCTTTTTATCTGTCATATTTATAACCTCCAATCTTAAAATCCTTAATACTAGAATGGTAAATCATCATCTGAAGAATCTACTTGGAATTCTGCATTTTGAGCTATTGAAGTACCAAATGAATTTTCAAATTCAGTAGAAGCTCCAAGTTCTCCTTCTCTTTTGCTATCAGCAAAATAAGCCTCTTCTGCAACAACCTCTGTTACATAATGTTTTTGCCCTTGTTCATCATCCCAATTACGAGTTTGAATTCTTCCGATAATACCAACTTGTTGACCTTTTTTAAAGTATTTGCTACAAAACTCACCTGTTTTATTCCAAGCAACAATATTAATAAAGTCTGCTTGTCTTTCTTCTCCTTGTTTAGCAAATCTTCTGTTAACAGCCAAACTGAAAGATGCAACTAATGTATTATTAGTTTGAGTATATCTTACTTCTGGATCTCTAGTTAATCTTCCCATTAAAATTACTTTATTCATAATTTTTCTACCTTTCAAATAATAATTAGTTTTTATCTTTTTTTATTACGATAAATTTGATGACTTCATCTGTAATTCTGAAATTTCTTTCTAATTCAGAAATTATAGTTCCATCTGATTCAAAGTTGATTAAAGCATAAAATCCTTCTAGATTTTTTTTAACTGGATAAGCTAATTTTTTTCTTCCAATTTCTTCAACGCTTTCAACTTTACCATTACTATTAATTAATGTTGAAAATTTTTCTATTAATTCTTTAATTCCAGCTTCTTCAACATTTGGATTAATAATAAATAAAGCTTCGTATTTATTCATTATTTACACCTCCTTTTGGATTATAACCTACTCTTTTATAACAGTAAGTAAGGATAAGTAGAACATAAATTCTACCTAAATGCTTAATAATTATAGCACTTTTTATAAATATTTGCAAGAATTTTTTACTTATTTTTTAGCATTTTTTTTAGTGTCTAATATTTTTTGTCTATAAAATTCTAATTTTTTTAACTCTATTTGAATATTATCTTCAAGTGTAGAAATTTGTTCTTTATATAAATTAATTAAATTTTCTTTTTCTTCTTCAGTTAATTCTTCTTCTTTAATAATATTATTTTCATATTTTATTTGTAAATCAATAATTTTTCTTTTTTGCTTAAGTTTATTTATATCATCATTATTATTTATTATTATTGTTTCTTGATTTTTTTCTAAAGAATCTTTAACTATTTGATTTTTACAAAATGACTTTTTAAAAAAATTTAGTATTTTTCTAAATATATTATTTTTTTGAGATTTTATCATCATATTATTTTTCATTATTTTTTCCTTTTTTGTTTTAATAGTATATCTAGTTAAGATAATATTCAAGTTCTAATCCTGGAGCCAAAGCATTTAAAAGGGATAGAGCTTCTTTTGAAAGTCTTTGGAGTTCATCTAGTTTTTTCATTAAAGATTGCTTTTTTTGTTTTAACAAATCCAATTGAGATGGAGTTGTATTATTATCTGAAATTTCTGTTTGTCCTGTAAAATTATTATTTTCAGCTTGCGAGTTTTTCTCAACAATAGAGTTTGTTTGGCTTGCATTAAAAGAATTTTTATTTGGATTTTTACCTCTTTGACTATTTCTACTTATCACTTCTAGTAGTTCTTGATATGTTTTAATTTTTTGTTTTATTTCATCAATACTTATTTTGCCAAGCCCTCTTATTCTATCTAGGGAACCTTGATTATATAAATCTAGAAGTTTTCTTATATCGGTTATTCCCATTTTAGATAAAGTATTATAGGATCTAGCACTTAAACCCATTTTTTCAAGAGGAATATTTCCAAATATAATTTGTTCTTCTATTTCATGTAAATAATCTAATTTTGTATTTTCCCCTTTTAAATCTTCTGTCATTTGAAATCTATTTAAATCCTGACATAATTTAACTAATTCACTTAAATTATTAGGAGTATATTCAACTGGTTCATGATAATCTCGTGATGGTGTAAAAACATAGTTTCCTAAAGCACTAACTATTTTTTGTTTATTATCTCCACTTAATTGTCCCGTAAAGGGAGGAATAATTGTAACACCTAAATCTAGTATATTTTGCCTTAATTTATCAAATGCATTTCTTGAAAGAGTACTTACAAAAATTGATGAAATTCCCATTATTTTTCCAACACTTCTTGTTGATTTAGGCTTTTTTATATCTATTACATCTGGTTCATTTAATCTATACATATTTATTATTACATCTTTTTGTTTTTTTGGTAATTTATCAAGCTGTTTCATAATAGTTTCGCGATTATATATACCGTAAAGTTTTGTCTCCAAATATTTCACGAAGTAATAGTTCAAATCCTTTGTGACCTCTTAAATTAACTTCATAAAATTGACGAAGCAAACCCAAATTAACAGTTTCTATCTCATGTATAATAAATTTATCAATAGTTTTATATCTTGAATTTTCAGGGTCAATTAAAGAAGAGTCAATCATATCAGGAGTTTGCATATACTTATGTGCTATTTCTTCTATTTTTGTAGGGTATCCAAAATAACCTCTAACATTCCCTTCTTTACATGCATTAAATTGCTCTGGTGTAAGTACTTTAAAATTTTTTTGCCTTTTTACTACATAATCATAGTTTTCACACATCTTATTAAATCTATCACTTAATTCAGTTGGCAATGGAGCCAATAAAGGAGTATTTCTTGCTGGACAAAATTGAGGATATTCTTGATTCCATTTTATTAATTCTGCTATTTTTTCATCTATTGTGATATTATTAGTCTGTTTTTCTAAAATTCCCAAGGCCTCTAATTTTTTTAATTGTTCCTCGGAAATCTTATAATTTCTTTTTGCTTTGCCTATATTTTTTGCTTGACTTCTAATTTGAATTGCCCAATGTCCTATAGGATATCCTTTAAAAATAGTACTTCCTCTTAATGGCTCTCTTTGGTCTTCAGGTTGTTTTAAAAAATCTTTAAATATTTCAATTTTTTCATCAAGAGGAACAGGTTTTCTTTTATTATTTTTACTTCCCATTTTTTTACCTTTATCTTTCTTATTTATATTTTTACAAAAAATATCATAATTTTTTTCATAACTATTAGTATATTTGGGTTAAATAGTTATTACCAAATAAATGGAATTATTTTGTATTTAACTTTTTTCTTATATTCTGAATATCCTACCAAATTTTTTTCTAATATTTCTTCTTCATTTTTTATTCTTTTAGCAATTATTAATGGATAACTTAGAAAAATAATAAAAGAAATAATCGAACCTAAAATAAGTGGTATTGTTAAAAATAATAAAATACTAGAAGCATACATTGGATGTCTTATAATACTATATAAACCTGTATCAATTATTTTTTGATTTTCTTCAACAGTAATAATACGTGATAAATAAGTATTTTCTCTTAAGACTTCTATATATAAAAAATATCCAATTAAAAACAATATTGAAGATGCAATAATAATTGTATAAGGTAGTTTAATCCAATTATATCTATAGTTTAATCCAGCAATTATAAATCCTGATAAAAACATTAAGCTACTATATAATATTACTTTTTTTTGTTCAGTTTCTGTTTCTCTATAATTTAATCTTTTTTTTAATAATTCTGGATTCTTTATCATTAAAAAAAATCCTACAATAAAAATTGGAATAAATAATAGTAAAATTAGTAAAAATCCGTTCCAATAATTTATAGTTCCTGCTGGTAGGAATATAAGAACTCCCACAATAATTAAACCTAATAAATATTTAATTATTGCTTGGTATAATAGTTTTAAATCCATATTTTTTATATTACATACCTAAAATTTATTAGTAGTTTTGGTTTAATTTAGTATGCCTTTCTATTGTTTTATATAGTATAATTTTATAAATAAGTAATTATAGTATCTTTAAATAATTATATTAATTATATTATATAAATTATTGTATTTAATATCAATATTTTTTACTTATTTAGGAAAAAATTGAATAAAAACTGTTTAAAAAATATTAAAATAGTTTACGAATATTTTCGCTAGTTCAAACAGTATGAAACCGTAAGCTTAAAAATTGTAATATTAATGTAACGACACGAAGTTAAGACATATTGAAGATATAAATATACTGAAAAATAACAAAACAGAAAAATTACGACAAAAGCAGTAAAAACACTTGAAAAATCAAGCGCTTTTATAGATTTTTTAACTCACATTAGATATAATGTAGTTGCTAAAAAACACAAACAAAAGAGTTTAAGAATCTATGAATAATATAACACAAATTTCTGTATTTGACTATAGAGAAATTGAAATTTTAGGAGATTTAGTATGTTAAAGATTCCTGTCTATAATATTGAAAAAATGGGTACAAACGAAAAAAACACTGATTGGAAAATATTGACTTTTAGGGCTTTTAGTGATAAAATAAAATTATGAATTAATAGAAAGGAGCATAAAATGATAAAAAAGTATAAAAAAATTTTTATTGTATTAATTGCCTTGTTATTATTATTACAAATAACTTTAAAAACTTCTAATGTTTATGCTACACAAAAAGCTAATGATGAAATTATAATAGAAAATAATAGAGTTGTAGAAGGAAATAGTTTTTTTAAAAAGATAATAAAAACATTTCAAAGTATTTTTATTATAAAACCTAATAATGAAGATTCAACATCAAGCTCATCAGCACCAAATCCAAACATAACACCAACACCATCACCAACATCTAGTTCAACACCACCAAACCCAGTTGTAACACCAACATCAAATACAGAGATATCAACAAATGTACACCCTGTATATTATACACTTGAAGTTATTGGTGATTGGGAAAGAGTTGGTAATACTTTTTACTGTTATAGATATACAGGAGAAGAAATTGAACCTGAAGTTCGTGTGACAAAAT
This sequence comes from Clostridia bacterium, assembly GCA_017530505.1. Classification (GTDB taxonomy): domain Bacteria; phylum Bacillota; class Clostridia; order TANB77; family CAG-508; genus Scatovivens. The sequence continues at coordinate 528 of JAFXMI010000006.1, read as the reverse complement.
ATAGATGGTCTACAATTTACAATCAATATGTTATATCAAGTATATTAAAAGAAGGAACAGATTATGAATTAACGTATAGTAATAATATAAATGCTGGACTAGCTAACGTTAATGCAAAAGGAATTAGATATCCTTATACAAAATTAGATGAAGATCATTATTTTTATATAGTTGGAAAGGATATAAATAATTGTACGATAGAATTTAATGTTTCATCAGATGATGATATAATATATAAAGAAACGGAAATTAGACCAACTGTAACAGATAAAGATAAATTATTAATTGAAAATATAGACTATATGTTAGAATATGAAAACGTTAAAGATTTAGAAATAGGAGAAGAAAAGTTAATTATTACAATAACAGGAGAAGGAAACTATTCTGGAAGTTATGTAAAAACATTTTTAATCACTAATGAAGAAGAGGCACCAGCCCAAGAAGCTCCATGGGATGAGGAAGAAGAAGAGGCACCAGCCCAAGAAGCTCCATGGGATGAGGAAGAAGAAGAGGCACCAGCTCAAGAAG
>JAFXMI010000043.1 GCA_017530505.1 Clostridia bacterium | reverse complement strand
AATAGTTTAAATTATTTTAATATTTATAGATATAATAGTATTTTAAAAATTTAAATAGAAGAGGGAAGTAATAACTTATTATTTTATAATAATAAATATCTTATACATTTACTCAGAATGATATAAAATATTGTATAATTATTGTTTAGTAGTTGCAATTTAAATTATTATTATATTAAATTATTAAAAAAATTGCTAATTACTGGAATATTATATCCTAAATGGCTTGCAAAAGTTATTAGGAAAAAAATAACAGATATTATTATTATTATTTTTGAAATTAATGCAAAAATTTTCAAATCCCATTGTTTACATACTATGTAAACTAGAGAAAATATTAGAATAAGTGGAATTGGATAAAGATATACCATAGTTTTACTCCTATTATTTTATTAATTAGAACTATAAAATAAATTAATAGTTAAATTATTTATATTATAGCATATTTTTTATGTTTTGGAAACATTTTTTTAAGATAGATAATTTAGTGTATAGTTTTAATATATATGATGTTGAAATCATTTTATTATGTGTATTCTGTTAAAATATAATTAATTATTAATATCTGTTTTTTTATTTTGTTTATATTTTTTATAAAGAATGATTCCAAATATTATACTTGAAAAAATAGATAGTAGTTGTGAAACTCGTATTGTTTTAAACATTAAACTATCAGTTCTAAAATTTTCTATAATTGCACGTATTATTCCATATAAAAAGAAATATAAAAATGTCAATTGTCCTGGATATTTCCTTTTTTCTTTTTTCTTAAAAAGAATAACAAAAATAATAAAAGTACAAATAGATTCGTATAAAAAAGTTGGATGTACTTGAATATAAGTTCCTGATTTAAAAATTCCCATTCTAAAAATATTTGTTGTTTCTGTTCCATATGCTTCTTCATTTACAAAATTTCCTAATCGACCAATACTTTGACCTAACGCAAGATATGGAATCAAATAATCTAAAATGTCTAATATTTTTAAACATTTTTTTTTGCAAAATATAATTATTGTTATTATTCCACCAATAATTGCACCATAAATAGCTAATCCGCCATTTCTAATATTTAAGATTTCTAATGGATTTATTAGATAGTAATTAAGATTAAATAAAACATAATATAGTCTCGCAAAAATAATTGATATTGGTAAAATAAATAAATATAATTCTAGTATATCATCAAAACTAATATGGTATTTACCGCTATCTCTTTTACAAAACAATAGTGAAATAAGAATACTAATGACAATAAAAAGTGCATACCAATATATTTTAAATCCATTAATATTAAAAAATACATTATTTATATTAAAGCTAATACCTAGTCCTTCAAAATTAATTGTTTTCAAATTTTAAAATAGTCCCCCAAAATGTAAAAAATACTTATAAATAATATAACCATAATTTTTTTTTAGGTCAAGTAATTTTGTAACTTAGAATTTATGAATTATATTAATTTATTAAAAGCTGAAATATATATTAGCCGTAAATTGTAACATCTAGTTATATATGGAAAAAATAAATTTTTAAAATATATTGATTTATATTTTTATCATTTATATAATATAATTGCTAAAGCAAAATTTCGATGTTAAATGTGTCACAAGCTTTAATAAATCAAATAGAAAAGGGCATAATAAAGATAAATTAAAAACTATAATTTATGGGAGGAAATATTAAATGTCAAAAGAATATGAGATAGTTGATAGTGAGGAAACACTGAAAAAAACTATAGAGAGGGTAAGAAAAGCTCAACAAGAATATTCACAATTTTCACAGGAAAAAGTTGATAAGATATTTAGAGCTGCTGCTTTAGCAGCAAATAGAGCAAGAATACCGCTTGCAAAAATGGCAGTTGAAGAAACAGGAATGGGAATTGTTGAAGATAAGGTTATAAAAAACCACTATGCTTCTGAATACATTTATAATAAATATAAAAATGAAAAAACATGTGGTTTAATAAATGAAGATAAAGCTTATGGAATTAAAGAAATCGCTGAACCGGTTGGAGTTATTGCAGCTGTTATTCCAACAACAAATCCTACATCAACTGCAATTTTTAAAACATTATTATCACTTAAAACAAGAAATGGAATAATAATAAGCCCTCATCCTAGAGCTAAAAAATGTACTATAGAAGCAACTAAAGTAGTATTAGAGGCTGCAATTGAAGCTGGTGCTCCAGAAGGAATTATTGATTGGATAGATGTTCCATCATTAGAACTTACAAATTTAGTTATGCGGTTTATCTGATGTTATTTTAGCAACAGGTGGTCCTGGAATGGTTAAAGCAGCATATTCTAGTGGAAAGCCAGCAATTGGAGTTGGAGCTGGAAATACACCAGCAGTTATTGATGATACTGCAAATATAGTTTTAGCTGTAAACTCTATAATTCATTCAAAAACTTTTGATAATGGTATGATTTGCGCATCTGAGCAATCTGTTATTGTTTTAGATAAAATTTATAATGATGTTAAAGCTGAATTTGCAAAAAGAGGTTGCTATATTTTAAATCAAGATGAAGTTGAAAAGGTTAGAAAAACAATTTTAATAGATGGTGTTTTAAATTCTAAAATAGTAGGGCAAAAGGCAATTACAGTTGCAAACCTTGCCGGATTTGAGGTTCCTGAAAATACTAAAATATTAATTGGTGAAGTTCAAAGTGTAGATATTTCAGAAGAATTTGCACATGAAAAATTATCTCCTGTTTTAGCTATGTATTGGGCAAAAGATTTTGATGATGCAATTTCAAAAGCAAGTAGACTTGTTGAAGATGGCGGTATTGGACATACATCATCACTTTATATAAATGCTCATACAGAAAAAGAAAAAATAGAAAAATTCTATAATAGTATGAGAACATGTAGAGTATTAATAAATACACCTTCATCACATGGAGGAATTGGTGATTTATATAACTTTAAACTTACCCCATCATTAACACTTGGTTGCGGTACACTTGGTGGAAACTCAGTTTCAGAAAATGTTGGTATGAAACATTTACTAAATATAAAAGTTGTTGCTGAAAGGAGAAATAATATGCTTTGGTTTAAAGTCCCAGAAAAGATTTATATTAAAAGAGGTTGCTTGCCGGTTGCTTTAGAAGAATTAAAATATGTTATGAATAGGAAAAAAGTTTTTATTGTAACAGATACTTTTCTTTTTGAAAATGGTTATACGAAAACTGTAACAGATAAGTTAAATGAAATGGGAATAGAACATACAACTTTTTCAAATGTTGCTCCAGATCCAAATTTAAAATGTGCAAAAGAAGGCGCTAAACTAATGCAAGAATTTAAACCAGATTGTATTATTGCACTGGGAGGTGGATCTGCAATGGATGCAGCAAAGGTTATGTGGGTTTTATATGAGCATCCTGATGTTGATTTTTTTGATATGGCTATGAGGTTTATGGATATTAGAAAAAGAATATATACTTTCCCTAAAATGGGGGAGAAAGCTTATTTTATTGCGGTACCAACATCAGCAGGTACTGGTTCAGAAGTAACTCCGTTTGCTGTTATTACTGATGAAAATACAGGCGTTAAATATCCACTTGCTGATTATGAGCTTCTACCAAACATGGCAATTGTTGATAGTGATTTAATGATGAATGCTCCAAAAGGTTTAACATCAGCTTCTGGTGTTGATGCTTTAGTCCATTCTATTGAAGCATATGCATCAATGATGGCAACAGAATTCACAGATAGTATGGCTATTAAGGCAATACAATTAATATTCGAGTATTTACCAAGAGCTTATGAAAAAGGAGCAGAGGATCCTGAAGCTCGCGAAAAAATGGCACATGCTGCAACTCTTGCAGGTATGGCTTTTGCAAATTCATTTTTGGGAATAGCACATTCAATGGGACATAAATTAGGAGCTTTCCACCATTTACCACATGGTGTTACAGTTTCACTTGTCTTAAATCAAGTAATGAAGTATAACTCGGTTGAAATTCCAGAAAAAATGGGAACATTTCCACAATATGAATATCCACACACTTTAAGAAGATATGCTGAAATTGCTGAAGCTTTGGGTATTAATGGAGCAGACGACAATGAAAAATTAGAGAAATTATTAGAAAAAATTAATCAGTTAAAAGATTCAATTGGAATTAAACACTCTATTAAAGATTATGGAATAGAAGAAAAGGCTTTCTTGGATAGTATTGATGAAATGAGTGAACAAGCATTTGACGATCAATGTACAGGAGCTAATCCAAGATATCCATTAATATCAGATATAAAAGAAATATATTTAAAATCATATTATGGAGCTTAAATGGGAAAAAAAAATCAAGTATTAAAAAATATCTTATTTGTAATAATTATAGTATTTTTAACTATATCTTTTACTAAAAAAACAATTGATATAGATATGTTTTTTTCAATTAAACTTGGAGAAAATGTTACAAAATATGGTCTTTCAGATGTTGATACATTAACATATCATAATAATTTAAGATATGTTAATGTAAGATACTTATATAATATTTTAGTATATAAAATATACAATACATATAATTTTAATGGTATTTACTTATTTGCCATAATATGTAATATTATAAATTTTAATTTGATTTTTTATATAATAAAGAATTTGACAAATAAAAATTCTAATGTTGCATTTATATTTACAGTAATCTCTTGTTTTCTATCTAGAAAATTTTTATATGCTAGAACAATTAACTTATCACTTACAATTTTTTTAATTGAATTTTATTCATTAAAAAGAATAATTGAAACAAACAAAAAAAGATATTATTTAATTATGCTTATTCTTCCAATATTACTTGTAAATATTCATGGTTCACTATTCCTAATATTTTTTGTATTCTATATTCCATATATTGTAGAATTTATATTATCAATATTTGATAAAACAAAAGAAATGTCTTTAATAAAAAATATTGATTTAACTATTTATAAAAAAATAGTATTTTTGATGTTGATTAATTTTCTTGAGGGATTGATCTCTCCATTTGGTATTATACCGTATATTTTGCCATTTTATGTTATTTTTGGAAAATCTATAGTTTTTATTACAGAATTACAACTTGCAAAAAAAACTGCGTTTTTTATTTGTATTATCTCATTTTTCTTAAGTATAATTTTTTATACAGAAAAAGAAAAAACTAATAATTTGTTTTATGTTATTTTATTGGTAGTATTAGCACTAATTATTCAAAGAGCTTATTATTATGTTACTACTATTCAAATAATAGTTTTAGCAATTTTATTCAATAATTATTTAAATAATAGTGAAAATAATATTTTAATACTATTAAGGCAAAAACAAAATATAATTATTTGTATTGTGATTTTATTTTCTGTATTGTTTGGCTCATGGAATTTTAAAAAAAATTTATATAGTGACTATATAAATAAATATTTTTTTCCTGTAGATGCGACAAAGTATTTATTAGAAAATGTTGATTTATCAACAAAGAGATTATTTAATGGTTTTAATTCAGGATCATATTTAGAATTTAATAATATAAAAACATTTATGGATTCAAGATCAGAAATTTTTGAGTCATATTATAATGATACAACAATACTCAAAGACTATTATGATGCTTGTGTTACTGGCGAAAAAGATTATAAACAATTTATTAAACAATATAATTTTGATATATTGTTAGTAGATAAAAGTTTTAACCTTTATACAAAAATTGAAGAAGAGGATAATAATAATTTAAAAACTTTATATGAAGATGAAAGATTTATTATATATGAAAAATATGAATAATATTGTCAAAATGATAATTATGTGTTATAATTTCTTTAATTTATAAAGATTTTAAGGAGGAAAATTAAACATGTCAATGATGCAATTACCTTTAAGATTTTCTGTGGAACAAAGTATGGCATCTCCTTTACCAGCATTAAAAAAAGGGGATACACCAATTTCTCCTCATTTTGCTGATTTAGCACGTGCTATGGGTCTATCTGCCAAATATATTAATGATGGAGGGGAATTAAGAGATAGAACTGCTGCTTATTTTACTAGAACTGAAAGGGGAATGGATTATTCCCATCCTGAAATATTTACTGTTAATACTAGAGGAGAAATAGGGGCAACCAGTGTTACAGACCGTGGAATGGGAATTCGTCCATGTATATGTGGTACATCAATTGATGATTTTAGAAATATAGCAAATGGTGAGTTTGAAGTTTGTGGAGATAATGTATACAGATTTAAATTATTTATGCCATTAACTGCGCCTGGAAAAACAAAACAAGATGATTTACACAAAAAAATTAGTGATAAGAAATTAAGAAAAGTAAAAGGTACATGTTTTTATACATATCCAGGAATAAATGATAAACCTTATACACAAAATTATTATTACTATGATGAAGATGATGGAGAACTTTATTTATTGTTAAATGTTAATAGATCTGATGATGGAGACTTAGTTCAATTTTCAAATGGTGAATATTATAAAAATGGAGATTCTATTTTTTTAAAGGTTGAAGAGAGCGATTGGTATGTTTCTTATTATGGATGGGATATCCCAACATATCAAGCGATTTCTGATATTATTTTATTTTCAGGAGTACCAGTTACTTATAATAAGAGATATGGTTATCTTGATTATTTGTCTTTTAAAGAAGATTCAATTATTCAACAATATTTGGATATATCTTTTCAAGGAATACAAAATTTACAAAGTGTTTGCAAAAAAATCATAAATGAAAGGAAACCTGATCCCAATTTATTTGATAATTCTGGTTCAGAAGATGATAAGCCTAGTGAATTACAAGAACTTAGAAATAGATTAGATCAACTAGAATTACTTAAAAGAGCTTTAGAAAGCAAAATTCAAACATTTGAGCAATATCTAAAAAACAACGGTTTATCGTATCCATTACCTAGAAGCGTTTTATATAATTATAGCTCTTTAGAAGCCTTAAATGAACGATTATACAACATTTTTCAACGAAAAAAAGAAACCGATTATTTATTAAAAAATTGTAAAAAAGTATATAATGCAAGATTCAAACATGAACATGGTGATACTTAAATATAATATAATTAAAAGTAATACAATACCTAGGGCGAAGCCCTTTTTATATAATAGTAAATGATGACTATTATATAAAAAAGTCCTATAACCATAAATTATAGGACTTTTTGTGTGCGACAGGCATGTCGCTTTTTTAATAGGTAACTAAACTACACATTTTAAAAATTGAAAAAATTTTCAAAAGCTTATATATTGTATTTAGGTTCTTCCTTATATTCTGTATGTAAATATTTATGAGCCAGTTCACCACAAGGCTTTTTTAAGAATTCATCATAAATTTTTATAATAGCGGGGTTTTGATGAGATTTTCTAAAAGTACTTTTCTCATCAATTGTATAAATACTATCTGAACGAAGTTTATGGATATCTATAGTAGCTCTTTGTTTGCTACTCTTAATTGGTTGTCCTCCGCCCATAATACATCCTCCTGGACATGCCATTATTTCAACGAAATCATAATCAGCTTTTCCATTACGTATTTCTTCCATAATAATTCTTGCGTTTTTTAAACTACTTGCAACAACAATTTTAATTTCTTTTCCAGCAACTGTAACAGTTGCCTTTTTTATTCCTTCTTTGCCACGTACAGCTTCATAATCAATTCTACCTAAATCTTTTCCTTCTAGTACATCAGCAGCTGTTCTTAAAGCAGCTTCCATAACTCCACCTGTAACACCAAAAATTGCTGCAGCACCAGATGCTTCTCCCATAGGATTATCAAATTCTGTTTCTTCAAGTTCACTAAACTCAATATCATGTTGTTTAATCATTCTAGCTAATTCTCTAGTTGTAATAACACTATCTACATCTCGAATATTATCAGATTCCATTTCTTCTCTTGTTCTTTCAAATTTTTTTGCAATGCATGGCATCACTGAAATTACTCTAATTTTAGCAGGATCAATATTGTTTACTTTTGCGTAATACGATTTTAATACACCACCGAACATTTGATGAGGTGATTTACAACTTGACAAGTGCTCTAGTAAATCTGGATAGTTTTTTTCAGCAAATCTAACCCAAGCAGGACAACATGATGTCATCATAGGCATAGTTCCACCGTTAGAAATTCTTTCTACAAATTCATTAGCTTCTTCCATAATTGTAAAATCTGCACCTGTATTTGTATCAAATATTTTATCAAACCCTAATCTTCTTAAAGCAGTAACCATTTTTCCTTTAACATTAGTTCCAATAGGATATCCAAATTCTTCTCCTAAAGCAACTCTAACAGCAGGAGCAGTTTGAACAATCGTAAATAACTCTGGATTGTGTATCATTTTCCAAACTTCTTCTGTAGAATCTTTTTCACGAAGAGCTCCAACAGGACAAGACATAATACATTGCCCACAAAAAGTGCAATCTACATCATTTAAACTTGCATCACAAGCCGTTGAAATACATGATTCAAAACCTCTGTTAGTAGCTTCAATAGCACCAATATCTTGTACATTTTTACAAGTTGCCACACATCTTTTGCATAATACACATTTATTAAAGTCTCTTACAATTGATGGAGATTTATCATCAACTGTATGCTCAGACTGTTCCCCAGCATATTCAATTTCCTTGACATTATATTGAATTGCAAGTTTTTGTAGTTCACAATTTCCTGAACGGACACAAGTTAAACAATCTTTATGGTGGTTTGATAGAGTTAAATCTAAAACCATTTTCCTAGCATCCATAACTTTTTTAGTATGAGTATGAACTACCATACCTTCTTCACATTTTTGAATACAAGAAGTTGCAAAGTTATTTCTTCCTTCAACTTCAACAATACACATTCTACAATTTCCATATTCGTTAATATCTTTTAAAAAGCATAGTGTTGGAATGTTGATATTAACTAGTCTTGCAGCTTCTAGTATTGTAGTTCCTTCCTGAACTTCTACAGGTATATTATCAATAGTTAACTTAATCATATTAAATATATTCCTTGTATATATATTTAGGTTTTTTGGATACCTATAAACCATTATTATTAAAAATTTAAGTTTAGTGTATTGCTTTAAAAGGACATGCTTGTAGGCAAGTTCTACATTTTATACACTTGTTTTGGTCAATTGTATGAATTTCCCTAATTTCTCCTGAAATTGCTTGTACTGGACATGATTTTTTACATAAATCACAACCCTTACATTTTTCTGGGTCAATTTCTATTTGAGTTAAATTTTTACATTCTTTTGCTTTACATTTATGATCTTTTACATGTTCTTCATATTCATCCATAAAATATTTCATGGTACTTAACACAGGATTTGGTGCTGTTTGACCTAGACCGCAAACAGAAGATTTTACAATACTGTCTGCTAAAACTTTTAGTTTTTCAATATCATGTTCATTTCCACGACCGTCACATATTTTTTCTAGTATTTCAAGCATCCTTTTTGTACCAATTCTACAAGGAGTACATTTACCACAGCTTTCACTAACTGTAAATTCCAGGTAGAATTTTGCAATATTAACCATACATTTTGTATCGTCCATAACGATAAGACCACCAGACCCCATCATTGAACCAATTGCTTTTAAGCTTTCATAATCAATTTGAGTATCTAAATATTGTTTTGGAATACATCCACCTGAAGGGCCACCAGTTTGGGCGGCTTTAAATTCTCTGCCATTTGGAATTCCTCCACCAATATCATAAATTATTTCTCGTAGAGTTGTACCCATTGGAACTTCAACCAGTCCAACATTATTTACATTTCCTCCAAGAGCAAATACTTTAGTTCCCTTAGATGTTTCTGTTCCAATTGATGAGTACCATTCACTTCCATTTAAAATAATTTGAGTAATATTTGCATAGGTTTCAACATTATTAATTAAAGTTGGTTTTCCCCATAAACCACTATGAGCAGGGTATGGAGGTTTAAGTCTTGGTTGACCACGTTTTCCTTCAATAGATTCAAGTAATGCTGTTTCTTCTCCACAAACAAATGCACCAGCACCAAGACGAATATCTATATCAAAACTAAACTCTGTATTCAAAATATTTTGACCAAGTAATCCATAATCTCTAGCTTGTTTAATTGCAATTTCTAATCTTTTAACTGCAATTGGGTATTCAGCTCTTACATATATGTAACCCTGATTTGCTCCAATTGCATATCCTGCTATTGTCATTGCTTCGATAATAGTATGTGGATCTCCCTCTAAAACACTTCTATCCATAAAGGCACCAGGATCGCCTTCATCCGCATTACAAACAACATACTTTTGGTTTTCTTCTTCAGCTTTTACGAAACTCCATTTTTTTCCAGTAGGAAAACCAGCTCCTCCACGACCCCTTAATCCAGATTTTGATACTTCTTCAACAACTTCATCTCTTGACATTGAAGATAATACTTTTATTAAAGCTTTATAACCGTCAAATGCTATGTATTCTTCAATATCTTCTGGATTAATTAAACCACAATTTTTTAAAACAATTCTTTTTTGTTTTTTATAAAATGGAAGTTCATCTAGCTTATTTACAATATTTCCATTTAAATCTTTAGTTAATAATCTTTGAACAATTTGACCACCTAAAATATGAGAATTAATTATTTCATCACAATCTTCTATTTTTACTAAAGAGTAAAATGTATCTTCTGGTCGAACAATAAGGATAGGACCTTTTGAACATAGACCAAAGCATCCTGTTTTTATAACTCTTACATTTTCTATATTTTTTTCTTTTATTAATTGCTCAAGTTTTTCCATTATTTTTGGAGATTTAGAAGATGTACAACCAGTACCGTTACATACTAAAATATGTCTTTGTGTATTTGGAGTATTTCTATTTACTCTTAAATCCAAATCAGATCTTCTTTCCCAGCGAATTTTTTCAATTTCATCTATTGTTTTTTTCATATCTTTTAAGCAAATGTTATAGTTTAAATAACATTTTCCTTTCTATATATTTTTTGATTATATCAATTTAATCTTTTTTTATATATTCATCTAAAACTTCATTAAATTTTTTTACAGTTGAATTACCATAAACTTCATCATTTATAGTAAATACAGGAGCTAATCCACATGCACCAATACATCTAGTAGTATCTAAAGAAAATTTTCCATCAGTTGTTGTTTCACCTTCGTCAATTCCCAGTTTTTCTTTTGCACTTTGCAAAATTTCTTTAGAGCCTTTAACAAAGCAAGCTGTTCCTAAACAAATAGATACATTATATTTTCCTTTTGGTTTTAAAGTAAATCTAGAATAAAATGTAATTACTCCATATATTTCTGCAAGTGGTATATCTAAATATTCTGAAATTTCTAATTGAGATACTTTAGGAATATAACCATACTTTGATTGTACCTCTTCAAGTATTTTTATTAAACCATCTTTTCTTTTTTCATGTTTTTGTAAAAGCTCTCTTGTTTCATCTTGAAGTTTTTTTTCTGCACAATTTACACATTTTTCATTTTCCATTAATTGTACCTCCTATTTATAATATTTCAACAATTACATTATAACAGATTTAAAATTTTATACAAGAATTATGTCGAAAATTCTTGTTGGTAATTTGTGTTGTATTTATAATATTTATTACAATTTTGGGTAAATATGAAATAAAAATACTTTAAACTTCACTAGTTTTTTAAAGAAGTATTGAAAAAATTAAATTTTACAATTATAAAAATTTTTAAAATAAAAAAATATTTTTACAATTTAATGCATCCTATACTTTTTTAGGCTATAATATAATAGTTTTTTAAAAATTATATTATAGCCTAATTTATTAAATAAATTATAAATTGTAACTTACTCATTATAAAAAATTTTTTATAATGAGTAAGTTACAATTTTTTAAGAATTTTTTAAGTCTTCAATTTGTTTATATATTAAGCATAAAAATTATAAGATTTTTTTAGCATAAGGAATAAGTTTAATTATAAAAATTATTGTATATGAAATAATTAAAGTTAAAATACAAATCAACCAAATTGAAAGCATGTAATTAAGCATAATATCTTTTGTTAGAAAAGTTAATAAATTATTCATTAATTTACTTTCTAATATTGACATATGAATTAAATAAATACCAAAACAACAACTTCCAATCGATAAAATTGATTTATTTAGCCAATTTGGGAAAGATATTTCATTACATAAATATTTAATTGATAAATAAACAGAAATGCAAATTGGTAATGAAAATACATCTAAGAAATCTTGAGTTTTGTTTTCATTACAAACACCAGTAGTACGATGTTTTATATATGTCATATAACAAGAAACTAATACTAATAAAAAAGAAATTGCTAATGAAATAAATATATGCTTTTTATTAATTTTTGAGATATCAATTTTATTTTCTAAATAATAACCTATAATTGGGAATAAAACAATATTTGTAAGTAGCCAACTTACAGTGCCATATTGATTTAAAACTACTTTCCCTTTAAAAAAACGATACTGTATACATGGAATTATTCCAATAAAAATAATAGCTAAGCATATTAAATATTTGTATCCATAGTCTGGTAAAGATTTAATCATTGCTCTTAGAAAAGGGAACGCTAATAAAAAAGATATATAAGCGTAAATATACCAATATGGAATTATTATATCTCCTTTATATAGTCTTATAAAAAAATCACCAAAAGAGAAAACTTTAGAATAATTTAATAAATGTAATCTAATATAAAAAAATGCTGAGAAAATAGTTAAAATTAAAATCATTCTTAATATTTTTATTATTATTTTTTTAGATTCAAGATCTTTTTTTAATAAAACTGCTCCACTTATCATTAAAAAAAGTGGAACATCAATTTTGCAAATAACAGCAAAAGTCATATAAAAAAAGTATGGCATAGTTGCAAATGGTTTTGAAGAAAAAAGGAAAAAACCATTTAGTCCAGTATGGTTAAATATAACTAAAAGAGCTGCTAATACTCTAATTAATTCGATATGAATAAGCTTTTTTTTATTTTCAACCAATTCCAATCCCATCATTTTCCTTTCTTTTTTATACAATATCTAAGTAATATTTTCTAATTGTATAAAAGGTTATTTTCACAAATAATTTAAATTTTATTTGAAATAATTTTAATTAACACATTATCATTATACATTTTATTACCTAAAGTAGAATCTTGAATTGCGTCTATAATTCCCCAATTTAGAATTAGAGGTGAGGCTAATGAGAATATTCCAAGAATTACGTAAGTAACTAAAAATCCTTTAATAATACCATAAATTAATCCACCAGATCTATTAAACATTCTAATTATTGGCAAATTTGCAATAATTTCTGCAAAGAATCGTATAAATAATAAAAAGAATCTACTAACCATAAATAATAATAACATAGTACCAATTCTTATCATTTGAATTGCAACATTTGTAGAAACATATTGAGCAACATTATTAACCGATTTACTTAAAGCATCTTTTACAAAAGAATCTAATTCTTCCATTACAACTTTTGAAATATTATCTTTTTTATTTTCTTGGTATTCAGAAAAATCTCCATCAGCCAAACTAGTTCCTTCAATACTTTGATAAATTTTTGTAGATAACCATTCATCTAATTTTGTTTTTTCTATAATAGTATTTGATACAGGCTTATATAAAACAAACATTATTAAAATAGATATTAGAAAGGTTAGTATTTTAAATATTACTCCAATTAAGCCTCTTCTATACCCAAAAAAGGCGTTTGAAGCAATAATTGAAATAATAACTAAATCAACTAATATTCCACCAAAAGCTATCCAGTTTATTACTCCCATATTATTTTTCCCCCTAAATATTTATTAATTCAATTTTATCTTTATAAATAATTCCAACTATATCTTGTCCTATTGATAAACCTTTAATTTCTTGATTTGATTTATATTTTTTTAGCAGAAGTCCTTTTGAATTAACAATTTGAACCTCTGTACCTAAATCTATTCCAATAATATTTCCAAAAATCAATATATCTTTTGGAATGTTGCTATCTAAAATATATAAATTTTCCAAACTGTTTGATGTAGATTTTATTTGAAGTTCATATTCGTATGAAAAAATTCCTGATGATTGTTTTTTTACAATAGCAACAGAATCTTTTAGATTTATATCTACAAATAAACAGTTATTATCAAAATCTAAAAATCTTTCATTATTATTTATACCAACTTTTTGTATATATTTATTAAACATGCAAATAGCATAATCTTTATCTTGATATTTTATATTACTAACTATTTCACCACTAGCTGATTGATATTTGTTAATAACAGATTTTTCAGGTTCTGTTTGAGCAAGAGCAATAGAAATTATTTTTACATTTGATTTCACAATTGTCCCAGAAAAATCAATTTCTCCTATTGCTAAATATTTGTTATTAATTGAAATATCAGAGCAAATTGCATAAGTTGAGGATAAAAATGTTTTAAATAATTCTTTTCCAGAATTGTTATAAGCAATTACAACAGATTTATAAGCTGTATTAGTAATTATTACGCTAACATATCCATTTTTATTAACATTAACTCTAGAAATATTTCCTTCAACATCTTTTTTCCATAAAATAGAATTACCACTTATCAAATATAATCTAGATCCACCTGTTTCTGCTAAAATAAGATATTTACCAGAGGCACTTGTAACAGGTTTAGAAATATTAACTTCTAATTCAGCTGTTTTTGAGCCTTCTGAAGAGTATAAAGCAAGCTTATTTTTATTCAAAATTGCAATATATTTATCATAGGCAAAAATATTTGGCGTTGTATCATAATTTAATTCAATTGTTGATAATCTATCTTGTTCAATTTCTTTTTTTAATATATTAGTATCAACCCAAAGACGAAATTCTTCTTCTGAAACGTATCTAGCAACAAAAATTGCAAACATTATTCCGTATTAAGATTATTATACTAATTCTTAATGGATTTATTTGATTATTTTCAATATTTTTTTTAATTTTGACTTTTTTCAAGTTTACAGTATATGTTGGAGATTAACCAACATTTTTTCTCCTTTTTTTATTCCTTCATAATAATATCAATTATATATTTTTTTTTCAAGTATATTTTTAAGAAAAAATCCAGTTTGACATTTTATGTAAATTGTGATAAACTTAAATAGTAAAATTTAAATTAGGTATTAAATATATACCTATGGAAAGGAAAATGAGTATAATGGAAAGTAATGATAAGATTATATTAGAAATACTAGAAGGTAAAGAGAATAAAGAAGGTAAAGAGAATAAAGAAAACTACGAAAAATTTAGTGAAGGAACGACTGTTTTTATTAATACAACAACACCGCCAGAAAGTATATTTGATTTGATTAATAAAGGATATAAAGTTGTACTTCCAAATACAATCGATGTAGGGGAATTTTTAGATAATCCTGGGCTAGTAGAAGCAGGGGTAATAAATGGAGATATAGTTTTTCATGCATGGGCTCCAGAAGCACTTAAACAATGGGATAAGCCAGAAGGAAGTCCAATGTATTCAAGTGCATATAAAAGAGAAATTCCATACAAAGAAATATTACAGAATCCTGCAGCAGTAGGATTAGCGGAAATAATTGATAGGAATGCAGTACCAAGAGATGAATGGCTTGCTAAAGACTTTGAATTTCCTGCTTTTCCAGAAGATTTATTAGCAGAAATAGGATGTTCTAGTGATTTAAATCGTACAGAGGTTTTTAAAAAATGTGATGAAAGAATACAAAATGGTGATGAACGTGCAACTTATATTAAAGATTTGTATGATCTTTGGTATGCTTCAAGATTGGCATCTCAACATAATTGTATGCTTTTATCTTATGATAATAGATTGCTTGATGTAGAAAAATTAAAAACACGCTTTGCTAGGGGAAATGATAAAGCATTAAATAACGGTTCTGAAGAAAGAAGACCAGGTGTAAATGACTTTGAAGGACAAGTATCTCCAGAAAGAGCTGCAGAGGGAAGTTGGCCAACAATTGAAGAGATTTTACGCGAGGATACTTTTTTAAGGGGTTAAATAATGTCTAATGAAGATATGTATGAAGAAGTATATGAAATTTTAAGCTATATGGATAAAATTACTGTAATGAGAATTCCTGAAAATGTTTTAAATCAAATAATAAAAAAAAGAAATAAATCATTTAAAACTAGAATTAATAAAAATGATTTGTTTAATGAGAATAATATTTCAAAAGAAGCAATGGATTTCTTATGTTGGATTGATTATAATTATTGGGCTGATTCTAAAAGAAAACAGGAAATTGATTACTATAAGAGAAAAAATTTCATAGAAGAAGAAGCGGAAAAAAGAAAAAAATTTAATCCTAATGATATTTTTGGAAATAAAAAAACATAAGCATAGGAATATTTTCTAAAATAAATATATTTTGTTTAAAAATATTTTAAAAAAGAATTAAAATAATAGCGTTAATATTGCATATATACATACTAAAAAACGTATTTTGGGATAAAGCTAATAAAAAGCTATACAAAAGTACGTTTTTTTTAATATAAAACCTTATACTTTTAGCGTATACTATTTAAATATTGCTGAACAGTAGCTTTTTTTAACAGTAAAATTTTTCTTTACATATTTAAGTGTTTACATTATAATACTATTATATGTTGCTTTATATGTTTAGTACCCTTAGTATGTATTATTTAATTAAATGGTTTAAAATGCCTAGTTTTAAATCAGCTATTATGATGTCAGTATTTATTGGAGTAGGTGGTTTTGTAAAATCTTCATCTATTGTAAACATGGGGTTGCAGGATTTTTATTTTTAATAAAATTTTTTTAAAATACAAAAACATATATATTAATAATAAAAATATTACAGCCCGTATCATTAGATACGAGCTACTTTTGACATTAAAAACACTGGTTGCGGGGGTAAGACTCGAACTTACGACCTTTGGGTTATGAGCCCAACGAGCTGCCAACTGCTCCACCCCGCGATAAATACAACAAACAAATTATACTATGTTATATATAGAAAGTCAAGGGATTTTCAATATTTTATATAGTGAATTTATAAATTCGTTACAATTCACAGTCTTTTAAACTTATTTCTTAGGTTACGATATAATAATTTTTTCAAAAATGCTCGTTCAAGCTGAACTGCGTAAAAAAATTCACATAAATTTTATGGCACCCTTCCAAGGACAAGTCTTGAACTCTTTCCATAAAATTTATTAGAATTTCTAACTTGCTCACTATCAATGCGCTTTTTTCAAAAATAATTATATCGTAACCTAATTTATTAAATAAGCTGTGAATTGTAACTAAATTCAGTTACACTTCATGGTATGTGTTTCTTTCAGCTTTTAATAAATTAGTATCAGCTGTGAATTTGTAACTGAATTAAAAAAAGATATTTTTACTTTGAATTCATAATCTTTAGTCTAATTTAATGTAATTTTTTCTTTAATAGAGTTATATTTTTTTTCGCCTATGCCAGAAACATTTTTAAGATCTTCTAAAGAACTAAATTTTCCGTTTGAATTTCTATATTCTATTATTTTTTGTGCTAAACTTGAACCTATTCCAGAAATTGTTTCTAGTTCTTCTAAACTGGCTTTATTAATATTTATTTTTCCAATTTTTCCCGCTGAATTTGAACTATTAGTAGTGGTTTTAATATTTGAAGAAGAGATTACGTTTTCACCAGCATCATTATAAATATATGTAGAATTGTCATCAAATATACTAGGAATATAAATTTTTTCTCCATCAGATAACTGATAAGCAAGATTAACTTTGTTTAAATCAGCATTTTGTGTTGTATTTCCAGCAATTAGAATTAGATCGTATATTCTAGCTCCTTCTTCTAATTCATAAAGCCCAGGAGAATTAACTTCTCCAATAATATGTACTTTTATTTTAATTAAATTGTTTTCAGCAGATTCTAAAAGTAATTCATTATTTGAATTTGGACTACTATTATTTGTAAAAATATTTTCTGTAGTTAAATTATTTAGAAAAATGTTTTCATTTAATATATTTTCATTATTAGTATCTTTAATATAATATGCAATACAAATAATTGTAATTATTATAAAAATAGAAATTTTTAAAACTTTTTTATTTAAATTTTTTATCAAAATAACCTCCTTAAATTTTTATTAAAATTATTTCAAAATTTTTATCTAAACTAAAATAGCTGTTTTTTAATATATAGAGCTAGCAATTTATACGAAATTTGATTTGGCAGATAAACTGTACGGTTAAAATATTTTTATGTAATATGCTTGAAGCTTTTGGATATTCTTATTTATTATAAAGTCCATGAGTTTTAATGCTATAAGTAATATAATAAAAAAATAGGATAATAAGAAAAAACAAGAAAAATAAAAAAGTATAAATAAGAAAACAAGAAAGATAAATATAAATTAGTAATAATTCAAAAATTAAATATAATTTCAAAAATAAAAAAGAAGATATATTGAATTTTTGTTTTTTATAAAGTATTATAAATATATATAAAAAAAGAAGTTACAGTTAATTAAAACTTTGGATAGCGTATTGATGGCTTTAGTGAACTATGAAAAAATATTTAAATAAATATACAAGAAAAGAATATGGAAGGAAAAAGCTGTTATGAAAAATAAAAACAAAATATTTGTTATTTTTATTTTAATAATTTCAAGTCTTATATTTTGTAAAAGCTCTTTTGCATTAGAACCAAATATAAATGCAAAAGCAGCTATATCCGTAGAAATTTCTACGGGAAAAATTGTTTATGAAAAAAATGCTTATGAAAAAATGTTTCCTGCATCTACAACTAAAGTAATGACAGCTCTTTTAGTTTTAGAAAATTGTAGCCTTGATGAAAAAGAAACTGTAAGCTATGAAGCAATTAAAGCTGTACCAAATGGATATTCAAATGCAAATTTGCAGGTTGGAGAGGAAATAACAGTTAAAGATTTGCTATATGCTTTAATGCTACCTTCTGCAAATGAAGCAGCAAATGTTTTAGCAGAACATGTTGCAGGATCAGTAGAAAGTTTTGCAACAATGATGAATACTAGGGCAGAGGAACTCGGATGTAAAACTACACATTTTGTTAACCCAAATGGAATACATAATGATGGACATTATTCAACAGCTTATGATTTATATTTAATTGCTAGGGAAGCTATGAAAAATGATACTTTTAGAAAAATTGTTTCTACTACTAAATTTTCTCTACCACCAACAGAAGTTTATCCAGAAAATAATAGAACATTTACAAATACAAACAAATTAATTATTTATAATAACAGTAATAGAGCAGATAATTATTATTATAAAAATGCAATCGGAATAAAAACAGGTTTTACAAGCCAAGCTGGGAACTGTTTGATTTCATGTGCATCTCAAGATGGTCTTGAATTTATTAATGTTGTTCTAAACTGTGAATTAACAGAAGAAGGGTTAAGTTATAGATTTTTAGATTCAATAGATTTATTTAATTACGATTATAATAATTATGAAAAAATTACTTTAAAAGAAAAAGATTCAAAAATAGATGAAATAGAAATTAAAAACGCAACAAAAGCTACAAAAAAATTAGATGTAAATATTAAAGATTCTATTATTGTACTTAAAAATAAAGATATATTGGCAGAGGATATTAAACCAGAAATTGTATATGAAGAAAAAATATTAGCACCTATTTTAAAAGGTCAAGTTATAGGTACAATAAAATACAATGTTGATGAAATAGAGTATACATCAGAATTAATAGCTGGAAGTGATGTAGAACATTCAATGATAAGTATATATCTTATAATTATTGGAGGAATATTACTTGTATTTTCTATAGTTATAATGCCTAAAAATAAGAAAAATAAATATAAATTAAAATAATTATAAAAGTTTTCGACAAAAAAAGCAAGATTTTTTAAAAAATCTATTTACAAAAAAAATTCAATATGTTAATATAAAAATATCGAAGCGAAAATATTTATGTTAGTAGCTTGATTTTTTTTGAAAAATATGGTATACTTAACATAAGTGTAGAAGAGAAAAAGGAGGATTTTATTATGACAAAGAAAATGATTAAAATAGTTGTTATGTTACTTGCCATCGTTTTTGTAGTATCTCTTGTAGGAAATGTTTTTTCAGATGGATTAGACATTAATCAGTTTAAAAATGTTGTAGATAACACAGGTGCTAGTGGTAGTGTTACAAATGTAGTTGGAAGTATAATTAATATTGCTCAGATAGTTGGAACTGGTGTTGCTATTATAATGTTAATTGTTTTGGCTATTAAGTATATTTCTGCTGCTCCTGGCGATAAAGCTGAAATTAAGAAACATGCTGTTGTATATATAGTAGGTGCTATAGTATTATTTGCTGCTTCTGGTATTTTAGGAATTATTAAGAACTTTTCTAATAATATACAAGCAACTACAACTTAATCTTATTGAAAAAAATAATTACATAAAAGCGCTCGATTTTGAAAGGAAAAGAGCGCTTTTTTTTATACAATATAAAAGTATAATATTCTTATTGCATAAAAGTACATTAAACAACGTACTGCACAGTATTAATAAGTTTACCAAACCTTTGCAAAAGTTTCTTGAAAAATGTAGAAATTTGTTGTATAATTAAAGTATAAAATACAAAAGGAGAAGACCAATGAAAAAGCTGATTTTTAAGTGGATAATAATTATTTTATCATTAGTTATTATGTTTAATTTTTTTACAGCTATTTCCTTTGCTGATAATGAAAATTTTAGTTTATCTAATTATGGTAAAAATAGTGAAAAAGGCATGATTTCAGATCCTATAAAAAAAGTTGCTGTAATAGTAATATCTGTTTTTAGAATAGTAGGAATGGGTATAGCTTTAATAATGATTTTGGTTATAAGTATGAAATATATGATTGCATCTCCTGGAGATAGGGCAGATATACAAAAAAGTTCAATTCAATATATTATTGGTGCAATAGTATTATTTGCTTCTTCAGGTATTTTAAAGATGTTAGTTGACTTTTTTAATAAATTTAATGATTAATTAGTAATAGTAAAATTTTAATTTTTAGTAAATTGTAAAAAGAAAGGAAATTATTATTATGAAATCTGGAAAGTTATTTAGATATTTATTTGTATTTTTTATATTATTTGTATTTATTTTTTCTAATATAAATTTTGTTTATGGTAAGCAGGAACCCACAGAAGAATATGCAGAGGAACCATCTGGAGGCTCATCTGGAATATGGGATATAAATCAGTTTGAAGCTGAAGGTGATACAGATTTAAACGATAAAGTAACAAATATTATTGGATCTATATTACATATTACTAGAATAATTGGTACAGGTATTGCGTTAATTATGCTAACTGTTGTTGCTATGAAATATATGATATCTGCTCCAGGTGATAGAGCTGAAATAAAAAAACATGCAATTCCATTTGTAGTTGGTGCGTTAATTTTATTTGGTTCTACTCAAATTTTAGGTATTATACAAAAATTTGCTGGAAATTTTTAATAATTAATTATAGAAAAGCGCTTTGAACAAAATGTTTCACAAAATTTATAAAGATGGAGGAGGTAATAATGAAACTCTTTTCTTTAAAATCATATAAAATATTAGTTTCTTTAATAGTATTAATAGTATTATCTGTTGTTTTAAATAATTTTGTTTTAGCAGAATTTAATGTTAAACAATTTGATGGAAAATTAGATAATCCGGAGATTGAAAAAACAAAAATAGCCGTATCTGAACTATTATTAGATGCAGTAACAGCTGTTAGAATTGTAGGTCTGGCTATTGCAATAATAATTCTCATAGTTATTGGAATGAAAATAATGTTAGCAGCTCCTAGTGAAAAAGCTACTATTAAGGAATATGCTGTTAATTATATAATTGGAGCTTTTATACTAATTGCTGCTACAGGAATTTTGACAATAATACAAAGAGTCGCATTAACCGCATTTCGGAGATGAACCATAAAAGGAGGTTTCCATAATGAAAACTAGAATAATAAGTATTTTAATTTGTTTTTTAATTTTGTTTATGTTGCTAAGCTTTACTAATTTTGTTAATGCAGATAGTCCAACGATGGATGATGCAATAACTGCAATGAAGGGAATTAAAGATTATCAACAAAATGGAGAAGATAATGTATCAATTGGAAAATTAGGAGAATTAATTAATATTGTAATTGGATTTATACAAATAGTTGGAACTGCAATTTCCCTAATTATGATTAGTGTACTTGGAATAAAATATATGCTTGCTGCTCCTAATGAAAAAGCAGATGTAAAGAAACAAATAGCTCCTTTACTTATTGGTGCGATTATATTATTTTCAGCTGTAAATTTAGTACAAATAGTTGCTAATTTTGCATCTACAATTGATTAATAATTTATAAAAATAGGGTGTGTTAAATTAAGTTTAATGCGCCTTTTTTTACATTTTTGTTACAAGTGTTAAATTATTAGGAAAATTGTTGAAAAATGTTGAAGGTTAATGTATAATAAAATATAATAGTCTAATTATGATTAGTAGAGGTGATGAGATGATAATAAAGAAAAAAAAGATATTATTTCTAATACTAATTTTAACAATATTTTATTGTTTAGTAAGTAGTTTACCAGTATATTCTCTTGATTTTGAAGATGCAAATAAATTTATAGAAAAAGGTTCACATACGGCTAGTCTAACTGAGTTAAATACGATTGGTGAAAGCTTTTCACAAATTGGCAAAATTTTAGTATATATTGGAGCAGGAGTTTTAGTTGGAGGGGTAAGCTATATAGGAATTGTATATATGGTTTCATCTCCAGAAAAACAAGCAAAATTAAAAGAACAGTTAATAGGTTTAGCTGTAGCTGGAATTATAATTTTTGGTGGATTTTCAATTTGGTCAATTTTAGTTAGATTACTATCTAGTACAATTGGATAAAAATACAAAGGAGGAACTTATGGGAACATATTATATTCCTAGAAATTATAAGGGTGAAACAAGAATTTTATATATTTTTACATTTAAGTCATTAATATCTACTTCAATTGGAGCGGGAGTAGGAGCTTTATTTTTCCTTGGCTTTTCAGCACTTGGTATGAAAATTCCTGGATTAATAGCAATGGGAATTTGTGGTCTTTTGGGTTGGGCAATTGGAGCTTTAAAGATTCCAACAATTGTGTCTATTCCAATAACTAAAAGAATTGGTGGAGAGCAAATTGGAGAGATAATATTAAGATATATAAAATTTAAGAAAAATAGAAAAATATATACATATACAAAGGAGGAAAAATAGATGGTTGAATATATTCCAATATTTAAATTATTAATAGTCTTATTGGTAGGAATAATGATTCTTTTTTTTGGACTATATGTATATTTAGCTGTATATTCAAAACAAGTGCGTCAAAAAAAATCAAAAGAAGAAGTAAATTTGATTGAAGATAGAGATAATACAAAAAAAGAAGAAAAAAAAATAGTGCCATATGGTAGATTTCAAGGGGAGCTTGATAGAAAATCGATTTTTGAATTTATGGAATTTGACGAGATTGTTGATGATATGATAGTAAGAAAAAATGGAACACAATACATAATGGTACTTCAATGTAATGGTGTAAATTATGACTTAATGTCTGAACAAGAAAAAATTTCTGTAGAGGAAGGATTTGTTCAATTTTTAAATACGTTAAGATTTCCTGTACAGCTTTATATTCAATCAAGAACATTAAATTTAAAAGACATTATAGATGATTATAAATCTAGAGTTGATAGTTTAGCATCAGAAATAGATAAAGTTGATATTAAGATTGCTCAAGCTAATGCTCGTAACAATAAAGCTCTGGTAGAAAAATTGGAATTTGAAAAAAGAAGAAAGATAAATGTGCTAGAATATGGAATAGATATTACAGATTATGTTGAAAAATTAAGCTCAAACAAAAATGTATTACAACAGAGAACTTATGTAATTGTTTCTTACTACTCTGCAGAAATTGGAGGAAATATAGATAGATATTCTAAAGAAGAAATTTATAATATGTGTTTTTCAGAGCTATATACAAGATGTCAAAA
The DNA here is from genome assembly GCA_017530505.1 of Clostridia bacterium. Lineage (GTDB taxonomy): Bacteria > Bacillota > Clostridia > TANB77 > CAG-508 > Scatovivens. Next base: position 26,689 of record JAFXMI010000043.1, on the reverse strand, counting down.
TATTGCTAGTAGTTTAGGAACATCAGAAATTACTAGTAAAATATTAGATTCTGAAGAATTATCAGAACTTCTTTATATTGCGTATAATAGAGACGAATCAGAAATTTTAAACTTAAACAAAATTATGAATGCACAGTATGATGCTTTATATAGTACTAGTAAAGATGTTCTCCAAAAGAAACAAGAAAAATTAGATCAAGAGATAAATATAGCAGCAATCGATATTGCAACAGATAGTATTTTAAGGGCTGATAAATTAAAACAAATCGAAGATATTCAGAAAATGCAAGATAAGGTATTAAGAAATGATAAAATTAAAGAAAGAGCATTAGATTTATTAGATTCTTATGAAGAACAATTAAATCCAAGGGTTTTTGAATTAGCAAAAGAAGAGGTTAATAAGCATAAAGCTTTAGAGAATAATGAAGAAAAAGAAGAAAAAGAAGATACTGAGAAAGAAACAATAAAAAAAGCTTCAACAACAGTAAGGAAAAAAATTGTTAGAAGAAAAAAAACAGAAGAATAATGGTGGAGGGAATAAAATATGTTTGGAAAGAAAACTGAAACCACAGTTAATGAATTAGGAACAACTTCTTATGAAGAAAAGAAAAGTGTTTTTAAGAAAAATGAAAAGGACATTAAGTCATTAATAGCACCAGGTGGTATTGATGCTAGCTATACAAATCATATAGAAATTTCTTCTTCTAGAACAAGGTATGCTAGAAGTATGGTTGTTGCAAATCTACCTAGAATGTGTACGTTCCCAGAATTTCTTAGGGGAATGTATACTTTTGGAGATTTGAATGTATCTGTATTTATAAATCCTGTTAGTGAAGCTAGTTCACAAACAGATTTAAATAGAACAATTAATGAACTAGAGTCTGAAAGAGTTGTTGCTGCAGATAGAGGAGATATTAACCGTGAAAGAATTATTGCTCAAAAGAGGATGGAAGCAGAAGAACTTAGAGATGCAATTGCAGCTGGATTTAATAAACTTTATGATTCTTCAATTATTGCTACCATATTTGCGTATAGTGTTGATGAACTTGATAAATATACAGAACTTTTAACAAATGAAATGTCTAAAAATTTAATAGATATTAAACCGTGTTGGGCAATGCAAGATGAGGCATTTAGATCTAATATGCCATTTTGCGACAATAAAATTAATAAATCACATACTTTTGATAGAAGGGCTATGTCTACAGTATTTCCTTTTTTTACATCAGATGTTGGACATGAAGATGGTATTCCACTTGGATTTAATAAACAAACTGGACTTCCAATTTTATATAACAATTTTAGTTCAAAATTAACAAACTATAATATGGTTATATTTGGAAAATCTGGTGCAGGTAAATCTGTAACAATTAAAACAATAACCGCCAGATCTTCTATATTAATGGGTATTGAAAGTTTGGCGTTAGATGCAGAAGGAGAATATGGTTCTGTAGCTGAATCTCTTGGAGGAGTAAATGTTGTTATTAGCCCTACATCAAAAACCATTATTAATCTTTTTGATATAGAGCCTGAAACGACAAAAGATGAAATTACAGGAAAAGAAAGAACAGTTTTAAATATTGAAAATAAAGTTGAAGATGTAACTCAAGGACTTTTAACAATGTCTAGAGGAAGTACAAAAAGTACTGAAGTAAATGAACTTACAAAACAAATTATTTCAGAAGCAGTTGCTGAAGAATACGCTGATCTTGGAATAAATTCTAGTGTAGAAAGTTTGTATATGAAACAAAATCTTCAGGAGTTAGATGTTACAAAGAACTTTTTGGGTAGAACAAAGAAAAATATGCCTACTATAGGTTCTTGGTATAAAAGAATCTGTAAAAAAGCGCAAGAGAATGATAATCCAGACTATAGATTCCACTACAGTTATTTGGTAAAAGTAATGAAACAATATGTTAGAGAGCTAAATGGACAAATGGCTTATTTTGATGGACAATCAACTTTTGAGTTATTAGATGGAGTACCATTTATAAACTTAGATATTTCTCAGCTTGAAGAAAGATTTGCAAGACCTCTTGCGCAACAAATACTACTTTCATGGGTTTGGGAAAAGTATGTTAAGAAAAACAGTGAAGATAAATCAAAAGCTTCTATGAAAAGAGTTCTTGTAGATGAGGCTTGGATGCTTCTACCATATCCAGAAGCTGTAGATTTTTTAAATACAATGGCTAGACGTGCTAGAAAAAGAAATGTTTCTCTAGCAGTTATTTCACAGAAATTCCAGGATTTCTATGAAAAGCAGGAATGTCAAGCTGTACTTACATCTGCTGAAACGAAATTATTCTTAGCACAAGATAAATCTGAAATTGAATATTTAAGAGAAGTATTTAAATTAAGTGAAGGTGAAGCTGGATTTTTAATTACTTGTGGTAGAGGTGAAGGATTACTTAAAGTAGGTGGTGATTCTGCAATTATAGCAATTCAACCAACTAAAAAGGAATTTGAATTTGTTGAAACAAACTTAAGTAAACAGGTTGAAATGGAGAGAGCAAAAAGAGTAGCAGAAAAGTCAAATCAATAGATAATGTAAAATAATCTATGAAAAAAATATAAAAACTAATTATTTAATAAAAGACTATTGAAATGGAAAAAGTTTGAGGATTGTTTATGAGGAAGAAGCTAGTTCCGATACTACTAATGGTAGTAATAGTATTTAATTTCATATTTTGTAATTCTGTTTATTCAGATGAAGAAAGTGGTAGTAGCTCTAATTCAAGATATGGAGGAAATGGTGTAGTAGATGGAGAAGCTGCTAGAGGACTTGTAGAAAATGGAACAGATTCTTCTGGAAATACTATGGTTCATACAAATTATGGTATTTCGCTTTTAGGGGTTTTACTTCAAGCAGTTGCGTCAATAATAGACTCTTTCCCTATGACAATACAAGCTATCTTAACTTCATTTACATATAGTAGAGTTGTAAATAGGTCAGAAAAAATAGCAAATATGTATGATAATAAAGTAAATACTGGAAATCCACTAAATGATGTTATTACATCAGCTGTACTAACTCTTAATTCATATCATTATACGATAGAATCTACGGTATTTGATGAAATAGCAATTTTTAATATAGATATTTTTAATCAAAAAAATACATATACAAACGGTATTGGAGATTATACAGAAGAAATAAAACAGGATAATAATATTTTAAAACTTAAAGAATCAGCTACAGAGTGGTTTTATGTAATAAGATTATTAGCAAGTATGATTAATTTGTGCGTACTTATTTATGTTGGAATTAAGATGGCAATTACTACAGTTGCTAGTGAAGAAGCAAAGTATAAAAAAATGATTATTTGGTGGGCAGAAAGCATGATTATGCTATTTTGTCTTCAGTATATTTTTTATATTATTATTTTTTTCGAGAAGACAATATTAAATATTATTAATTTATTTAGATATCAATTAATAATAAGTGGTGGAGCGGTTAGTTTTGAAAAGAATATTCTTGATAGAATTTATTTATCACTAATAATTGAAGGTGGAGCTAGATTTTTCTTATATTCGCTTTTCTTTTGGTTTTTAACTTTTATACATATTAAGTTTTTTATAACATATTTAAAAAGAACTTTTACAATATTGTTTTTAGTAATTATAAGTCCTTTAATAACGGTAACTTATCCAATAGATAAACTTGATAATGGAAAAGCAGAAGCTTTTGAAAAATGGTTAAAAGAGTTTTTTATAAATGCTTTTATTCAACCAATTCATGCAATAATATATCTAGTTTTTGTATATACAGCAGGTAAAATTGCAGAAAAAGCTCCGTGGGTTGCAATGATTTTTTTAATATCACTTGGAAGAATTGAAAATATTGTTAGAAATATATTTAAAGTTACAGATTCTGTTGAAAATGTTAACAAAGCCGTTAAAGGTGGAAAAGGCCCTAGATTTGGCATGGCAATGAGAATGCTTGCAGGGAAAAAATAATATTTACAAGGAATAGCTTTATTCTATAAAATGGAAGGAAATTATTTATTATGGAGTTTAACTCACAACAAAAAAGAGCTATTATATTAACATTTATTATAGTAATTATTGTTTTAATAATTTTTATATTTATATCTGTAGCTATTGTAAGAAAAAATAATAATAAAAATAATAATATAGATGTTTCTTTAGGATATAGTTCAATAAAGGAAATAATAGAAGCCAATGGATGTGAGTATATTGGAGAGTCTTATTTAAATGATAGAGAATACCAAACAGTTGTAGAATTAAGTTTTAAATATAATTTATATACAGAAGATGAAAGCAATGAAGATTTTTATATGAAACTTATAAATGATGTTATAAAATTTATTAGATATTCAAATTTAATGCTAATTGATAAAGAAAAAGATATTACTGTAGAAGTAAAATGTTTAGATGGAAAAATATATAGTATTGTTATAAATGGAATAGAAGATTATTTTATTTATATGGATTCTCAATTAAGTTTATCTAGATATAAAGAAATAAAAACAGTTAATTTAAATCCTACATCAGAGGTTTTGCTCAGGCTAAATGAATTAATGTGGAGTAATAGTATAGACTGTGGCACTAGAGACAGTATATTTCAAAATTATTTTATTTTCTTTGATGAAGGAATAAAATACAGAAAAATTGGTTCAAAAATATTTAATATTATTTTTACTGAAAATTATATTGGTGAGGTAATAGATAATGTATCTGTTGGTGAAAGTAACAATTCAGTTAGGCTAAAACTTGGAGAACCATCTTTTGAAGATAAAGATTTAGGAATAATAGGATATAAAGGTGAAAATTTTTATGCTTTTTTCAATGGCAGAGAAATATCTATTTATAAAAATATTATTTATGATTATTCAGATTTTTGGGAACTTGTTAACCAATTTATTGATGACGATAACAATATGTCTTTTAAAGATTTTATGAATGAACTAACATATATTTGGCCAGATTATGAAGAATATATATATGATTCAAATTACATGTATATTTCATATCCAAATAAAGGTATAGATATAAAACTTAACTATGATAATGAAAGCGGTATTATTATATATAATAATATTAGTGAAAAATTAAATAAAATACAAAGATATTTAGAAAATACAGAATTTATTTCAAAACTTCAAATTGATAATATATTTGAAGCAGAAAAAAGAAGAATTAGTAATATAGAAAAACTTGATAATAAGTGTAAAACATTCATGGAAAGTCAAATAGAAAGAGGAAATGAACTAATTAATTATTATCAAAGCAATTTATTTGATTTTTATATGGATTTAAATGATAATAATATTGCTATTACAACTTACTTTATTTCAAAAGACACAAATTATGCAAATAGGGAACTAAATGAGCCTGTAAATTCTTATGTATGGATTAATGATTATTATTTTATATATGGTGTATATAATAAAGGAATTTATTGTTATGATGTAATAAATGGAACAATACTAAGATTACAAGAAGGAAATTCTAATTTTTTAATAAAGAAAATAGAAGATAATATTATCTATTATGATAACCAGCAAATATTTATTTCATTATAGATATTAAAATATAGTAAAGACTTTTTATTAAAAGTTAAAGTTAATTATAGTATAAAAAAGAAAGGGAGTATAATGAAAGCAATAAGGCAATTTGGATTTAAGTTAATAGCAGTTTTTTGCATATTAATAACATTTATATGCTTTATTGCTAATACTCCTGTATGTTATGCAAGTAAGGTTAATACCTCAGATTTTTATTATTCAGGTACAACAAAAGGAAGTTATACATTAGAAAAAAGCTTTTTACAAAAAATAATAGAATCTTTAGATGAAATATTAGATTATATACTTGGAATACTAACAATGGCTGTTAGAATTGTTTTTGTTGGTTGGACAGCCCTTGTTGAAAGATTATTAACCTGGATTTTAGAAGGAGCTACAGGTGAAGATATAGATATAAATGAAATTAATTCTACATCTATTTCAGATTCAAATGATTATATAACAATTGAAGCTATTGTATTTAATAGAGTTCCATTATTTGATATAAATATTTTTCATGATGATAATCTAGAAGAGGGTGAAAAAAAATACAATGCTTTAGGACAAGAAATTGAAGAAAATAGTAGACCAATAGAAAATGCAGATTCAGAACAAGAAGGCTTAGTTGGTATTTTTAAATCTGCAATTTCTGGATGGTATTATATTTTCAGATTAATATCAGTAATGATAATGTTAATAATGTTTCTTTATATTGGAGTTAAACTTGCAATTTCATCTTCTTCAAAAGAAAAAGCTTTGTATAAAAAAGTTTTTCGTGATTGGGTTGTTGGAATGATATTAGTTTTTGGAATACACTATATTATTTTAGCAATAATTACAGTTAATGAAATAATAGTAGATCAAATTGCAGAATTAAATACAAATAAATATACATTTAATGAAGAATATTATGAATATGGCCTAAAAGAAAGAGCAGAAAATGGAATTGATACAACAGATATGGAAGTTTCTATATATGATGAAGTTAGAACAAGAGCGTATGATGCAAAATTATCAGTAGGTACTACTGGAATGATTATGTATATGGTTATGGTATATTATGCTTGGAAATTCTCTTACATATATTTAAAAAGATATTTAGTTGTAATGGTTTTAATACTAATGGCACCATTTGTAGCAGTAGCATACGCATTTAACAAAGTTAAAACTGGAAAAGCTGCAATATATTCAAATTGGTTTAAAGAGTTACTTTTTTTAATAATATTACAAGGTATTCATGCGCTTTTTTATGTAATGTTCTTTAGAATGGCATTGGAACTTTCTTTAAGTTCAATAAGTGGAATGATATTATCTTTCATTATTTTAAATTTTATGACAAAAGCAGAAGAAATGTTCAGAAAGATATTTGATATTAAAGGAAACTTAACAAGTGATGTCGCAAATAGTAAATTAGGTGATGTAAAAAATCTTGCATCAAATATTCCAATGGGTATGGTTGGTGCAAAATTTGCTGCAGCAACAACTAGACTTGCAGCAAGAGTTGTTTCAAAACCAATAAGAAGTGTTGGAAATTATGGTTTTGGAAAAATTATGGAAAAAAGAGCCAATAGAATAGGCAATAATGAAATATCAAATAAAGATAAAAATATAACTGATGATATTACTAGACAAAACAAATTAGAATTAGGCGAAGCAGCTAAACTTCTTTCAAATTCAAATCCAAAAAATCTTTCAGCTGAAGAAAAGGAACTATTAAAAAGACTTAGAGAAAAAATACCAATGCTTGGAAAAAATGGTGATAAACAAATGGAACAAGAAGAATTTGAGGAGAATTTCTTTAAAAATAGAGAAAAATATTCACAAGAGTTTGATAAATTAAATACAAAAAGATCTGCCTTAAAACATGATGTTAAAAAGAAATGGAGAGAAATTACAGATCCTTTCCAATATGTTAAAAAAGATAAAGATGGTAAATATAAACGTAAAAAGGTTGAAAGACCTAATGAAAAATATGGGCCAATATTAAAAAGATTTCAAAAGAAAAAAGACAGCGTTGGAAAAACATTTGGAAAATATATGAACACAGAGTTCCTACTAGGATTTGATAAAGAAAAAAAAGATGCCTTTAAGAATATGGCTAAAATTTATATAGGTGCTCCTATTCTAGGATTTACTGGATTGTTATTTGGATTACCAATGGCAATAACAGAACCTATAATTGGTTTTTCATTTTTAGCAGCCGGAATTAGTAGTACAAAAAAGGGTTGGGATGATACTCATGGGGCTGCTTCGCGAAATTTAAAAGATGTTGCTGTTACAGCAGATGGTAGGTTTTACTTAAAAAGTTATGCTGGAAAATCAGTTGAAACAATGGCTGAAGGAATGCAATATTTAGCTAGACAAAATTATGAAGATATTGAAAGAACAATAAGGGAAAACAATAAGAATGTTGTTCGAAGAACAAAAAAACATCGTCGAGTAATGGAAAAATTAAGATTAAGCTTTGGTGCAGGAATTGGCGGAGCTACTGGAACAGTAGTTGGCGGAGCTACTGGAGCAGGAGTTGCAACGGCTACAGTGGCATCACTAGGTGCAACTGCTTCATTTCCAATCGCATTAGGATGTGTAGCAGGAATGGCTGTAGGTTCTGTATTAACAGGAAGTATATTAAATAAAGTTCCAAAATCATCTATAGCTTATTTTAATTTAGTAAAAGCATCTGTTAATTATTCAAAAAAAGAAAATGAAAAAGATCAAAAAGCTATTGATTCAATGTTAGAATACTACGCAGATAAATATTTTGAAGTTGAAAGACAAAAGAGTGAAGCAAAAGAAGAAAAAGGATATACAGATCTAGAAAAATCTTATGAAAAAGCAGTTCAAACTAGAATAAATTATGCTGATAGTTTATCAGATAAAGAATTAGCCCGTGAAACTGGATATGAGCAACCTTTAGATGTTAGATTAGATGATAAGGGTGCAAAAAAACTTACTGCAGATTCAGAAAAAAGAGTAATTGAAAGAGTTATTATAAAAGCAGTACAAAGAAGTGGATATACAAATTTACAAGAATATGATTTAACAGAAAAAGCTAGATTAAAATCCGTTAAAAATTCGATTACAGAATATCTAGTTGAAATGGGAGTACTTGAAAAGGGAGAAACAGCTGATAGTGTAATAAAAAATTTAGATAAAAAGATATTTAGCGAAAAAGTAAAATTAGAACAAAGCCAACCCCATGCAATTGAATCAAGTATTGTAGAAGATTCTATTATTGAAGTAATGAACGATGAAAATCTTGAAGAACCTGAAAAAGTTAGTACTGAAGCTGTTTTAGACAGATTTGATGAGAAATTTAAGAAAATGGTAGATACTCCTTCAGAGCAAACAAGCAATGTTACAAGTAGTTTAAGAAAACAAAAAGGAACATCAGCTGAGTCTGAAAATTCTGGAGAGAGTGGAACTCAACGAAATTTCCAAAGGTCAGTTTTATCTAGAGAAAAAGTAGCTACTATTATTGAAGCCAAAAAGAAAGATTTATCAACCAAAGCTAAACAAAGTATAGATGATGATACAAGAGAAAAATTAAGAGATATTATTGTACGTAAGAAGAAGAAAGAAATAGAACAAATAGGAATAGATTTAGTTGCTTATCAATTAGAATTAGATCCAACTGAAGTTGAGGAACAAGTAGATTCAGAACAAACTGGTCAAGCAGAACAAAAAGGACAAACAAAACAAACAGGACAAACTGGTAAAACAGGGAGAAGAGAAAAAACTGGAGAAACTGAACAAGCTGGAAACCCAGGACAAACAGAACAAAAAGGACAAGCAAAACAAATTGGTCAAAGTGAGAAAACTGGTCGACCAGTACAAACTGAACAAGCTGGAAAACCAGGACAAACAAAACAAGAAGCACAGAAAAATAGAATACTTGAAGCTTCAAGACAAATACATAAGAGAAAAAATAATATGGGTCAACAAAATCAATCAGAAGAAGATGAAAATATAGATCTATTTAGTAGTAGTAAAAGCACAGATGTTGTAAAAATGCTTCAGCTTCAAACACAAATACATCAAGCAAAAACTAATAAAGAACTAGCAAGTAGTTATTTAAATGAAGATGGAGAAGCAAAAAAAGTTCAAGAGTATAAAGCTATATTATTTAATCCAGATGGATCTGTACAAATAGATGTATTAAAAGATGGCTCAAGAAGAGCTAAAGAAAGAACTAGAACTACAGAAGTTAAAAAGCCAGAAGAAGAGACAGTAGAAGAAAAGCAAAAAAAGAAAAGATTATTAGATATTATAACAAGAGTTAATGAACAATATAGTATATAGGAAAGAAAGATTATGAAAAGAGTATTAAAAAATTTATTAATTTGTATTTTAATAATTGTAATTTCAAGTAATTTTGTTTTGGACAAATTTAGGTATGTTTATGCAACTGAGCCAATTGAAACACCAGTACCTTCACCAAATCCTGCAGTTGGGGAACAAACGGAAAACCAAACCGGAGAAGACGGGGATGAAGATTTTGAAGAATTTGGTGTTGGTGGTGCTATTGCCGGAGTAATGTCTAATATTGTTACAGGATTTATTGGACTCATTTTATGGATACCACATATAATACTTTTTGCACCTATTATGGGAATAAGTACGCTAATATTGGGAATTGCAAAGCTAGGACTTGTAACTGGAACTGATGGACACTTAATAGATGCAGTAGTAATAACTCCTTATGATGTTTTATTTAATAAAATACCTTTAGTAAATATTAATTTTTTTAATTTTAATGTTGGTGATCCAGTAAAAACCTTTAGAGAACAAGTAGCTGGTTGGTATTATACAATGAGATTAATAGCTACTATGGTATTATTAGTAATTTTAATATATATAGGAATTAGGATGGCTTTAACATCAATTGCTTCAGAAAAAGCAATGTACAAAAAAATGTTAGTAGATTGGGCTACTTCTCTTGCTCTGCTTTTCTTATTACATTATATTATTTTATTTGTTTTTGCTTGTAATGATGCTTTGGTAAGCGCAATGGAAACAATAGGAACACAAGATCCCAATTTGATAAATAGTACACAATATATGATGACGTATCTTTCAATAAAAGCTTTTGATTTTGATTTAATAATAAGACTTGCTGCAGCAATAATTTATGGAATGATAGTTATTCAAACTATATCATTTTTATTTGCTTATATAAAACGTATGTTTACAATAGGATTTTTAATTATTATTGCTCCATTAATAACTATTACATATTCAATAGATAAAATTGGTGATGGAAAGGCTCAGGCTTTAAATACCTGGTTAAAAGAATTTATTTATAATATTTTAATTCAACCATTTCAATGTATTTTATATTTAGCTTTTGCAAATTTAGCATTCAATACTTTGATAAAAGAGTTTTCTATTTCAAACACTATAAATGGCTTTACAACAAGTCAAATTTCAAAGGCAATATTTGCAATTTTATGCTTGCAATTTATAAAAGAAGGAGAAAAAATAATCAAGAAAATCTTTGGATTTGAAAAAGCAAGTGTTGCAGGAGATATAGCTTCTGGTATGGTAACAGCTGGTGCTATTATGAAAGGTGGAGCTGTTGCAAAAAAAGTTGGAGGCTCTGTTGCTAAATTATCAAATAAAGTAAAAAGTAGTAATGCCGCTCAAAATTTAAAAGCACGTCGTAATGAGAAAAAACAAAATAAACTTAATAAAAATGTTAAGGCACTTGCTAGTAAAACAGGTAAGAGTGAAGAAGAAGCAAAAAAAATGTTAAGTAATAAAGGAAGATTTACAAGTACAAAAAGATTTGTAAATAGTGAAAAATTACAAAAAAAGGCATCAGAGAGGGCAACCCAAAAAGCCGAAAGGGCAACTAACAAAGAAAAGAAACTAAATCGACAAGCTGAGATAAATGCACAAAAGAGATGGGAAAAAGACGGAAAAACAGGAAATGCTAGTAAAGAATATATAGAAGAAGAAAAAAATAAACTAAAGCAACAACAAAAACCTAAAAGAGATATTAAAGGCTTTGCTAAAAACTTTGTAAATACAATTAGTAATTCTCCTGTATCATCAGCAGTAAAAGGTTTATATAATTTTGGAATGGAAAATAGGAAGGCCTTAAAAGGTATGACGTTTGGATTAATGGCAGCTGGAATGGGATTAGCTACAGGAGATTTTGGAGATTTTACAGGAGCTGTTGCAGGTTTTAATATGGGAAAAGGTTTAGTAGATGGTTATTATGAAAATTCAAGTAAAAGTATAAGGGAAGAATTAGACAGCGCTCTTCAGATGGCTAGTAACCTAAGGGATGACGGAGATTCTGAAAGACGTCTTTCAGCTGCATTTATAAGAAACTTGAGCGATATATCTAAAGATATTAAAGACGCAATTAAAAAACTAGAAAAATCTTTAGATAATAATCCTAATAAACAAGCTATGATTGGTGAGTTTTCAAATATAGCTTTAGGAGAAAATGCTGGTTCATTAACTGAACAAAGTATTATGAAAATGTTAGATGATAATGGACTTCAAGATAATCCTAAAAAAGATGAAATTTTTAAAAATTTCAAAGAATATGGAGCTTTACTAGGAGAACAAAGATTAGCTAATGGAATTAACAACGCAGCTGCAATGGGAATAGATAGGGAAGCTTTAGCAAAAATGCTTGGAAATAGAGAAGTACTTGGAAGACTTGGTGAAACAGGTACTGGTAATTCGCCGGAAATAACTTATTCTCCAGTGACCGGAGATTCTCCAGTGACCGGAGATTCTCCAGTAAAAACTGAGACTAATAGTACTACTGAAGAAACTATTACAGAAACAGAAGTTTATGAGGAAAGATATAAAGATTTAGATTTAACTGAATTATCAAGAATTATTGGTAGCAACTTATCAAATGGTTCAAATAGTACAACACTAAATGATAATACACAAATTCAAAATAAAATAAACGAACTAAATTCTTTAATTGAAGTAATTAACAATAAAAGTTCAGATGATTTAAGAACAATTACTGCAAATGTTTTAACAAGTAATACAAATATTGCTAGTCAACAAGATATTGTAAATAGTTTTAAATCACAAATTAGAGATTTAGAAGATATAATTAAACGCCAAGATCAAGGATAAAATTAATATTTTATTTAGATATTAAGAAATTTATTAAAAGGAAAAATAAATATGAGTACAAAAAAGCTATATAATAAACGATTAATGATAATATTTTTTGGATTATTAATATTAATTATATTTAGTACAATTCTTAAAAAAAACAGTAATAAAGTGAATATTGAAGATAATTTAGAAAATTTAAATGTTATCTCTGTAGTAGATGAAAGTGTTCTTGAAAATTCTGAATCTATGGAACTTGAAAGAATAAAGTCAATGGAAGAGAGAACAAGAATAGAGTATTATGTAGCAAACTATTTAAAGTTAATTGAAAATGAACAATTTGATAAAGCATATAGATTATTAAACAGAGAATATAGGAAAAACTATTTTAGAACACAAGATGAATTTGAAGAGTACTGTAATAAAACTTTTTCTAAAATGCTACATATTGAATATGATAACTTTGAAAGAAATGGAGATATATATGTATTATGGATTACTATTAATGATGCAATAAATGGAAAAAGAAATGAAGGAAAACAAATGAATTTTGTTGTAAAGGAAAATAATTTTAATGATTACGAATTATCATTTAGTAAAATATAAGGTGATAAACAAGATTTTTTGAATAAAATTCTAGCATGAACAAATTTATAGAAGGCTTTGATAATAATTTAAATATAATATTTTAAAAAAAATACTAAAAAATTTATTAGCCTTCCAATTTGTTGTTAAAAGAAAGGGAAAGTATGGCAATAGTAACTAGTTTAAGAATAAAAATAAGACATTGGTTTAGGAATAATAAAAAGATATTTATAATAGCAATTATTCTAGTTGGGATTATTTTTACAATTAATAGATTTTTATTGTTATCAGATGACATTAAAGTTCCAAATACTACATATACTCCAACGGTTTCTGTAATGGATTCAACAGATTCCTCACCAAAAGTTGTTCAATCTTTTGCTGAGGACATGATAGAAGAATATGTAAAATACTGTAATGAAGGAAATTATCAAAAAGCCTTTAATATGTTGTCAGACGATTGTAAGAAATATGGTTTTAATGATGATGTAAGTATTTTTATGGAGCATGTTCTTTCTAAAATGCAAACCCCAAAAAAATATAGTATACAAAATTATTCTAATTATAAAGGATTTTACATATATGAAGTTAAATATATAGATGATATTTTAGCAACAGGGTTAACCAATCAAAAATACTTATATTCAACTGAAAAAATTGTGTTTACTAAAGACAAAGATAATAAACTAAATATGTCTACCGGGAATTTTATAAGTTATAATAAAATTAATAATATTTTGGAAAATGATTATCTAAAAGTTGATGTTATTGATAAAATAACTAAATATAGTATAGAAACATATAATGTAAAAATTACAAACAGAACAGATAGTACTATTGTTATAGCAGATAACTTAGTTGCAGATGAAGTAAAACTTGTTTTACCATATGAATATAGGAATATGGAAAATTCAAATACTTTAATTATTTTAGAACCTGAAGAAAGTAGAACTTTTAATTTGGGATTTTCTAAATTTTTTGATGATGGTGATACAAGTAAAGCCATTTTATTTGGAGCGATTAGAGTAATAGAAGATTATAAGGGAGCTTATGGTACCGAAGAAGAGCAAAAAAAAGAAATTGAAAATGCAATAGCTAAATTTAGTATAGAAATTCCATTAAAATAAGAAAAGAGGGAACCAACATGATGTATTATAATGATGATTCAGAGGAAGAGGGACTTGGAGGTCCAATTATAGATGGAGATTCAGAGGGAAATTCAGGTGATTCCTTAGGGCAAGATGGAAATAAAACGCCTAATGAAAAAGAAAAAAATAAAGCAGAAAAAACTGAGGAAAAAGCTGAAAAAGGTAAAGAAGCTGTAGAAAAAGGGAAGGAAATTGCCGAAAAGAGTAAAGAAGTTGTAGAAAAAGGGAAAAAGGCTGTAGAAAAAGGAAAAAAAGTTGCAGAAGCAACTGAAAAAGCTAGTAAAGTTGGGAAATTTGCAACTGCTGGTCCAGTCTTGTTTTGGGTTGGTATAATAGTATTAATAATTATTATAGTAGTTGGAATAATAGGTTTTTTCATATTTATGCCTGGATTAGTATCTGAAAAAATTAAACAATTTGCGATCAATTTTGTAGACTCAATTCAAGGAATAGTAGAAAGTAGAGAAAATGTTATTCATGGAGAAGAAATAGCTAATGTTGCAAATTATTTAGAACAAATGGGATATGACTTAAAAGGTGAAGGTTTTGTAACAGATGATATTGAGGGAAATGAAGAACAATATGGAAATGCGTGGTCAGATCCAATGAAAGTTAGATTTGTAAATCCAGGAAATACTAATAATGCTGGAGGTACTAACAATATTGATGAAAATTCTAATGATAATATTATAAGGCTTATACATGATGAAGAACAAGGTGTTTATAGAGATACTGACGAAAATGTTTTTGCAATTTATAGTGATCCAATTAGAACCTATCTAATTAGCGATACTTTATCATCTATTATAAAAAACAATAATGTAAGCATTAAAAATATGGGAGTTATAAATATTTTATTTTCTTTAGGAGAAACTTTAGCAGGAACTTTATTATCACCTATAGTAGGATTGTCATTAGTAAATGATGGACTTGGAAGGTTTAGCAATCCAAAATATGGGACAGGACTTATTAGTTTTTATCATGAAGCTGGAGATATAGGAATTAGAGGGAACGCATATGATATACTAGAGCGTGGGGAAATTACTCTTGATCCTGCTACTAAAAAGTTAAAAATAAAAAGAGGGTGGACAAACTCAGCTTTAACTTTTGATGTAGATGGCTGGACAGGTAGATATGGAATGCCACTAGAATTTTTACTATCAATTCATATAGCAACTCAAATGCCAGATTTAGCAATGGATATTGCAACAAGTTTTGATACAGATGTTGAGATTTTATTACATGAAGTTAATGCCAGCCAAGGGGCTTCAGTTCAAGCTGGATTTCATGTTGGACCTGGATTTTCTTTAGATTCGGATTTTATTACTTGGAATGATATAATAAATATATCTGCAGTCGATAATGATGTTATAGAGGGCTTTTGGAATAATTGGATTGTCCCTTTAATTAATGGTGTTGGTTTTGATGGAGATGATTTAACACTTCCAGCTATGTCGGAAAGAAATTATTATGAATTATTTGCTGGAAAAGTTCCACATTGTGATATAGGGGGAGAGGAATTTCTTTTAGATTTAGTTGAAAATGGGAAATTAGAAACTAATGAATGTACTTGTTGTTCTCATATACCTCATTCAACAAAATATATTCAAGGGGAAGTAAGCCAAGAATGTGAAGGAACAGGTAATTTAGAATTATCAGATTCATTTAATATTGGAAATCATACAATATGTGAAAATTGTAAAGCAAAAGTAAATATGATAATTGGTGCATTAACAAATGTACAAGAAAATAATTTTAATTCATATACACCATATATTTCTCAAGTTAAAGATCATTGGTTTAGAGATGTATATTTTGTAATAAATGATGTTCAAAATACAGATGTTGCAATTACAGATGAAAAATATTTTTACGAAACAAATGAAAGATGGACATTATATGAAACTTATCAAGAAGAAGATAAAGAAAATGGTAATATTCCAGAAGGATTTGAAGTAGGAGACTATAAGTTATACGAATATAGTTATGACAATAAAACTGGAAAAGAAACTTATACAGAATGGAAAAAAAGTAAAGCAGAAGCAGAAGAAAGGAATGAATTGGTTGCTGGTGGAGATACTTCTGTGTCAAGATTAGTAAAAAAATCAATAACCAAAAAATTAACAGAAATAGTTGATGATGAAGGAAATAGTATTGTTACTGGAATTAATGGAAACAGATGGATTGCTTATGAAATTGGTTCGAATTCTCAAGCAAATTGGGGGAAAGTTGAAGTAAATGAAAATACTCCTAATGATATAAAATATTTTAAAGATTATATATATTATAAAGAAAATAGGCCAGGTGATATTAAGCAAATAGAAGATGGACAAAGAGGAGCTACAAATCCAAAAATTAAGGATATGTTTATAAATAATAAATATTATCAATATGATGGAACTGTTGCAAAAGCAGACAAAATTATTGAAGATAGAAATAAACATAAAAATGATTATAGGAAGATTCTTTCCTATAATACAAAAGAAGGTGAAATTGTAACAGCAGAAATTAAAAGTGATAATTATGTTTTAGGGCAAGATTTTAATACTTCATATGAAACATTTATTAGTGAAGGTGATCCAAGAGATGAATCTTTGCTTGGAAAAGTATCTATTTCAAAAGATTCACTTACAGCTTTTGCAATGTTAGAGAATACCCATACTTTAGATGCAGATTATATTTATAAAGATTTTAAAGAGTTAATTGTTGAATTAAATTATTTCGATAAAGAAGATTTATCAGACAGAATTTCAGAAGTAATGACTTGGCCGTTACCAGAAACGGGTTTTGCTGGATGGCCAGTAAGAAAATATGAAAAAAGCGAAGTCTACTATGGAACTTTAATTAATTCAAAGGAAGATTTGACATTATTAAGAAATGCAGATATAGAACAGGCTGAAAAATCACTTGGAGAAATGAACCCAGAGTATACAGAACAAAATCCTTCTCAAATAGCAACTCAACCTTCAGTTGGGGAAAGCCCAAATATATCTATGGAAGAATATATTGACATTGCAGAAGAAGTACATTCATACATGGATAAGTCTCATTTTGATTCTGGAGAAGGATGGGATTATTGCGTTTTTGTTGGCTTAGGAAATGAAAATAGTTTTGGAAATTCTTGTAAAGATAGTAATGGAGATGGGGTGCATTATTGTGGATTGGCAACTACAATTCAAGAAGCAATGGATCCAGCATCTAAATTAACAGGTGGATATAAAAGTTGTTGTTGTGCAACATATGTTTCATGGGCATTAATTGAAGCAGGCTATGAAGAATTAAAAACATATCCTGGAAAAAATTCAGCACAAGGTATGTATGATTGGTGCAAAGAAAAAGGATTTACAGAGATAACAGATTATAACCAAATTGAAGCAGGAGATATTATTTTTGGATGGGGAGAACCCTTTGGGCATACATTAATTCGTGGCAAAGATGGATTAGACTTAGATGGAGGTATAGGACTTAATAAAGATCCATACGATCCAAAATCATATAATGAAGAAGCAAATTTTGTTATTGCTATGAGACCTAAATTAAGTGGTTCAGTACAGCCTTTTGAAGGATATAATCCAGGCGAACCAGTTGTTGCACCTATAACAGGTAAAGTTACAGAATATGGAACTGTAAAAAGGGAAAATACAGAAACAGGAAAAGAAGAGGAAGTTGAATTCATAAAAATACAAGCAATGGATAATTATATTTTTGATACAGGAAGCAAATTTGTTGCTGGAAGGCCAGGAAAAGGATATACAGAATGTAAATCTGCAAAAGAGGAAGATTCTTTTGAAAAAAAGGCTAGTCAAGAAGCAAAATTAAGAGAAGGTTATGATTATTTTTATGATGAATATACAGGAGTAATTTCTGGATTTGTATTATATATTGAAGGATTTGACTTAACTTTATTTGATAGCAAAGCAAATGGAGATGAAACTGATGGAGCAAAAGTTTTAGTTGAAAGTGGAAATATAGATTCTGAAGAAGTAACTAGATATACTAAAAATACAGTACATAATATGGTAGATGATTTAGAAGAAGCTAGAAGTATTTGGAAGGAGGATGCTAAAGCATCAGCATTACCATTAGTAGAAATAAATGGTGAATTATACATAAAAGAAGGAACTGTTATTGGAAAAACTTATGAAGATTCTGAAGAAACAATTAGTGAAGATTTGGAACAAGATAGTTCTGAAGAAGATAATGCAACTATTTCACATATTGGAAATGGAAATTATATTAGATTAATTTTAAGAAATTTGGAAGATTCAATTGTAGAAAATGTTGAAAGTTATCTTCCAAAAGAAGTTGCTAAAACTAAAACTATTGGAACACAAGCATCAGAATACTTTTTAGCATGGCACTTAAATGGATTTGGACAAATGGCAATACCAGCTTTCCCATATTATTATACAAATTATGGTGATCCTGATGTAGATGGTGGTCCTGGTGTAGAATATACTAATAATGATAATGGAGATGTACCAAATTTAATGCCAGAGCTTGCAATGATTGCTGGAAGTAATAAAGTAAAACATTTAGAAGAATTAGGATATGATGCTTCAAAATTAACAAGTTTAGCTTATGTTGGAAAACAAGGTAATAATCCAGTTAAAATTGAAGATGTTATTGATACATATTTCTTATATATTAATGAAGGTACTGATGAGATTTTAAAAAGGGTTAACAAGAATTTAGAACAACATCAGCTAGATGCGTTAATAGAATCTTATATTTGGGGACCAGGATGTACTTATTTATTAATTGATAAATTAAATTCAACAGGTTCTTTAACTGAAACAGATTTTGAACAAGCAATTATTAAATATTATCCAAGAGATTATGGAAATAGGGGTAGAGCAGCAAGTAGATTATTTAACTCAGATACTTCAAAATACCCTCATGGATATTTCTCTGATGCAGATGATACTTATTATTTAGAGTTTAAAACAGATACTCCTTTTTCTGAATTAGTTTATGAAAACAAGAAGGTTCCTGATGTTATGGATACAGTAAATAATTAGAGGTAATTATAATGAGTAATAAAAAGAAAAAAACTATTTTAATTATATCAATTCTTATTTTAGGTATTATCATTTTAATTTTAAATATTATTTTAAATGTAGCTGAGAAAAAGCAACAAGAGAATTTAATAAAATATGAATTAAAAAAACAAGAAAATGATGAATATTATAAAGGAAAAATATTTCCAGCTGGAATTTCAAAATTAAAATATTTATATACTAAAAATGGTGGAATAATTAATCAAGATTATTATTATGAACAATTAAATTCTTTAGTAAAGTATTTTATAAAAATTTCTAATAATGTTAGTGAAAGTGAATTAGAAACTTTTTATGACAGAAATAGAAATAGTATTTTAAAAAATATTGGTACTAATGACAAAGAAAACTTTTCAAGAATTATTGAAACTATTAAAAAAATAGATAATGTAATAGGAAGTTTTGGAGAATATAAAAATTCTGAAATAGATACAGAAAATATTTCTTTTGAAGACGGTTATTGTATTTTTGACACAATTATTTATTTTGATAATTATGAAAAAGGAATTACTTTTAAAACATATTTTAGTTTAAGTGATATAAATAAAAGTCAAGACAAAAATATAGTTTATTTTATAATAAAATAAATAATTTAAAGACAATAGGAAAGTATAACTTCCTATTGTCTTGCCATAATTCACAGCTTATTTATTAAATAAGCTGTGAATTGTATCATTGTATTTAATTAAATTTAAATTATACAAAAAACACACAAAAAAATAATATTTGACATATAATAAAATATGAGCTATAATTTAAAAGTAGTTTGGCGCCATAGCCAAGTGGTAAGGCACGAGTCTGCAAAACTCTGATCCCCGGTTCAAATCCGGGTGGCGCCTCCATGTGACAAAAATCGACAAATTTCTAACTATTTAAGTTAAAATTTTGCCGATTTTTTCTATTATTGTGTAAACAACAAGGTTTCTTAAGTACCTCACCCACAAGCTTTGCTTGTGAGGTGGGTCAGTTTCTTATTTTCGTCAATATTTTTATTATCTATCATACTCATAATAGTATAAAATGTTATTATCTAAATCTAATATTCCAAAAGATATAGCATAATACATTCCATCTTCAAGTAATTCATCTACACTATGCTTATCTTTTATACCATTGCTTCTATTTGTAAAAATCCAATAAGCATTTTCTATGTTGGGAATTTTATTGTATATCTCTTCTCTAGTATGAAATTTTAATCTTTCTTCCAATCTTTCATCTATTTTTTCTTTTTTCCAGTTTCCATTTTTTTCGATTTTATTTTTCATATTTTTTACTTGATTTTTTGATAAGTAAATTTTTATTACTTCTTCATCATTAAACAAATCACTATCTTGAAGTTGTGTTGTTTCTCTTTTTGTTAATTTAGGAACGTTTAATTCCAAACATTCATTCATCTGTATATCATTATCAATTAATACAATTAAAACAATAAGTACGAATATAATTATAGCAATCATTAAAGTAATCAAATGTTTTTTCTTCATTATTCAATCACCTCAAAATTTGTTGTATTTATTTTGAATTGTATATCTATGTCATATTCCTTCATAACACCAAAATTTATAGAATAATGTGCTAAATTATACATAGTGCTTGAAAATATACTTTTAGGAACACTATTAACATCATTATAATGCTCTGAAAGTGTTTTTCTTTTTGAATAATCATATCTATCGTGTATTTTTATATCTAAATTCCATGTTTCTCCGTATTTTACTCCTGAAATATATAGACTAACATTATTTAAAGAATAATATAAATCACTTTCACCAAATCTCATTGGAAAATCAGAATTTATAGTACTATCAAATATAAATTCATTCCTATTAGCTCCATATTTTTCTATGATATTATTTATATTGTCTTGGAAATTTTTGTCTTTTACTATTTCTTGTACAACTTTTCCATTTTTAATCAATAAGTCATTGGGTTCTTTCTCTAATGAATGTTGTAGGAAATCTGCTGATATATCAAATTCAACATATTTACCACCAACTTCAATTACAGTTTGCCAAAAGGCATTTTGCATAGCCCTAAATGAATTATTTTCATATTGACTTTTATTTTTATTCATATGGAAGATAAAACTAAAACTTGAAATTAATAATTTTATACTTTCTTCATCTGTAAAATTTCCTTGTCTTAATTTATTAATTCCTTCAGTAAACTTTGTTGCTTTTTTATATAAATCATATGCTTGTTTTAAACTCATATTTTTAGTGCTTTTTGGTTCTTCATTATTTTTTATTTGATTTATACTTTGTATTTCAGTATTTATTTGTTTTTTTAGTCTACTATAATCTCCATATGGTAGCCTATCCAAATATTGATATGTTAAATATCTATCTGTCAGCCATATTTTCTGATTCATGTTAATATTACGAATACGATTTATCTTCATAATATTTTTATATAAAGTATCTTCTCTTAATTTTACTTTTTTAGGCATACTCATTTCTAAAAAAGAGTATATATTTCTTATACATCCATTTCCAAATGTATCATTTGACGTTTTCATATCTCTTTTACATAATAAACATTCATGCATTAGCAAAATCTCCTTCCATCGTCTCTCTTCTATATTCATAAAATTAATTATTAAATGTTATATTTTGAGTTTATGCATTTATTATATATAAACATATTTTTATAAGTCAATATCCATTAAAATATTTATGTGTTTTAATGGATAGAGGAAAAAGGCATAAATTAATTTATATAACTAAAATTTATGCCTTTTTATCTATATTATGTTAGGTCGTCAACTATGTTCTACGCTCTTGAAGCCATTTCTTAAGTGCAGTTTTTTCTACTTTATGTTCTCCAATCATTATTGCAGGAAAATCTTCTCGATTAAAAATTTTAGCTACAGTTGTATCAGTACAATTAAATATAGATTTTATTTCTTTTCTTGGAATAAAACTAATTTCATCTTCTTTGTGTTTATAATCAACCAACTGTACTAAACAATCTCTAATTTCTTTCATAACTTGAACTAATTCAGAAATATCATTTTTGTTTTCCATGTATTTTCCTCCTGACAATTTTATAAATTTTCTTTCTTGTTTTTTAGTTTCTTGTCTTTTTTATCTTTGCTTTCATCAATGGTTTCTTGATTTATATACCTATAATTTAAAGCATTTTTATTACTAATAACAGTTCTACCTAAATTCTTCTCAATATCATCTCTAGCAACTTTTGCAGCATGTCCACCCATTTTTGCTATTTTCTTATTTTCTTCTAAACCATAAGGTTTATGTTCTATTGCAAGTTCCCTTGTAGCTATTTCCCCTAAATCTGTTAAAGCTACCTCCATATCAGTCATATTATCTCTTAGAGATTCTTTTCTAATGTTTTTATATTCTTTATATTCGCTAGCTTTCATTCCAGACCAGCTTTTATAAATTTCATTGGTTAATATTGCATATTCAAGATTTCCTTTAATTCCATTTTCTTTCCATACATCTGTTAATTTATTTCTATCTAAAATACCTTTTAATCTTCTCTCAATCCACTTATCAGAATATCCTCTATTTCTATAATAATTAATCGCTCTTTTTATAGCTATTTCTGGGTCAAATATTTCATCAATCCTATCACTTCCCATTTGTGCTAGCCATAATTTAAACGGTTCTGCTTTAGAACTTGGAACTGATTCAATAAGTCTCAAAATTCCTTTAGTATCTAATGTGTCAGTTTCTCTGAACTTTCCATCTTTTGATTTCATTTTTAACTGTCGACATTTTGTCGATAGTTCACTTTTTTCTTCTTCTGTCATTCTTATTTTTAACCTATACCAATAGTCTTTTGAATCTTTACTATCTGTTAATGCTGCTATAACATCAACAACACTGAAATAATAATCCTCTTTCTCCGAATCCCAAATACTTCTTATTTCTTTTCCTTCGAATAAATTTGAAATAGTATCTAACTTATTATTCTCCAATATTCATTCTCCTTTTTATAAATAAACTAATTATTAACTTACCTCTAATTTATAAAATTAAAATTATTATAAAACGTTTGTTTGTAAATGTTAATAATTTTTATAAAAGTTTTTAAAATTAATTTATATAAAAAATATACAAAACTACATTAACACTACATTAACTTTTCTTATAAACTACATTAACATTTTGAATAAACAGTATTTACATATAATATATAAACGTAAAAAATAGTAAAATATATTTTTTTACGTTCATATCCGTAAAACATGACAAAAATAGGATAATATTATGGTTCTATTGACATAGAACCATAATGTTAAATTCAAGCATAAAAAATGTCCTCCTTCCTTTGATAAGAGAACATTATCTTTATCTTTGGTAGAACAAGCCTTTCCAATCCTGACTACGGACAAAACAAAAACTTACGAACCTTAATTAGTCCGTAAGTTTTCTTCAAATGGAGCGATTTCGAAACAGGTATGCGAAAAATAACATACTTTGTTTCAAACTCTCTTATATAATTCGATTTATTAATAATAATTTAGCATAAGATTTATATTTTTGCAAGTTAAATTATAGTAATTTTTTAATATTTGTGATATATTAATACCGAAAGGAAGAGGTGATTAAAATGGGAAAAATAAATTTACACACTCATTCTAAACATTCACTTGCTGGAACTCTAGATATTAATGAGATTATAAATGAAAGTTTTAATAACGGAATATCTTATTTATCAATTACTGATCATAATACATGTGATGCATATTTAGATTTAGATATAAATACGATAAACAAAAATGGTGTAATAATTTATGGAATGGAAGCAGATTCACTCATAAATAATGTTACTTATGATATTCTTTGCTATGGATTTGATTTAAATAAGGTTAATTCTTGGGCTAAAGAACAATATGGTACTATTGAATCAAGACAAACTAAAATTTATGCTATGTTAGAAGAGTTGTGTGAAAAGTTAAATCTCAAATTAGATAAATACAATCCGTATAATCCTGAAAAAGAATTTGCACATGCTGCAGTCTTTAGAATGCTAGAAATATCAAACGAAAATAAAGACTTTTTAAGTAAATACAAAATTGAAAATGTAAATGATTTATATAGAGAAAGTTCAATGAATAAAGATTTTCCATTATATATTGATATGAGTATAGTTTGGCCTAAAATAGAAACATTATCAAAAATAATACATGAAAATGGTGGTAAAATTTTTCTAGCACATCCTTATAAGTATGCCAAAAATGTAGAAGTTGATAAAATATTGAATTCTTGTTTGTCATATATAGATGGAATAGAAATTTCTAATGAACCTAAAAATGCGGAAGAAGTTCTTTATTTGTATAATTTTGCTAAGGAAAATAACTTATTAATTTGTGCGGGAAGTGATTATCATGGCTCTGAAGAGCACAAATACTTTGATGTTGAATTTTTAACTGAAAATATGGAGGCAGATATAAAAAGATGGATTGATGAAGTCAAAGGTAAAGTTACAATAAATTAATTACTTAAAGAATATTTTAAAATCGTTTGACATATACTAGAAAATGTAGTATACTATATTTAGCTTAAGCTAAAGGTCAAAATTAAGTCAAACAAGACATAAATGACATCGAAAGATATGAGCCACTAACTCATATCTTTCTTTTTTTGAATAAAAAAAGAGGAGTAGCCACTAACTACTCACTCTTGATTAAGTTTCAGCTCTTAATCACGGTCATCTTCATTTTTTCCATTGTCTTTACCCAAAAGCAACACAATAAGAAAAAATATTAAGTCAAAACTTGACATCTATGACACCTCCTTTCCCAAAGATTTCCTTTGAAAAGGATGCTTTTATTATACTCTGTTTTATATCAAAAAAAAAGCGAACATTATAAAATTTTACTTAATTTTCCAATTTTATATTATTATACAAAAACATAGCAATTTGATTTTGTTCTTGATTATTCATCTACATTATTTTAGCCATAACAAATAGAATTTTAGGATATTTTCTCATATTTACATAGCTTGTTAAATATTCATTATCAATTGCTTTTAATCTTTTATCAAATATGCCATTTTTATATAGGTCATCACTAACTATCTTATAATTATGGTCATTATCATAAGTAATTTTCTTATGGAAGTGGCTCATTAAACTATGCCAAAAGCCATTAAACTTCTGTAATTGTGCTTTTAGGCTCTCTTTTTCTTCTCTTAATTTAGTAATTATTTTTTCTTTTGTAGATAAATCATTTTTTAATCCTTTAATATCTTCATCTTTAAGTTCTATTTGATATTTAAGGGATTTATTTTCCTTTTCTATTTCAAAAGATGCGTGTTCAAACTTTTTAATCAATAAATTTAAGTCATTTACACTTCTAACTGTCTTGGTAACATCTATTACATCTTTAATAAAATCTTTGATACTTTCTATATTTTTGTTTGAAATATGATTTAATACAAGCATTTCTCATATCACAAAAACCTCCTTTTCAATATTTTGAGGCTATTTCTTACTTTTATTACCAATCTTGATATTTAAAAGTAAAAAAAATAAAGCCGACTAAATCGACTTATATATTGTGAAATGATATTCACTTTTGTTTTCTTGAAACTTACTTGTATAAACAATTACAAGTGGTTCGACGAAAACGCATTATGGAGCGAGTGTCGTAGTTATCTACAACTTTTCTCTTATAACGATTGATATAATAATCAATCAAGCTAGATATATATTAACAAATTATTAAAAATATTTCAAGATATATATTATAGAAACTCTTACGAAATTTTGTTCATTTTCTATTGTTTTATTTTTAAAACTATGTTATACTAGCTGACATGGGAAATGATGATAAGCAGATGTGGTTTTGCCACCAATTTTACGAATCTTCGTAGGAAAGGTGGTGATGTTTATGGTTAAAGTGATACTATTTTTTATAACATCCTTAATGTTATCTTTAACATTAAACGTTGCCTTGACAGCAGTTCTGTACAAGAACTGGGTTGATAAGCAACTACATAAATAAAAAAAGCTCGCATCTGTAAACTTGGCGGTTTAGATGTGAGTTTTCTAATCTATACTGGCAAGACCACGTTTGTGGAATTGTCATTTCCTATATTTATTATACTAGTGATTTTACGAAATGTCAATAAAATTTATTCATATTCTTGTATTTGTATGTGTCAAGTAAATGTAGGCAATTTTTTTATCTTTTTTTCTAACCCTCAAATATTATTGCCTTAAACACTTTATTATTTTTTTAGTTCACTTAATAAACATAGTCTAAAAACTACATTTCACAAAAATTCTTTATTTT
>JAFXMI010000042.1 GCA_017530505.1 Clostridia bacterium | reverse complement strand
TTCTGAATATTGATTATTTTCCATTTTAACTAATGACATAATGGTATAATCTTTTTCTAATTCTAATAATTTTTCTTTATTAACTTGTTCTTTATAAGTTATACCAATATTATTATCAGTTAGTAGTTTATTTAAATAATCAATATAATCTTTTGTGCTTTTTGAGATAAATTCTTCTGTAAATTTGATGTTTTTAATCTCAATATTGTAGTTATCATCTCTAATTATTTCAATAGAAGATATTAATCTATTAATTAATTCTTTTTGTGCTTTTCTATTTAAACTATCAAATAAATAAGCAAAACTTAAATTGTTTTTAAAGATAAACTCTCCATTATCTTCTTCATAATTTAGCTTTTTTAAAAGTTCTACTGTGTATTCTTTGAAGTCATTATCAGGATCAAGTGTAGTTTTCTTTTTAGTTAGTTTATCTATTCCTTTTTTGATAACATCATTTTTATGATTGATTGTTTCAACGTCTAAGGTAGAACTTAAATATAAATCAACTAATCTTTTTTCTTGAACTTTTAACTTTTCAATGGCTTTTTCTATTTCTTTTACTTCTTTACTTTTAGTAGAACTACAAGTAATTATTTCATTAGAATTATCATACATAAACCTAGTTAATTCATTTAAAATTCTTTTTAATTTATCTTCAATTTTATCTGAATTATAATGATAACCATAACCTTTACAATTAGAGTTTTTACATCTTAAATGATAATAAATTTTAGTTTCATTCTTATACTTTTTAAATGATTCACTAGCAGCAAGTATCTCATTACATAAAGGACATTTTACTAATCCTGCAAATAAATGGATATGCTCTCCATAATTTGGATGTTTATTCTTTTCTAAATTTGCCCTTGTAGTATTCCAAGTAGTTATATCAATAATTGGCTCACAATAGTCTTCAACTCTTAAAATATCCTGTGGTTTTCTTTTATACTTTCCATATTCAAATATACCAATATAAATAGAATTAGTAAGTATCTTATAAACTCTATCTGCTTTCCATTTACCTTGTTTTAAATAAGCATTATTATCTTTCATAATAGTTGCAATATTTCTAGTAGAATGTCCTTTTTTACATAGTTCAAATATCTCTTTTACAACTTGTGCTTCAATCGGTTCTACTTCTAAATGACCGGTTTCTTTATTTCTAATATAACCATAAGGTGCACGACTTGGGTGTATTTTTTCTAATGCCATTTCTTCCATAGCACGTTTAGTTCTTGCTCCAATTTCTTTTCTTTCACGTTGACCAAATACTAAATTCATACCAAATATCATTTCACCATTAGCAGTAGATACGTCATAAGGCTCAAGTATTAATTCAATCTTAACATCGTGTTCTTCACAGTAATTGAGTAGCCAAAAGCCATCATAATTATTTCTAGTTAATCTATCTACTTTAATAGCAATTAACTTATCAATCTTTTTAGATTTGATATCTTTAAGTAGCCTTTGCATTTCTGGTCTCATTAAATCTTTTCCAGAATGTCCTGCGTCATTATAGACATCCACAATATCATAATTATTCTTTTCGCAATATTCTTTAATCATTCTAAGTTGTGAATCAATGGAATAGCCATTATCTCTTTGGTCATCAGTAGATACTCTTACATAAACTCCACATCTCATAATTTTCCTCCTTTCCTTAAATATTGAGAAATATTAATATACCTCTCATATGTTTCCTCACTCAAACGCAAAAAAGCAACCCTAAATTTGAAAAAAATTAATATTTCTCATTAGTTTCCTAAATAAAGTGAGTTTTACGAAGTCTAATTTTAATACTTCTCTATATGTTTCCTCACTTAAATGCAAAAAGTATACCCTAAATTTAAAAATTTCTTAAAAAAGTTTCAATTTCTTTCAAATTATACTTTTCTTTATACTCTTTAATGTAGAATGGTTTATTACTAATTTCATTTACTTTATATTCAAGTATAGTAAGAGTAATGGGATATGTAATTAGATATTCAGTTGGTTCAACAAACTGTAAATTAGTATTTAGAAGAACTTTAACTTTTCCTTTTTTAGTCTTATAAGTAAAGTCTTTAATAAGTTCTAGTAATTTCGTATTAGGTTTAAGTTCTTCAATTATTTTAAATTCAAGCATAAAAAATGTCCTCCTTCCTTTGATAAGAGAACATTATTTTTATATTTGGTAGAACAAGCCTTTCCAAGCCTGACTACAAGTAAAATAAAAACTTACGAACTTTAATTAGTCCGTAAGTTGTCTTCAAATGGAGCGGGTACTGGGAATCGAACCCAGAACACCAGGTCGGAAGCATGGAATTTTACCATTAAACTATACCCGCGTATATATAGTAAAAAAGCCATTATACTAGACATTTTCTAATACAATGACTAATTATAAGTGGAGCAGGTAGCGGGAATCGAACCCGCATAGCCAGCTTGGAAGGCTGGAATTCTACCATTGAACTACACCTGCATATTTTTAAAAAAAAATTAAAACTAAAAAATTTTGGAGCAGGTAGCGGGAATCGAACCCGCATAGCCAGCTTGGAAGGCTGGAATTCTACCATTGAACTACACCTGCATGCCACTTATATTACCTCTAACAAGTATAAATTATAAACCATTATAAACCATTTGTCAACAAAAATTTTTCCAAACTTTTTTCACAAAAATATATCGTCCGCATAATACATTATATTTCAATTAGATAAAATATATTTAATGTTGAAAATTAATGTAGACAACTATCTTTTTGTCTACATTAATTTTTAAACATAGCTAGTCTATACAAATAGTTTTTTTCTAGTATATAAAACAAATATATAAATAAACCTTTAAGATTAGATTATTCTGTAGCTTTTGACTCTTCTGTTTTGGTTTCTTTAACAGTTTCTTCTAATTTAGCTTCTTCTTTAACTTCTTCAGTTGGAGCTTCAACTACAGGAACATCATCAGCAGTTTCAATAACCTCTGATTCTCCAGGAACAACCTCTTCTTTAATAACTATTTCTTTATTTTCAATTTTGCTTCCTATTTTTTCTTTAGTTTTAGCAGCTTTTCCAACTCTATCTCTTAAATAGTATAGTTTTGCTCTTCTGGCCTTTCCTACTCTAACTACCTCAATTTTTTCAATTCTTGGAGAATGAACTAAAAATGTTTTTTCAACACCTACACCATAAGAAATTCTTCTTACTGTAAAAGTTTCATTAACTCCTCCACCTTGTTTTTTAATTATAATTCCATCAAAAACTTGGATTCTTTCTTTATTTCCTTCTTTAATTCTAACATGAACTCTAACAGTATTACCAATTCTTAACTCTGAAACTTTG
Organism: Clostridia bacterium; assembly: GCA_017530505.1. GTDB lineage: Bacteria > Bacillota > Clostridia > TANB77 > CAG-508 > Scatovivens. Next base: position 30,779 of record JAFXMI010000042.1, on the reverse strand, counting down.
TTTTTTAATTGCTCATGCTCTATAGATTTTAAAATATCCATTTTTCTTCCTCCTTCTTCTAATATTTTAAATCTTTTTTATATTCTCTAATTTTTTTTTATCTTCTTCAGATAAATTTGCTTTTTCCAATAAATCTGGCCTTTTTTTGTATGTAATTTTTAAAGATTCTTCTTTCCTCCATTTATCAATATTTTTGTGATGTCCACTTTTTAAAATCTTTGGAACTTCAATTCCTTCAAAGACTTCTGGCCTTGTATATTGTGGATATTCAAGTAATCCATTTGAAAAAGACTCTATTTTTGTTGAATTTTCAGCTAAAACACCATCTATGTATCTTGAAACACTATCAATTAATACCATTGCTGGTATCTCTCCTCCAGTTAAAACATAATCTCCGATCGATATTTCCTCATCAACAATTTTGTCTATTACTCTTTGATCTATTCCTTCATAGTGTCCACATAATAATATTAGATGTTCTTCTTTTGCTAATTCTACAACTTTGTCTTGATTTAGAGTTTTTCCTTGTGGCGATAAATAAATAACTCTTGACTTATCACTTTTTACTGATTTGTAGCAATCATATACAACATTCGGTTGAATTAACATTCCTGCTCCTCCACCATATGGTGTATCATCTACTTTTTTATGTTTATCTTTAGAAAAATCTCTAATATTTACCAAATTAATATCTATAAAATTTTTCTTAGTTGCTCTACCAACTATACTTTGTTTTATTGGCTCAAACATTTCAGGGAAAAGTGTTAATATATCAAATCTCATTTCTAAAGCCCTTCTATTAAGTGAACTATTATTTTTTCACTTTCTAAACTAATTTCTTTTATTACTTCTGGAATTCCAGGTAATAGTTTAGTTTTCCCAAGGTCATCTTTTATAACATAAACATCGTTGCTCTTTGTAGAAAATATATCATCAACTTTACCTAGATAAATATTATCTTCAGTAATAACATCTAACCCAATTAAATCGGCAATGTAATACACATTTTTAGGTAATTCACCCAATTGTTCTCTATTAACAAATATTAATGAATTTCTAAGCTTCTCTGCTTCCTCAATAGTATCTATGTCTTTTAGTTTCAAAACTACTTGATTTTTTGTATAAGTAACCTTTTCAATTTCATATTCAATCCCTTTTCCTTTTTGCTTAATAAGTATTGTTTTAATTTTTTCAAATCTTTTTGGATCTTCAGAATATGAATTTACCTTTACTTCGCCTTTTAAACCTTTGGTGTTTACTATTTGACCTATTTCTAAAAAATTATTCATTAGTCTAAAAACTCTATTATAATTTTCTTATGCTCTTTTACAGCAACAGCTTTCATAATAGTCCTAATTGATTTTGCCATTTTCCCTTGTTTTCCAATTATTTTTCCTATATCATCTTTAGCAACCTTTACTTCATAACTTGTAGATTTGTCATCATTAGTTCTTTCATTAATAGATACTTCATCTTTATTATCTACTAGATTTTTAATAACTAATTCTAGAATTTCTTTCATATTCTTATTTACCTTTCTTATTTAGAACTAACTTCGATTAATTTTTTTACAGTGTCAGTTGGTTTTGCACCGTTTTTAATCCATGTAGCTACTTTTTCTTTGTCAAGTTCAATTGTACCTGGATTTGTCATAGGATCATAAGTTCCAATTTGTTCAATTATTTTACCATCTCTAGCTCTTCTAGAATCTGCTACTACTATATGATAAAATGGAGCTTTTTTCTTTCCTACTCTTTGTAATCTAATTTTTACCATCTAAAATTCACCTCCTACAAAATGCTTTATACAATTTTTATATACATAGAAAAACTATTTCCTATATATTAATTATATAACTTATTTAAAATTTTTAAATTCAGGCATATCTTGAAGTTTCTTTAAATCTAAACCTTTCATCATTTTTTTCATTCCATTACCTGAAGTCATTTGTTTCATCATCTTTTGCGTCATTTCAAAAGATTTCATAAATTTATTTATCTGCTCAACTGTTGTTCCACTTCCTTTTGCAATTCTTTGTCTTCTACTTCCATTTAATATTTTAGGATTTCTTCGTTCTTGTTCTGTCATTGAACAGATTATAGCTTCTATTCTAATAAATTCTTTATCATCAATTTTAACGTCTTTCATAGCACTAAACCCGGGAATAAGCTTTAATATTGAAGAAAATGAACCCATTTTTTTCATTTGTCTTAATTGAGTTAAATAATCATTTAAATCAAATTCTTGTTTTTTTAGTTTTTTTGTTAATTTTTCAGCTTCTTCTATATCAAAATTTTCTTCTGCTTTTTCAATGATTGAAAGAACATCTCCCATTCCAAGGATTCTTTGTGCCATTCTCTCTGGATGAAAAACTTCAATATCACTCAATTTCTCACCAGTTGCAATATATTTTATTGGTCTGCCAGTGACTTTTTTTACTGATAATGCTGCTCCACCTCTAGTATCTCCATCTAATTTTGTTAAAATAATTCCATCAATTCCTAGTTCTTCGTTGAAAGTACTTGCAACATTTACAGCATCTTGTCCTGTCATTGAATCTACAACTAATAATATCTCATGTGGCTTGATATTCTTTTTTAATTCCTTTAATTCTTGCATTAGCACTTCATCAATTTGAAGACGTCCAGCTGTATCAATAATAATAACATCATTTAATTTAGACATTGCAACAGATATTGCTTGTTTTGCTATTAGATCTACATCTTTTGTTTCCTCATTTGAATATACTGGAACATCGAGACTCTTTCCAACAATTTGTAATTGTTTAATAGCTGCTGGTCTATATACATCACATGCAACTAATAAAGGTTTTTTCCCTTGCTTCCTAATAAGATTAGCAAGCTTTCCAGCTGTTGTTGTTTTTCCAGAACCTTGCAATCCAACAAGCATTATAACAGTAGGAGGATTGGGAGTAAAGTTTATTCTTGACTCTTCTCCACCTAATAATTCTATTAATTCATCTTTAACTATTTTTATTACCTGTTGACCAGGTGTTAAAGATTTAAGGACATCTTGACCTAAGGCTTTTTCCTCTATCACTTTTATAAAATCTTTGACAATTTTATAATTTACATCTGCTTCTAATAAAGCTAATTTTACTTCTCTTAAAACATCTTTTAAATCACCTTCTGTAATACGAGCTTTTCCCTTTAGTTTTTTAGTAATTTCTTGTAGTCTAGATGATAATCCATCAAAAGCCATGTTTTAAAGTCCCCTTTCTTAAACTAAAATGTTTAATTTTTTTTTCACATCTTCAAGAATAGTTGCAATTTCCTCATCAGAAGCTTTATCTCTGATTTTTGAAATTTCAGATAAAATACTAGAAATACTTTTTTCTTGCATTATAGTTTTTTTCATAATTCCTAACTTTTCTTCATATTCGAAAAGTTTATTCTCTCCCTTCTTTAAATTGTCTCTAACAGCTTGCCTTGTAATTCCTTCTATCTCAGCAATTTCTGATAATGACAAATCATTGTTATAGTAGTTATCTAATAGATTATATTGTTTTTTTGTAAGTAATTTACCATAGGTTTCCAAAAGAATACTTATTTTAACATTATCCTCCATTTTTTCTACCTCTTTTCTGTAATGCTATTATACTTTACACTATTTTGTGTCATTTGTCAAGAAAAAATACAAAAAAAATAAATTATACTATAGAACAGTCTAATTTAGACTTTCATTTAATAGACTATGACAGACTGTGTTAGAATAAAAATATAAAAATCTTATAACAGGGTAAAAAAAAATGAAAGAAAAAAAATATTATAAAAGACTCAGAGAATTAAGAGAAGATAACGATTATACTCAAGAAACAATTGGAAAACTTTTAGGTATATCTCAAAGAGGTTATGCACACTATGAAAACGGTGACTATGATATTATGGGTGAATTTCTAATAAAATTATCAAATTTTTATAATACTTCTACAGATTATATTTTAGAATTAACCGATTCTCCTGTTCCTTATAAAAAAATTAAAAATAATAAAGATTTGCTTAAATTATAAAAAAAGACTGTTCCTAAAATATTTAATACTTTTAGAAACAGTCTAACGAGTTTTTATTTCTTTTCTCTGTTTTTTTATTATATATTTTGAATTTAACAACTCGTATATTCTTGTTCTTTTAATTTTTTTGTATCATATTTATAAAATATTTTTCTTATATTTATACATCTATGTTTCAATTTATTGCTTTCTTTTATAATAAAATTTTTAAAAAGAAAATCATAATTTATAACATATTTTTATATATATCTTTTATCTAAATTTTTCTTATCTTATCTAAATCTCCTTTCATTTTTTTGATAATTTCTAGAGTTATATTTTTATCAAATACTATTTAAAAAATTAGCAAATTCTTTTATAAGTTTTTCTGCTTTTATTTTCCTTGAAGTTTTATTATTTGTTTCTTCGTCATAATCTTTATTTTCGTTTTCTTCTTCATCAAAAAATCCTTCTTTAACATTCTTCCCTTTTTCATTTTCTTCTTGTATATACTCTTCACTTTCGTTATTATTTGATTGTTCCTCTTCTTTTTGTTCCATTTTGTTTAAGGTTTTTGAAACCATTTCAAAAAAACTTTCTCTTTCTCTAGGGGTTAAAGTTGAATTAATTTTTGCAATTTTTCCATTTTTAACATCTAACATTTGATCTGGTCCGAAAATATTTTCAAGTAATTTCTGAACATTTTCATCATTTGAATCATAAACAACTCTTAAAAGATATTGCGTACTAACATCATCTCCTTTCTTTGAGGTAGATAAATTTTGACTATTTTGTTCTTCTTTAATACTAATATACATCATCTCCTTTTCTTTGAAATATTTAATTTTTCTGATTTTGTTTAGGCGAACACCTAAAGAAATTTTTGAATTATAAAAACAACTCTTGAAATTATCTGCTAAAAATATAACATGTTTTTTAAGACTTGTCAATTAATATGTGATAAAGTCAAAAAATACCAAATTTGTATGCTATAATTTAGAAATTATAGTTAAAGCATTAGAATATTTATTAATAATTACTAATTATCTCATACAAAAAATAGACACTAATTTTTTTCTATTTAGTGTCAACTTAAAAATATAAACCATTTTGTTTCATATATAATAATTTTATAACCAATTTTTATTTTTTTTCAAATACATTTTTTTATAAATTTGTATAAAAGAGCTATAAATACAAAGTAATATTATAATCCAAACAAAAAAAGTATATGGTAATTTACTTAAATCAAAAATTACAGATATATTTGTAAAAACAATTATAAGAGTAATTACTGTAACCATAATAGTTGAAATCAATAATGGACTTGATGATTTACTTTTAATAAATGGTGTTTTGTCTGTTCTAATTAAATGAATAATAAATGTCTGTGAAATAATTCCAAAGGCAAACCAACCTGTTTGAAAAAAAACAGCTGTATCTATAGTATTAAATTTAAACACTAACCATAAAATCAAAAAACAACATATATCTAATATAGTACTAATCAAACCAAATCTAAACATAAATTGTTTTATTTCATCTGTATCCCAAGTTTTTGGCTTCTTAATATATTCATCATCAACTGCATCAAAAGGCATACCAATTTGCGCAAAATCGTTTAGCAAATTTTGAATCAATATATGGATTGGAAGTAATGGTAAAAATGAGAAAAATACACTAGCAATAATAATTGAAATCATATTTCCAAAATTTCCAGAAGTTGCCATTTTAATATATTTTAATATATTTGTAAAAGTCTTTCTTCCATTAATTACGCCTTCTTCTAAAACATTCAAATCTTTTTCTAAAAGTATTATATCAGCAGTTTCTTTTGCTATATCAACAGCTGTATCAACTGAAATTCCAACATCAGCTTGTTTCATTGGAGGACTATCATTAATTCCATCTCCCATATACCCTACTGTATTTCCAATCTCTTGATAAATTCTAACAATCCTTTGTTTTTGAAATGGAGATAATTTTGAAAATAAATGACATTGACTTACTTTTTCCTTTAACTCATCATCTGTTAGTTCTTCAATTTCTTTTCCAGTTAATCTATTACTTACCGTTATACCAACTTTTTTGCACACATTTAAAGCAACCCCTTCACTATCACCTGTTAAAACTACAACGTCTACTCCATATTTTTTTAGATTGCTAATAGCTTGTTTTGCGCTTTTTTTGGGTGGATCTAAAAATCCAACAAATCCAATTAATACCATGTCTGTCTCATCTTGAATTCCAAAACTTTCTACTCCATGAATTTCATTTTTTTGTGCAACAGCCAAAACTCTTAATCCCTCAGCATTATTAGTCTCATAAACCTTGTGAGCAGTATTTCTTAATTCTTCTGTAATTGGTACTGCTGTTCCATTTATATCTATAAAAGAACAAATTTCAATTATTTCATCTACAGCACCTTTTGTTATTAATTGACGTTTTCCATTCTCATCTTTAAGAACAACACTCATTCTTCTCCTTGAAAAATCAAAAGGGATTTCATCTTCTCTAATATACTTTTCCTTTAGGATATTTAATTTTTCCTTTTCAGCTCTTGAAATAATTGCAACATCAATTAAATTTTTAAGACCAGTTTGAAAATAGCTATTTAAAAAAGCATGTTTTAAAATCCTTGAACTTTCATTTCCAAAAATATCCATATATTTTTCAAGTACAATTTCATCTTCTGTTAAAGTACCAGTTTTATCTGTACATAAGATATTCATTTGTCCAAAGGTTTGAATACTACTTAACCTTTTTACAATTGTCTTCTTTTTTGACATATCAACAGCGCCTTTAGCAAGAGTTGAAGCTGTAATTACTGGTAACATTTCCGGTGTCAATCCCACGGCTATTGTAATTGCGAAAATTAATGAAGATAAAATATCTTCTTTTGTTATTAAATTTATTAGTAAAATAACTGGTATCATAATAGCCATTAATCTTATTAATAAATTACTAATTTTATCAATACCTTTTTCAAAACTATTTTTTTCATTTACCGTATATAAAGATTTCGCCATGTTTCCAAAATATGTATGATTGCTTGTTGCAAGAACAATGGCAGTTGCTGAACCACTTATAATATTTGTCCCCATAAAGCCAATATTAGAAAGATCTGTTAAGTCTGTATCCTTTTTATATATAGAAAATTTTTCAACAGGATTTGATTCTCCGTGTAAGAGCTGCTTGATCAATAAACAAATCTTTTGACTCAAAAAATCTAACATCCCCAGGAATCATATCCCCTGATGAAAGTTTAACAATATCCCCAGGAACAATTTCTTCTACATTAACAATACTAACTAGTCCATCACGAATAACATCAACTTTATTTGTAATCATATTTTTCAATTTTTTTGCTGCATTGTCAGATTTAGTCTGTTGTACAAGAGAAATAATCGCAGAAATTATTACAGTACTTATTATTAAAATAAAAGTTGCATAATCCTTATTTTGCGATATTACAATATCTGTAAAAAAAGTAACAATAGCTACTAATACTAAAACAATATTAAATGGATTGATAAAAGCTTCTTTTAATTTATGAGCTAAAGTATTATTATTTTTTATTTCAATTGTGTTTTTTCCATATTCTTGTAGTTTTTCTTCAACATTTACAATACTAATTCCCTCGATTGATGTTTCAAATTTATGAAATAACTCTTCCAAATTAAGTTTAGAATTTTCTTTTAATTTATTTTCAATATAATTTTGTTTTTCATTTGTATTGTTTTTTTTCATATAGATACCTCTTTAAAACTTATTAAATTATTATCATTATATTATTTAACTAAAACATTATAAATATGCAATACTTAGAATAAAACTAGAATTTTTTTATAATTTTGTGAAAACCACTTTTTATACATTTGAGTAGTATTAGTTTCATCTTGTATAAAAAAAAAAATGGTGGAGTTTATTAGTTATACCCTTTAAAAACCACCAAATTTACTATAACAATACTACTTGATTTTCTATTAAACTTTTTTGAACATCTATTACTCTTTGATTAGAAGATCCTCTCCATTTTAACGTAAAATCATGTAACTCATCAATATATTGCCCATCAACCAATACATCTACATACTTTAAAACATCTTTATCTTTTAAATCTTCCTCAAATTTAAATCCAGACCATATCCATAAATTTTTATTTGGATATTTTTCTTTAAATTTTTTTGCAAGTTTTGTTGTGCCTTCTATGTTATTAGGGTGCATTGGCTCTCCACCCAAAATTGATAATCCCTTTATATAGCTTTCTTCACATAATTTTATTACTTCATCAATTGTACTATCATTAAATTCTTTTCCATCTTCAAAATTCCATGTTTCTGGATTAAAACAGTTTTTACAATGAAAAGAACATCCTTGCATAAAAATTGAAACTCTAACACCTGGTCCATTTGAAATATCCATTTTTCTAATTAAATTGTATCTCATAAAAAATCCTGTTCTTCTTATTTATTTCTTTGCTTTATTATCTATATGTAATACTCTTTCTTTAATTTCTTGGGTTCTTCCTCTATTCCAAAAATTACTTCCAATGTAACCACAAGTTCTTCTTGCTACATTTAGTGTATTATGATCTTTATTTCCACAATTTGGACAATACCATTCTAAATTTTCATCTATTAATATTTCACCATCATATCCACATTTTTGACAGTAATCAGATTTTGTGTTTAATTCTGCATACATAATATTATCATAAATAAACTTAACAACTTCAATAATTGCATCTAAATTATTTTGTAGATTTGGAGTTTCTACATAAGAAATAGCACCTCCTGGACTTAATCTTTGGAATTCACTTTCTAATTTTAGTTTAGAAAAAGCATCTATTTCCTCAAAAACTGGTACATGATATGAATTTGTAATATAATTTCTGTCTGTAATTCCTTTTATTGTTCCAAATCTTTCTTTTAAGCATCTTGCAAATTTGTAAGTAGTAGATTCTATTGGAGTACCATATACTGAATAATCAATATCTTCTTCGGCTTTCCATTTCTTTGTTGCATTATTTAAATATTCCATTACTTTTAGTCCAAATTCTTTTCCTTCACCATTATCTGTATGTGAATATCCAGTCATATATTTTACACATTCATATAATCCAGCATATCCAAGTGAAATAGTTGAATATCCATGGCGTAATAATTCGTGTATTGATTCTCCTTTTTCCAATCTTGCTAAAGCTCCATGTTGCCATAAAATTGGAGCAACATCACTAGTTACATTGCTTAATCTCTTATGTCTTATTTGTAAAGCTTTATGACATAATTCTAATCTTTCATCAAATATTTTCCAGAATTTATCCATATCCTTTTTAGAAGAAAGTGCAATATCTGGTAGGTTTATTGTTACAACACCTTGATTAAATCTTCCATAATATTTTCCTTTTCCTTCTACGTAATTTTTAGATTTAGATATATTTCCAAGACTCATTGTCCTATCAGGTGTTAAGAAAGATCTACATCCCATACATGGATAACAATCTCCTTCTCCTTTTTCGTTTTTCTTAAGTTCTTTCATTATTTTTTCAGAAATATAGTCTGGGACCATTCTTTTAGCAGTACATTCTGCTGCAAGTTTAGTTAAATACCAATATTTACTGTCTTCATGTATATTGTCTTCCTCAAGAACGTATAAAAGTTTTGGAAATGCTGGTGTTACATATACACCTTTTTCATTTTTAAATCCAAGTATTCTTTGTCTTAAAAACTCTTCAATTATCATTGCTAATTCATATTTGTATTCTTCTGTTTCTCCTAAATACATATTTACAGATAAAAATGGTGCTTGACCGTTTGTATTTGTCATTGAGTTAACTTGATAATTAAAGGTTTGTACTCCATCAGCAACCTCTTTTTTAATATCTCTATCTGCAAATTTTTTACAATCTTCTTCTTTAACTCCATAGTCTTTATATTTTTTATAATATTTTTCATAGCTTGCTCTTACAAATGGAGCTAGATGTGTAAGGGAAATTGTTGCACCACCATAGCTAGATGAAGAAACTGCTAAAATTATTTGTGTAGCAATTGTAGCTGCTGTAATAAATCTATGTGGTTTTTCTATCATAACACCATTTATGATTGTTCCATTTTGCAACATATCTTCTAAATTAATTAATTCACAGTTATGAAGAGCATTTTGTGCAAAATAGTCTGCATCATGAAAATGTATAATTCCTTCATCATGAGCTTTTACAATTTCTTCAGGTAGTAAAAATCTTCTTGTAATATCTGTACTTGTAATACCTGCTAAATAATCTCTTTGTGTAGTTACTACTGTAGAATTTTTGTTAGAATTTTCATTATTCCAATAATCACTTTCACCTTCAATTAATTCTTTAATTGTTTGGTCTGTTGTATTTGCTTTTCTTACTAATTCCCTTGTATATCTATATGTAATATATTTTTTAGCTAATTGATATTTATCAAACTCCATTAATTTTTGTTCAATAATGTCCTGAATATCTTCTACTAGTATTCTTTTTTTATTTAATTCCTCTATATATTTAATAATGTCTTCAATTTCATCCTTTGAAGCTTTTTCTTTTCCTCTTACTTCATTATTTGCTTTTTGAATTGCAATTCTGATTTTTTCAGGATCATAATCAACAATATGTCCATCTCTTTTAACAATTTTCATAACTATCCTTTCCCTTTCTAATTTTTTATAGCATATTTTTACACTATTTTTTTGAGTTTTAGAAGAATTAAGTCAATTTAAAGGTGGATGAAGTTTAAATATCATAAACCTATTTTTAAAGAATATTGTTACCCTTTTTTGTTTAATTTTTTTTTAAACTTTTGCCTTTTTTTTCTTAATCTTGTATAGATTCTACCAATAATTTTGTAATATAAAAAGTTGCACTTGCAACTTTTACTAAAATGTGATACAATTGTAATGGTGATGTTAATATGGAGCCATTTAATAACTTAAACAACAGTCAAATAAACAAATTATTCGATTTGTTAGATGTTCATATTTATAAATATAATAAAAATGAAGAAATACTTCCAACAATAAAAAAAGGAAATATTATTTGTATTGTAATAGAAGGATATGCTCAAATAATTTATATAGAATATAATGGAAATGAAATTATAGTAGAAAATCTTTTTAAAAATAGTGTTTTTGGTACTAATATGTCTGGTACGAATAATGATAATTGTCAAATTATTGCTAAAGAAAACACACAAGTTTTGGTAATTGACTATAATAAACTAATAAACCCAAAAAATTTATCTCATAATTATTTTAATATTTTCTTTAGAAATTTATTTGATATTACAAATACAAAATTCAGGGATACAATTGAAAGAGTTAAAATTCTTGAAAAAAAGCAAATTAGAGATAAATTATTAGACTATTTTGAAGTCCAATATAAGAAAACTCATTCTAAATTCATTTATCTCCCTTTCTCGTTAAAAGATTTTGCAGATTATATTGCCGTAAACAGATCTGCAATGTTTAGAGAATTAAGACATTTAAAAGATGATAAACTAATAGAAATAAAAGATAGAAGAATTACACTTCTTTACAAACAAATATAAATAAACTTTGTGTACAAAGTGTGCGAAGCCTTTAAAAAGTGCTTCGCACGAGGTATTTCATAATTTTTTAACAATCCTAGAAATCATTTATCTATTAATCTTCTGAAACATATCTCCATACAAAAGCTGCTATTGCTCCACCAACTAATGGTGCTAAAATAAATACCCAAACTTGTGCCAATGCTGTTCCACCTACCAAAACTGCAGGTGCTAAACTTCTTGCTGGATTAACTGATGTACCTGTTAAAGGAATTACAACAATATGAATTAAAGTTAATACTAAACCAATAATTAACCCTGCAACTGATGAATTTTTTTCATTACTTGTAACTCCTAAAATTGCAAGAACAAATATAAAGGTTGCTATTACTTCTATAATTAAAGCTCCTACTAAAGACAAACCTACTGCAGATAATTCCCCGTATCCATTAGCGCCTAATCCAACATTATTTAAACTAGTAAATTTAATAATTAGCCATAAAATGCCAGCGCCAGCAAAAGATCCTAATACTTGAGACACAACATATCCACAAAAATCTTTAACTGAAATTTTTTTGTTAATTAACATTGCCAAAGATACTGCTGGATTTACATGTCCTCCTGAAATACTTCCAACAGAATAAGCTATTGCTACAATAGACAAACCAAAAGCAAAAGCAATTCCTAGTGTTCCAAGTGTAGAACCTGCTATTGCAGCACTACCACATCCTAAAAGCACTAGTATACATGTTCCTATGAATTCACAAATATACTTTTTCATAAAAACCTCCTTAAATTTTATTAATACAAATAATATATATCATAAAAAGACCTTTTTTTCAATCTATTATTTGTAAAGTTCTTTATTTTCCAATAAATAATTGTACATATATTTTTCCATATTGTGGACTATTTACAACACCAACACCAGTATAATTGAAACTACTATTTAATATATTTGCTTTATGTCCTGAAGAATTCATCCATGCAGTTACTGTAGCATTATTATTTGAATTTGCAGCAATATTTTCTCCGGCTGTTTGATACAAAATTTTAAAACTTTTTAACATATCAAATGGAGAACCATAAGTTGGAGAATTATGTGAAAAATAATTATTATCAACTATGTCTTGTGCCTTAATTCTTGCAACTCTTTGGACTTCATTATCTAGCTTTAAAGCTGATAATCCACTAGAAGTCCTTTGCTTATTAATTAAATCAAAAATTTCTTTTTCATCATTATTCATTGTACTATTAGCAGTTTTAGTAGAAGTGTTTTTATTATTAGAAGTTGTATTTCCTAAGGTTCCGCTTGGATAAATTGCTTTTACATAATCTTTTTTTACTGCTCCTATATAATCACCCTCAACTTGGACAATATACCAATCTCCAACTCCTGCAAAAACTCTTATATATTCATTTTTGTTTACCACAGTTACTACTTTATATCCAATACCGGGTCCACTTCTTACATTAAGTTGAGATGCAGTAACAATTCCAGTAGAAAAGTCTAATTTATAATAATGTTCCATACCAAAAGAAACTGTAAACATACAAAAGATTAATAGTATAGCTACTAAACTAAAATGAAAAATACTCTTTTTATTTACCCTAAAATTAATAATTTTCATAAATTCAAACTTACCTCCTAATCAATTGTATAAATTATGAAGGTAAAATAGAACAAAAAAGCTATTCACCAATAGCTTTTTCTTAGTTTATTTTAATACTAATATTGTAACTGTATTTTATTTCCTAAAGTAATTATTAAAGTTATCTAATTGGTAAGTTATCTTTTCCATTATCTTTAACTCTTTTACTTCCATCAGCAAGTTTTCCCGTTGCATCACTTAATTCGGTAGTCCTTACAGATTGGCTAGAGACTCCTATTTCAAATGAATCGTGTACGCCACTCCCCATATTAGAAACTGCTCCTAAATTTCCATTACTTACTAAACCTGAATCTATGTCACCAATTTGCTGTGCACGGTCCGGAAACATTTTTCCTAAAAGAAATAAGAAATCTATCTTATCTTTATCTTTTAAACTACTACTTTGATTTAATAAATAACTAAAAAATTCATCTTCTGAAGCAAATAATCCACTAATATTATTTAAAAAATCTATCAAACTTTTACGTGCCTCATAATACTCCCCATTTATCCAAAAATATAATGTTTTACCATCACCTTTTTCTCTCATAGTATCCACTGTATCGCCATTTCCATAACGACCTGTTGTTGTATATAATCTATTTACATTACGAATTTCCCCTTCTGGTATTGTTCTTAGTAATGGAACCAATCGTCCATTATTAACTAATTCTTGTAATACCTTGTCTACCTCGCCTGCTAAATCAATTGTTTTCTTTTGCCTCTTATTACCTTTTGGTTTTTCTGACATAAGCTTACCAAAAGCTATGCTTTTAACAGCTCTATCTAAAAATTCTCCGTTTTCTTTATCACTCAAATCAGATGTAATACCTTCAAAATTAATATCATCAAAAGGTATTGTTGTACAATTCGTAATATCTCCTTTTCCTTTTAATCCTAGTATTACAGCATCTCTAATACTATCCATATCATTCAAAACATATCTCATTTAATTAATCCCCCTTATATTATTGTAATTTGCAATATTTTTGTTACTTTATTGTAATGCTATTGTAATAATATAATAATACAAATTTAACAAAATGTCAATATTTATATTTTTTTTCTAATATTATATTATAATTCATAACCTTTTTACTTACAATTAACGATTAACACAAACTTATTAATAGCTCAAAAATATTTTAAAATTTAAATTAACTTGAATATTTACTAATAAAAATGAACCCTTCTTGTTAAACTTTTTTATCTAACAATTTGGATTCACTTCATTTCAAATTCTTGTTTTTATTTTGATTATTGAATTTCAATATGTTTTGCTTCTGGTAATTCTTTATGTTCTTCTTTTTTTGGAATAGTTATTTTCAAAATTCCATTTTTAAATTCTGCATGAATATCTTCTTCTTTGATATCCTCTCCTAAATAGAAACTTCTTGAACAATGTCCATAAAATCTTTCTTTATGAACATATTTATTATGCTTATCCTCTTCATTTTGCTCTTTTTCAACCTTAGCAGATACTGTAAGATATCCATCTTTTAATTCAAGACTAATGTTTTCTTTTTCATATCCTGGTAAATCCATTTCAATAATGTATTTATCATTTTTTTCTGTAATGTCTGTTTTCATTATTGCACTTTCTCTTCTTGAAAAGAAATCATCACCTCTAAAGAAATCATCGAACAAATCAAATTCGTTTCTTCTTGGTATCATCATCATAAAAATCACTCCTTTTTTTATAATTTTTTTATGTGTTGATACTCTATAAAAGGGTATTCACATATGTAATTTCTATTTACATCTATTATTATATCACTTATTTTAGCAATGTCAATACTAGAGTGCTAAAAAATTTAAACTTTTTTCCAAAATTCCATTTATATAAGCAATTACTATTCCATAATTTGTAAAAGGTATATTTTTTTGTATAGTTAAATTCAATCTATATTGCATTTCATTTGAATTTAACATACATCCACCACAATGTATAACCAAATCATAATTTTCAATTTTTTCAGCAAAATCATTTCCAGACGTCCAGTCAAATTCAAAGTTTTTACCAGTATATTTTCTAATCCAATTAGGAAGTTTTACTGTACCAATATCGTAACATTGTCTATGATGTGTACATCCTTCGCTAATTAAAATTTTTGAACCATCCTTTAATAAATCTAATGTTTTGGCTCCTTTTACTGAAGGTTCTAAAAATCCCTTATATCTTGCCATAAGAATAGAAAAAGATGTTAAATAAATATCTTCTGGTACTATTTTGCTAACCTTATTAAAAACTTGTGAATCTGTAATTACTAAAACTGGCTTTCTGCCTAACGACTTTAAAGTTTCTTCAAGCTCTGTTTCTCTTGTAACTACAACAATTCCATGACCATCTATTATATCTCTTATAGATAATTGTTGTGGCAAAATTAATCTATCTTTTGGAGCAGAATTATCAATTGGAGTAACTAAAACAACAATGTCATTTTCTTTAATTAAATCCCCTATCAGTTTTTTTGTCTTGCTGTTATCTTTAAGAAACTCTCCTATTGCTTTCTTTAACTCTTCTATACCTGTTTTGTTAATTGCGCTTGTATAAATTTCTTTGTCATTATTTTGCACTCTTTTTAAAATTTTATCACTTTTATTTTTAACTATTAAAAACGGAATATCTCTATCTTTAAAAATTAAAATAAGGTTTTCTTCAATAGAATTTAAATTTCTTCCAGCCTCTGTAACAAGAACAGCAATATCACAATTTCTTAATATTTTTTTTGTTGCTTCAACTCTTTTTCTTCCAAGCTCTCCATTATCATCAAACCCTGGAGTATCGATTATTAAAACTTTACCAAGAGGCAAAATCTCCATTGATTTTTTTACTGCATCTGTTGTAGTTCCTTTTATATTGCTTACTACCGACATTTCCTGATTTGTAACTGCGTTTACTAAACTACTTTTTCCAACATTTCTGCAACCAAAAAAACCAATACTTTTTCTGTCTTCCATTTTTATCCTTTCTTTTATAAATTAATTTTATAAAATTTTTATTTTCTCGTTACAATATTTTAAACTTCAAACATATTCTATAGAATATTAGCTAAAAGATTTTAAATATTCTTAAATACTAAAAATATAAATCTCTTGTTCCATTTTCTATTTTACTTAATTGCTCTCTTACTAAATCCTTTATGGAATCCTTTCCTATATTTTCAATTTCTTTTTCAATTAATTCATTACCTATTTTCTTAGTATCTTCTGATGCATAATCTACTAGATATTCTTTTAAAGTCATAATTGCATTGGGATGACAACAATTTTGGATTTGTCCAGACTTACATAAAGCCATAAATCTATCGCCTGTTCTTCCTTCTCTATAACAAGCTGTGCAAAAAGAAGGAATATATCCCGATTTCATAAGCCAATTTACAACTTCATCTAATGTCCTATTATCTGAAACATCAAATTGTTCTGTATCGTGTGGACGCTCTTTTAAAGTATATCCTCCAACAGAGGTTCTTGATCCACCGCTTATTTGACTTATACCTAATTTAATTATTTTTTCACGAATTTCTTGATTTTCACGAGTTGAAATTATCATTCCTGTATAAGGTACTGCGATTCTAATTAAAGCAACTATCTTACAAAACATTTCATCGCTAAGTGAATTATCAAATTCGGTAGGATCAATATCATTTGCTTTTTTAACACGAGGGACACTAATTGTATGTGGCCCAACTCCATGAACTGCTTCCAAATGTTCTGCATGCATTAAAAGGCCTGTAAATTCATAACGATATTTATCAAGTCCAAAAAGAACTCCTATACCGACATCGTCAATCCCACCTTCCATTGCTCTATCCATGGCTTCTGTATGATATATATAATCATGTTTTGGACCAGTTGGATGTAGTCTTTCATAAGAAACTTTATCATAAGTTTCTTGGAATAAAATATATGTGCCAATTCCAACTTCTTTTAATTTTTTATAGTTTTCTACAGTTGTTGCTGCAATGTTTACATTAACCCTACGAATTGCTCCATTTTTATGTTTGATTGAGTAAATAGTTTTTATTGATTCTAATATATACTCAATTGGATTATTTATAGGATCTTCTCCTGCTTCAACTGCTAAACGTTTATGTCCCATATCTTGCAAAGCAATAACTTCTTTCTTTATTTCTTCTTGAGTTAATTTTTTGCGTGGTATTTTTATATTTTTAAAATGATACGGACAATATAAACACCCATTCACACAATAATTTGAAAGATAAAGTGGTGCAAACATGACAATTCGATTACCATAAAAATCTTTTTTTATTTGCTCTGCTAATTCATATATTTCATTAATTTTTTCTTTATTTCCACAAGCTAAAAGGACACTAGCTTCTCTATGATTTAATCCCTTTCTAAGTTTAGCTTTTTTTATAATATCATTTACTAATTTAATATTATCTTTATTTTCATCAGCATATTTTAGAGTTTCTTTAATTTCTTTATCGTTTATAAATTCTTCTGCTTTCATAGATTTTGGGCTATACATAATTAATCACTTCCATTTCTTCTTTTTACTAGTTTGAAAAATAATTGTGGTAATTTTTAGTCATTCTAATCTTAAAGAGCAAAGGCAAATAAAGGCTGTATGTAACCATGTTTTAAGCGATAGCAACAACGAAGTTACCCAATTATTTTCAAAACTCTTTATAATCTCCTCTGTCTGTTACAATTTCACAGCCAGTAGTTTTTATTCTTTTCTTTATGCATTCAACACAGTATGCAGATTCTTCTCCTGTACAGATTTTATTATCATATAACATATATTTTTTTCTAACATCAAATGGTGAAAGATTTGGCATTATAACATTAGCTCCACTGTTTATTCCTTTTTCTCTTCCAATCGAATCTATTGTTCCAAGAGCTGTTGTTGCAGGAAGCAAACTATTTGGTAGTGTAAGCCTTACTAGACCTATCATAAATAAAGTTAGTTCTAGTGTACCTGATTTTTCATTTTTAAAAGGTGTATCTTTATGAGATATAAATGGTCCAATTCCAATCATATGTGGTTTAAACTGATTTAAAAAAATAAGCTCATTTGCTAAATCTTCTTCTGTTTGATAAGGTGATCCAACCATAAATCCAGCTCCAACTTGATATCCTAAATCTTTTAAATTATTTAAACACCTCATTCTATTATTAAAACTCATTTCTTTAGGATGAAGCTTTTCATAATGATTTTTGTTTGCAGTTTCATGACGTAATAAATATCTATCAGCTCCAGCTTCTTTTAGTTTTTTATAACTTTCATAACTTCGTTCACCAACTGATAATGTTATTGCGCAATCTGGATATTTCTCTTTTATTTCTTTAACAATATCACAAAGTATTTCGTCAGTATAATACAAATCTTCTCCACCTTGCATTACAAAAGTTCTAAATCCAAGTCCATATCCTAAATTACAACAATCTAAAATTTCTTGTTTACTTAATCTATACCTATCAACATTTTTATTTGATCTTCTTATTCCACAATATAAGCAATCATTTTTACAATAATTAGTAAATTCAATTAATCCTCTAATATAAATTTTATTTCCATATATTTTATTTCTTACATTTCTCGCTTTTTTAAAAAGATATTCTGAGCATAGATCTCTATTATTAATTAAGCACAAATACTCATCATAAGAAATGATATTGTATTTACTTAATTTATCTATTAATTCTTTACAAATTACCGTATGCTGTTTTAGCATAAACTCCATCTAACCTTCCTATTTTTCCACTTAAAGTATTAATTGTATCTTCTTCTGCATCAATAGCAATTGAAATAATACTAACACCTTTTCTATGATATGGAACACCGAGCCTACCAATAATTACATCACCATATTCTGAAAGAATACTATTTAGCTCAGGTACACTTTCCTTATTTTCAACTATAATACCGATAACAGCAACTCTTGTTCCCATAAACTTTCCTCCTCGTATAATAAAGTTAATCAAAATTAATGTATAATACTTAATTTTAGATTGTAATATTTTTTAAAAAACATTAGATAATACACTAATTTTTATTACATCTTATATCTTTTTTAAGCTTATATAATCATAAATATTTTGCTTATACTTTTCAATTACTCTATTCCTTAATTTTTCTTCCAACATTGATAAAGCCATAAAAGGTGATGTTGCTTCAACTTCAAGTAAAACTAACTCATCTTTTTCTAGCCTTAAAAAATCTAGTCTTAAAAAGCCCGCATCAATTTTAACTTCTTTAACAAATTTATCAACACATTTCTTTTCATCTTGAGTAAGCTCAATTACTTTCGGAGTTGGATAATTTGGATACTTTGAAGGAATAAACTCAAAAGAATACATTAATTCATCAGCTACAAAATAACATTGAATTTCACTTTTAAAATTAAGCTTTGGTTGAATTAACAACCCTTTTTTAAACTCTTTTTCTAGTTCTTCCTTCTTAACAATTTTTTGATCAATACCACTTCCAAAAGAATTTAATGGTTTTAAAACAAACTCGTTATAATCCTCAAAACTACTTGCATCATCTAAATTATCTGCTGATGGTATTACATGAAGACCTTTTTTATAATAATCTATTAAATAATTCTTGCCATTACTATCTACTTGATAAAAATTAACCTTTAAAACTGGTTTATTTTTTAGTCTTTCTTTTAAAATTTCATTATATTTATCAAAAAGTAAAGTTTTTTCCTTTTCTTGAACCCAAGTATTTCTTCTTAAAATAACATCAAACTCATCATCCAATTTTTCATCATAATCAATCCATTGAATTAATACATTATTTCCATCTTTTTTAAAGCTTTTCAAAAGCATTTCATCTTCTTTTGCATATATATCATTTGGATTTGACAATATTAATATATTATACATTAATTCTCCTAATTTTATTTAACATTTTGTAATTTTAAATAGCTTATTTTAAAATTATAATTACTTCTGCAAATATTTTAATTCAAAGCCTACTTTATAATATCTCAAAATAAAATGTTTATTTTAAATATAATTTAATTTATAAACTTAAATATTTTATATATTATTATTCTTATATTGAATATATAATTCATTTAGTATCTCCATTTTTTTATCCATTTCTAATTGTAAATCAGATACCTGTTTATAATCCTTTTGCTCAGCATATATTATTATTTTAGAAATAATACTTTTCTTTTTATCTTCATCTTTTGCTAACTGTTGTTTTAACTCATAAATCTTTTTCCATAAACATCTATCATATCTGTTAAAATGTTTTAACTTTGTATAAGAAAGAATGGTTTTTCTGTTTTCTGGTATAATTCTTTGTTTTAAATCTAAAATCCAATTTTTTATTGATAAATCAATATGTGCTTCTATTATTTTTTTATCTATTATTTTTTCTAGGATTTTAGTATCTTTTAAATTGTCAATATTTTCGTATACAGTTTTTGGTGGTTTACCAAAATATTTATCTCTTTCCTCGTTTGTATAAACATCAAAAATATCATGTTCTTCTCTATAAATTTTCTCTTTACTCAAATATTTTGCATTACTTTCATAATTTTTGCAAACTTCTTGTTCTAACTGATTATTTGTTAAATCTTTCTGTAAGCAATATTCAATTCCATCAAGCATACCTGCAAGTATTACAGATGTTGCTAAAAATAAATTTGTTTTTGGATTTGGTGATCTTACTTCAAGACGTGTAGATAGAGGATTTGACTTATCTTTTACTAATCCTACAAGAACCGTTCTATTTCTAGTTTCTCCATTAAAATCATTACCTATTGAAGCAACTACATGAGTTGGTGCCTCATATCCAGGTTTTAATCTATTAAAAGCATCATTAGTATTTGCTACAAATGGATTTATTAAATCATAATTTTTTAATATTCCCATAAGCATTCCCCAACCTATTTTACTTAAGTAAGTTTTTTCTTCGGTTGATGCTAATAAATTAATAGATTTACCATTTTTTAATTTTAACATAAAACTAAAATGACAATGTTCTCCGCTACCAGCAACTCCAATAATAGGTTTAGCATTAAAACTAACTTCTAATCCATGTAATCTAAATACTTCTTTTATTATTATTCTTGCTAATAATTCTGAATCTGCTGTTCTAAGTATCTTATTATATTTCCAATCAATTTCTAATTGCTCAACTATATGATTATCGGTTTTTTCTCCACCAGAAATATACGTTTTTACACCTCCAACCTCTTTATGTCCCATTTCTGGTTTAAGTCCATATAAATCAAGTATTTGTAAAGTTTGCTCTAATGCAGTTCTAACAATACCTTTAGTTCTTTTCCAATATTGCTCTTTCAATTTCTGTGATAATACTAATTCTTCTACATCAATTTTATCATACGGAGTCCTTACCCAAAATTCTAATTCTGTTCCTAACATAACTTCTATATTTTCTACATCATTTATAGAATCTATATTGTATAAATTTAATAAATCTTTATTATCTATTTTTTTTAGTAGATATTTTTTTACTTTTTCAACAGAGCTTTTTAATACAAACCTTGAATCAACATATTCACCATTATGCAATAAAAAAGACCAAATTCTCAATGTTCCTGTTGGTAAATTTGTTTCGGTATCTATGTTTTCATAATTATAATCAACATACCAAGTAGAATCTTTGTCTGGAATTAAATCTACTCTAGCATCAGATAGTATTGCTATTTTTGCTAAATTAACTGATGAACCGTCTGTTTGAATTCCAAATTCTAACATATCATCAATATTATCTATAAAATAATCTACTGGTATTTTTTCATCTGTATCGTTTCCCCATAAATCAATTCCAACAAATGAAACAAATTTTATTTCTTTATGATCATTTAATAATTCTATTAAACTCTCTTTATTACATTTTTCTGTTGGTATTGCATAAATAAGATTTTTGTTTAAAACAAATTCACTTTTCATTTTATACCTCTTTCTATATTAATTCTATACTTTCTTTATTTTATATCATAAAATTATGAAATTTACAATCAGTTAATTTTTCAAAGAGCAAAATCCTTGTTGGGAAGAAAGTTGTATAACAAAAAATTATGAATATTGAATACTTACAAACGAATTTTACCAACAATGGTCTGGAATGAAAGCGTCACAATATAAAAAATATAAATGAAAAATAATAAAAGATAGCTTTTTATGCTATCTTATTTTTAAAAATTGAAATAATAAATATCCAATAAAGTTTATTATCTCTTTACTTTATACCAAATCTGTACTATTCCTTCTTTTTCTTGTATTACCTTATCTAAATCTAATTCTTGTTCAAAAGTTTCTCCCTCAAATAAATTAATTCCATTGTTTAAAACATAAAGGTTAAAATTTATAATAATATCATTTACTAAATTGTTTTTCATAAACAATGTATTAATATGAGCTCCACCTGATACAAAAACTTTATTTATATTTTTTTCTTTACATATATCTTTAAACATTTATAAAGAATTACAAAATAGAACATGCCATTTCTACAGTTATTTGCACTTTTCTCTACCACCTTTAATATTTTCTTTAATTCCTTGTTCTCTCAATCCTAATAACTTGTTATTCCATTTATTTATTGGTTTATCTGTCAAACTCATAGAAAAAACATAAGTAATTAATCCCTCTGGTTCATAATGGTCTTTATCGTTTATATTATCATAAACTTCTTGTATCATTCCCTTTTTAATATATAATTTATGAGCTTCTACAAATGTTTCATCAGAATATAATCTAAATGTCTTATATCCTTTTGTTTTTGCTAATTCAACTGTTTTATCAAATACAATACTACCATAACCTTTATTTCTATATTTAGGTAATATTCCATACCAACCTAGCCAAGCATCTTCTGGATACTCATTATAAGCATAAATTCCTGTAACTCCGAATCGGTAATTTACCATCAAAAACTATACAAAAATCTAGTTCTTTTCTATATGGATTTTGTTCAATGCAATCAATAAAATTTTGTGTTCCATCTTCATTTGGAAATATCTCATTTTGAATTTTAGATGCTAAATTTAGATTATCTCTTGTTATTCTTTCAAAATTTATATTATTTTCCATATTTTACTTCTCCTCAATAATTTCAACTAAAATTCCATTTGGATCTTTTATAAAGAAATATGGTCTTCCTAATCTACCTTGGTGTATTTCTAGTTCATCATTGTTTAAATTTTTATCTTCTACCCATTTTTTTGCTTCATTTATATTTTTTACATTTAATCCAAAATGTTTAGTTCCAATTGTTTTTAAATCTTTTTCTAATTTCTGTGCATGTTCTGGTAGAGAATTACAGTTATTATAATGGAAAATTTCTAAAAATATGTTATCTAATTTTAACATTATAATATCGACTGAATCGTCATGATACTCTTTGTATATTTCAAATCCAAAATTATTATAAAATTTTAATGTTTCTTGTAAGTGTTCCACACTTATAGAAATATGGTCAATATTAAACATAGTTTACTCCTTATTTTTTTCTTTTTTTCCACGATACAAAGAAATTATTGCAGAAATAAGTTGCGATGTTTCTTGAATCGCTCCTGTCAATGCATTTAATAGAAAAAATTGAATTGCAACAACGATATTTGCTAAAATGCTACACATTACTATTAATAAAAATTACAATAATTCTAAAAAAAGAACTTAATATCACTACTAATTTCCTTCTTATACTTCTATATAGGTATGTATAATATGAAACCACCTATATAACATATTGGAGTTCATATGACTCCAGATTGGTGCCAACGTCGTAGTTATTTACAACTCGCCATCGGCTCTCATTGACAACTAATATAAAAATCAATCAATTTTATTTATCTTATAACAAAAATAAAATACAATTTTTAATAAATTGCTAAACATAAAAATATATATATTATTTATCAGATTTATATACTTCAAAATAATCCACGTTATATAGTTTATGTATATCTTCAGTTCCCATAACTACAACTTTATTATTTTCTAATCCAAGTTTTTTTAATAATGATTCTACTGTATATCCTTCTTCATTTATATATTCTATATCTATTTCTAAAAAATGTGGAATTGCGGGAAATTTATCAATATCGAAATCAATCTTACCTAATTCATATGAAATTCTTGGTGCTTTCACTTTGCTTATAGGATTTAAGCCCATTTCATGAAAGAAATCCATAGTTTCTTTTAATCTACTTGTTTTAAATTTTATTCCTGCTTTTATTTCAGGATTACTTTGATTAACATGCATTGTTACTTTTATACTTCCTTCATCAGTAACTCTAATTAATTTGTCTTTTTCATTCAAAAAATACTTATTTTCAGTATCAAGTGCAATAATTGTTCTAACATCATCATATACTTTTTTAGCACCTATTTCTTCTAATTTTTTTGTTAAGTCATCAACATTTACATCTAGGACTTTAATCTCATGTTCATGATATTGATTTAAAATTTCCATAAAAATTCTCTTTACTAATTTGCAATTATATGTTTTCACACATAAAAAATATATCATATATCATAAATAATTACAATATACTCAAGCGATTTTGCTATATAATAAATTATCTTTGTTTCTATTATTACATCTTGTATATCAATTTACATTATCTCTTTTTTAAACTTTTATTATTTTCTTTTTCTAATTGTTTTAAACTCTTTTTAGGTGTTGGTAAATCCTCTGGCATAGTTCCACCAGCTTCTTTGATTGCTTTTCTAACAATTTTTCCTATTTTATTATGTGTACTACAAGCTTCTTTTTCCGTTTGAACATTATCTTTCTTTAGTTTTTCTTCTGTTTGTGATATTCTAAACAAATTAGCAATTAATTCTGTACTTCCCATATTATCTAAAATATCTTCTCTATATCTTAATCCTTTTCTTTTAGCAATGTCATCAGCAGTTTCTCCGTTATATAGTCCTTTATAACCTGCATTATGAAATTTGTCAAAATTCTTTACTCCAGATTTTTTTGCAGTTTGATTAAGTGAATAATTGCCTTTTCTAGTTAAATCTCTTTGATAAAATCTCTTTTCATCTTCTGTTAGCAAACTGTATTCTTTTTCAGTTATTTCTTGCTTTCTAGTTTGAACTGCAAAATACGTTTGAGCAAGAGCTATTACTTTTTTTCTACTATCTCCGTTTTGTGCTATTAAATAACAAGCATAACGAGTTAATTCATAATCTTTGATTTCAACTTTTGCATTATTAGCACGTTTTGACAACTTATTGACATCAATAAAATGTTCAAACACACTAATACCACTATTTTCACAAGATATTTTAGCTTTATCAATTATTCTTTCAAAATTTTGCCAATTAGAATACTGTAAAATAGGCATAAGTTCTCTAGCATACCAAAATTCAATTCCATTTTTGTCAATATGCTTTATATCTTCAAATGATTTATTATTTTTATCTATCTCTTTCAATGATATTATCTCCATTTCTTAATATTTTTATTTTTCAGATATTATTATAAAACAATTGTTCGTAAAAGTCAATTAATTTTATTAAATTTTAAAAGTTTTTATATTTCTATCTATAGGAGCAAAGCATTTGTTTTTGGCTAAATAAAGCTCATTGAAGTTGCTTAGAAGAACAGGACTTTGACCTTGTCATAAATCCTAACCCCCTGGAGTTATGACGTGCCATCATAACTCCAGGGGGACTCTTCGAGGCAATAAAAAATCAACCATTTGGGAGAAGTCAAATAAGGACAAAATGTTCTTATAGACTTCTTCTTTAATTTTTGTTATGTTAGATGGTCGATTATAGAATATAAATTATTAAGTCTAATTTGTAGTTAAAATCAAATTTTGGAGGTTTTAATTATGATAGATATAACTTATCACAAAGAAGGAGATTATTATATTCCTGATTTATATTTAGAAAAAGATGAATATAAAAAAGATTATCAAATTGGAAAGTATGGACATTTAAGATTAGAATATTTGAAAAATTATAAAAAAGCAGAATATACCATAATGCTTTTAGAGGATACTTTAAGAAAACATATTGTAGATACTGATATTCAAGCTAGAGAAAGGCTTGAAATACTTATGAAGCAAATGTTAGAAAAAAATCCTATTGATGAAAATTTAAAAGATACTGACCCATTAAAATGGACTGGACTCATGAATAATTATAAGCATTCTGCAGAAGAAATAATATTTAAAGAATTAATTTATTTTTAAAACAAAGTAGCAGAGTGCATTACTCTGCTATTTACAATTATATATTATAAAAATACCTTGCTTCATCTATTTATATGGTGAATAATCTATTAATTTATTCTTGATATTAAATGAAAAATATATAATTGATTATAGAGCAAAAGAGCATCTTTGATGCTCTTTAAAAGTTTATTTTATAATCTTTCCAATAAGAAAATTATAGTATATAATTATGAATATCTAATCTTCATACTGCATAACATGTTCACCATCTGGCACTTCTATTTCAATACATTTTCCATTTTTAAAATTCAACTTCCAATTATCTACAGTTAATACTCTATCATAGCCATGATATACCAATAATCCGCTTTCTTTTCCATCTCCATATTCATCATCAGAATGCATTTTTTCTTTTAAAGTAGTTTTTTCTTTTCCATCTTTATATGTTAATTTTTCGCTCACAATAAAATGCATCCATTTATCGGTTGGTTTACATTCAATTATATCTGCATATTCTAGTTTACCAGTGCCATCACTATTTTTATCTACATAATAAAATGGTCCATGATCTTCGGTCTGTGTTGGATAATATATCAATAAATCATGTTGTCCTTTGTATGATTTACTTTTTTTCATTTCCATACCATCTATCTTTATAGTTTCGCCATTATCTAATTTTTTGTATTGTTGTTGAGTTATTGATGGTAGAGGTATTTCTTTATATATTTGTACTACAATATCTATATTGTCTCCATAAGTCTCTGAAAAGCCTTCTATTTTGCAGTGATATCCATTACTATTGTATTTTTTATAATTTGCTTCTGTGCCACTCCATTCAACATCTATCTTATCTTCTTCATTAGAGTTTTTACTAATATCTATATTTGATTTATTATTTGTACTCGTATCAGTAGTATTTGAATTTTTAATATTATTTACGTCTGTTGCATTAACTGCTTCTATATTTTTGGTTTCTGCAATTTTATTTTCTAATTCATTAATTTTGCTTTGTAATGTTTGAGTTTCAATCAAGCTCTGTTCCTTCATTTTTTCTGTTTCATAAGTTTTAATTGCAAAATACAATACTCCTCCTAATAAAGCTATTATAATAAATATTAAAATCACTGTACTTAACCTTATATTTATTGGTTTCTTTTCTTCCATATCTTTCACCTCCATTCTTTTGTAAAAATTCTATTATATAAATACTATCATATTATAATTTAAAAATCAACAATTTCTTACAAGTTTTTCGCTTTATTAGGGATAATATTTTTTATAAACATATTACAATAAAATCGTTAATAAAGCGAAAGAGGTAAAATAATGAAAATAACTAAATATAATAATTTTAAAAATATATCTGGAAATAAATTAAAAGTATTAAGAAAAAATGCAAAAATGTCACAACAAGATTTAGCAGAAAAATTGCAATTAGAGGGAATAGATTTAACCTCTAAAGAAATTTCAAAAATAGAAAATAACAATCGATTGGTTCAAGATTTTGAACTATTTGCATTTGCTAAAATTTTTAAAGTATCTGCAGATGAATTTAATGTTGAGCAATAAATTTTTGGTATAAAGTATATACTTTTTATAAATTTTAATATATACATAGATTAATGTGTCTGAAATAGTTTACTAGATTAGGACATAGCCCGTGCTGAACGCAAAGCGTCAGTAAAAGCCATTCATTGCGAATGGCTTTTTTTATGATCTTTTATTTTATTAATTTGTTAATTTAAATCTGGAATATTGCTGTCTAAACATTTTGCATTTGTATGAGCTAATACCTTTCCTATAGGAGTAATATTGATACCACAATTAATCATATTGTTATCCCACCAATTTTTTACCTTTTGAAGATTAGGATATTCTTGTATAATACAACAAAACTTTTTATTAGCTATTTCCACTTTTTCTGGTGATTTATCATATAAATCGTACATCTTATTTAATAATGAATTTATTTTTTCTTGTTGATTAGAAACTAATATTTCTGAGAGTTTAGCTCTATTCACAACATTAATGCGTATATAGTTTTCCAGCAAAGCATCAGAATATATATCATTTTCTTCTATATGAGCTTCTTTTAATAAATTTTTTAATTTTAGATAATTTTCCGAGTTCTTTTCTATACCTACACAAGAATAACCTTCTAATAAATTTGGAAAAAATTCATCAAATTTTTTATGAGTTAAAAAATTCTGTCTTCGTATTGCATCAACTATCTCTAAATTATCAATAATCTTTTCATTAAATGGAATTTGATGATCTCTCAATATGTTTTTATATAAATCATCTAATGTTTTTAATCCTTGTTTTATATCTCCACTATTAGGAATAAAACCATCTACACATAGAAAAATGGTTAAAAAAATAAAGCATCATCCGAAATCTTATCAGCTATCTCTATTGCTTTATTTGTTGCTGCAATTATAGTAAAATCATCTTGCAATAATTTTATAGAAAATTTTTA
The DNA here is from genome assembly GCA_017530505.1 of Clostridia bacterium. Lineage (GTDB taxonomy): Bacteria > Bacillota > Clostridia > TANB77 > CAG-508 > Scatovivens. Next base: position 1,932 of record JAFXMI010000042.1, on the reverse strand, counting down.
AATATGCTTGTAAAAAAATAGCATAATTGGTAAAATATAATTGTATAATTTATTTTACAAAAGAAAGCGAGGTGAGAATATGGAAGAAAAAAATGTTACAAATATAAGTTTATCAACGTTTTTCCTAATATTAGCTATAATTGCAATAATAGTTATGGGAATATTCATTTATAAACTTAATAATGATAAAACAACAGAAATTCAGAAATCTACTGAGCTTCAATCACAAGTAAATAGTTTAAATGGAACTGTAAGTGATTTACAAGGAAAGATAAATAATATATCAGAAACAATTAACTCTAATAATTCAAGTGAGAGTAGCAATACAATTAACAATAATAATTCTACTGAAAATACAACAGTTAAATTTTCAGAAAAAGAAATTAAAGATGTTTTACAAATGTGCTTAAATCTTGAATCAGCAAAAACTAATGGTCCTGGTACTATATTAGAAACATTAGGATTATATAAAGATTATTCAAACTCTAATTCAGAAAAAAGTGCTAAAAAAACTCGCTTTATGAAAACATCTATTAAATTTTCTGATTTTAAAGAAGCTATGCTCAAATATATGACAGAAGAATGCTATCAAAAACAATGGTCAGATCTATATGAAAACGAAGATGGATATTTATGCTATGCTAATGTTGGAGCTACTGGAGTTGCATATAAAGTTAATTCTATAAAAAAAGTAGAAAATGGATACACAGCTAATGTAACTGCTTCTTCAGAAGGACCTGATTCTGAATTAACTGTAAAATTCAACATTGATAGCAATAAATGCATAGTGAAATCATATGAATTTTAAGATGAATAAATGTCAAATAAAGAAGATACTCAATATGTAGTATCTTCTTTCAATTTTTATTAGTTGAGATTTTTCAATTGATTTTTCTTTTCTTTTTCTAATTGTTTTAAACTCTTTTTAGGAGTAGGCAAATCTTCTGGCATAGTTCCACCATTTTTAGCAATTACCTCTCTAATATTTTTACCAATTTTATAATGAGTCTTATTTGCTTCTTTTTCACCTTGAATATTATCTTTTCGTAATTTTTGTTCTGTTTGAGAAATCCTAAATAAATTAGCAATAAGCTCATCACTTCCCATATTATCTAAAATATCTTCTCTATAACGTAATCCTTTTCTTTTTGCAATATCATCAGCTGTTTCGCCATTATATAACCCTTTATAACCTGAATTATGAAATCCATCAAAATTTTTAACTCCAGCTTTTTTTGCCGTTTGATTAAGTGAATAATTTCCTTTACGTGTTAAATTTCTTTGATAAAATCTCTTTTCATCTTCTGTAAGCATACTGTATTCTTTTTCTGTAATTTCTTGCTTTCTTGTTTGAACTGCAAAATAAGTTTGAGCAAGAGCAATAACTTTTTTTCGACTATCTCCGTTTTGTGCTATTAAATAACAAGCATATCTTGATAATTTATAATCTTGTTGTTTTCTTTCAGCACCAGAGCCTATTTGAACCATTTTGTCGATGCCGACAAAATGTTCAAAACTATCAATCCCACTATTTTTGCAAGATATTTCTGCTTTTTTTATTACACCTTCAAATTTTCTCCATTCCTTATAATCTAATACTGCTTGTAGCTCTCTAGCATACCAAAATTCAACTCCATCTTCATCAACATGCTTAATAGCTTCAAATGATTTATTGTTTTTATCTATTTCTTTCAATAGTATCAGCTCCGTTTCTTAATATTATATTTTGTTATTATTATAAAACGGTTGTTTGCGTTTGTCAATTAGTTTTTATTATTTTTTTTTATTTTGTTAATTTTATTTTTAAATTCCAGTTTTTTGCTAGATTGACTTTAGTTTTATACAAAAACATGATAAAATACACTTAAGATACTGTGTTTGGACTGTTTTGGAGGTATCTTATGAGTGAAAATAAACATTTAACTTTAGACG
>JAFXMI010000005.1 GCA_017530505.1 Clostridia bacterium | reverse complement strand
GGTATAAACCTTAAAATAGTAGGTGTGCATAAATAAGCAAGCTAATTTGAAATAAAAAAATAAAATTACTTTTAAAATAATTAACTGAAGAAAAATAAAAAAGGAGGAACAAAAAAAGTGAAGATAAATAAAAAAAATAAAACAAAAACAAATAACCGGAATAACTCTTATAGCTTTAGTCGTTACAACCATATTCTCTTATGACGAAAATCTAAAATCTAGTAATAACAAAGGTTTCCTCTTACAATCAATTTAGTAAAAATCATAAATTTTCAAATATTTAAAAGATGAATTGTAAAAAATAATAACAATTTCATCTTTTTTTGATTTTATAATAACAAATTAAAATTTAAAAATGAGAGGAGATTTAAAAAATATGGAGAACAAAGAATTAAAAGAAAGATTTATTGATTAAAAAACAGGAATAGAATATGTAAGGCAAGTAGAATATTATATACCAAATTTAGTGTTACCAAAACAAAAGAAAATACATTTGAATAAATATGGTAGAATGAGATTAAACTATTTAAAAGAACATAAAAAAGCAGAATATACAATAATGTTTATGGAAAATACATTAATAGACCATTTAGAAGAAATACAAGAAACAGCAACTAAAAGACTTAATCTAATTATCGATGATTTGAAAGCAAAAAGTAATTTAGCAGAAGATATGAAAAATACTCATATGTTTTATTGGGTTGGAACTATGAATGCAATTAAGCAACAAGCAGAGGAGATTATATTAGATGAATTAATATATGTCTAAAACTTTGTGATTTTAATGGAAAAATTATGAATTTTGTGATATAGTATGAGCTAATAAAAGAAAAGTGTAATTTGGCAGACAACATCTGCCAAATTGGAAAGAAGTCAAATTATGGAAAATGAATTAATAGATAGAGAGGCTATTTCTAATGAATTAGCAGAAGAAATAAAAAAGTTAGTTTTAGAAGCTAGAAATAAAATATCTTTAGAAGTAAATGGAACATTAATTGATACATATTGGAATATAGGAAAAACTATAATTGAAAAAGAACAATCAGGAAAAATAAAAGCAGAGTATGGAAAATCAATATTATTAAATGTTTCAAAAAAATTAACAAGAGAAATTGGCAAAGGCTTTTCAAAGAGTAATTTATTTAATATGAGAAGATTTTATCTGACTTATTCCAAAATTCCAGACGCGTCTGGAATTTTGGGGTGGTCGCATTATTGTGAATTAATAGCTATTAAAGATGAAAATAAGAGAAATTTTTATGAAAAGGAAACTATTAATAGTAAATGGTCAGTTAGAGAGCTTCAAAGACAAATAGAAACATCATTATTTGAAAGATTACTATTATCAGATGGAAAAGCAAATAAAGAAAAGGTTTTACAATTAGCAAAAGAAGGACAAATCTTAAATTCACCAGAAGATATGATAAAAGATCCATTTGTTTTTGAATTTTTAGGAGTGCCAGAAAAAAAACCTTTATTAGAAAAAGATTTAGAATATAAATTAATTAAACATATTGAAAATTTCTTGTTAGAGTTAGGTAAAGGATTTATGTTCGTTGGTTCACAGCAAAGAGTTACAATAGGAAATGTTCATTATTATGTAGACATGGTTTTTTATAATAAAATTTTGAAAGCATATGTTTTGATAGATTTAAAAATGGGAAATTTGAAACCAGAAAATTTTGGTCAAATGAATATGTATTTGAATTATTATGAAGAAGAAGTAAATGATGAAGGAGATAATAAACCTATTGGAATTATACTTTGTGCAGAAAAAGATAATGTTGTTGCAGAATATAGTATGGGAGGATTAAATAATAATTTATTTGCATCAAAATATACATACTATATTCCAAAACAAGAAGAATTAATTGCACAAGTTGAGCAAGTTATAAAAGAAAATGAAGAAGAATCAAATAATGAAAATAATAACTAAATTAAAAATTCCAGACGCGTCTGGAATTTTTAATTTGGCACAAAAACATTAAATTGTGCAACGGCTGTTGCACAATTTAAAAATGAATTGAAATTAATATCAATTTTTACTATAATTTATTAAAAAATTCATCTGTTAGGTCATTTACAGATATTCCAAAACATTTAGCAAAAGCACATAATTCATAATCAACAATAGTTCTTTTACCAACTTCTATATTGTAAATTGCTTGTTTATGAATATCTATACCCAATAACATTAATTTATCAGATAGTTTTTGATAAGAAAGAAATATACAAATTAATAAATGGTCTTATAAAAGAAGATAGATTAAAATTTAGTTTTTATAATGATTTTAATAAACTTGAATTGTTGCAACTATGTCATAATAAGGTGGATAATACAATACAATTTGAATTTAGAAATTGTATGGCTGAATATTTAGAAGAAATGAAAAACATTATGAATAAAGGAAAAAAGATTAGAAATTCTCAACATTGTCGAGAAAATTTAAATTTAAAATTGCTTTGAATTTAGAAATAAGTTCAAGGCTTTTTTATATATTTTATAAAAAAATTATAAACTAATAAAAATAAAAAAAACTAAAATTAAAATTTTTAAATTTTTTAGCAAAAGGTATTGACAATTGCTAAAAAAAGTAATAATATATTAGCAGTCAAACGAAAAGATTGCTAAATTAAAAGGAGTGAACAAAGTGCCTGAGAATTTAGATAAGCGTAAAAGAAAAATTTTACAAGCAATTGTAGAAGAGTATATTGATACATCTGAACCAGTTAGTTCTGGAAGTTTAGTAAAAAATTCTGAAATCGATTGTAGTAGCGCAACTATAAGAAATGAAATGGCTGAACTTGAAAGAATTGGTTTTTTGGAACAGCCACATACTTCTGCGGGAAGAATTCCATCTGAAAAGGGATATAGATACTATGTTGATGAACTTATTAGAGAAGATGCAATTAGTAGAAAAGAAATGGAAATGATTAAAAATATGCTAGAAACGAAGGTTAATAACCTAGAAGAACTTACAAAAATTGCTACAACAACTCTTTCTGAAATAACTCACTATACTACTGTTGTGTTGGAACCAAATATGAGTAATCATACAATAATAGATATAAAATTTATGCTTCTCGGAACAAGGATTTTAATGGTCGTTATTCTTACAGATTCAGGTATAATAAGAGAATCTGTTATTAAATTTGATGAAGATTTAACTAGTGAACAGGTAAATGATTTAACATATATTTTTAAAAATAAATTAGTTGGGAAACCTATTGAAAAGATATATGGACCAATTGAAGATTATATTTTATCAGAAATAAAAACAGGAATTGAAATAATTGAAAAGGTTATTGATGAATTAAATAAACTTTTAGATACTTCAAAAACTTATATAGAAGGTGCAAATAAAGTTGTTGATATGCCTGAATTTAAAAGGAATGATATTACAAAAGATTTTTTAAATGCTTTAACTGCAAAGGATATCATTGCAGATGTTATGAATTCAGGTATTGCGCAAGATATAAATGTTTTTATCGGTTCAGAGTCTGAAAAAGAAGAGCTTAAAAACTTTAGTATAGTAACTTTTAATCATTTATTAGATGGAAAAGATATTGGAACGATTGGAATTATTGGTCCTACAAGGATGGACTATTCAAAAGTAATTTCTGTAATGAAATATATTAGTAAAAAGATTAATGATGGTTATAAAAAAGGAAAGTTCTAGATATATTTTTGCATTAAAAAATAATAAATTAATAAATATAGGAGGATATAGTTTTGGAAGAAGAAAATGAAGAGAATAAGAAAATAGATCAAGAAAATAAAAATATTCAGGAGGAGGTTGAAAGCGTACAGAATAAAACTGAGACCTCTCAGGAAGAATCCAAAGTTATACAACAGCAAAGCCAAATTGATGAACTAACAGATAGATATAAAAGACTTTTAGCAGAATTTGAAAACTTTAAAAAGAGGAGTCAAAAAGAAAGAGATGGATTGTATGGATTAATTACAGGAGATGTAGTTTCTACAATTTTACCAATTATGGATAATTTAGAAAAAGCTACTGAAGCTAAAACAGAAGACAAAAATTATCAAGAAGGCGTTAAAATGGTTTTTAAACAACTATCAGAAGCTCTTTCTAGATTTGGCTTAAAAGAAATAGATGCAAAACCTGGAACAAAATTTGATCCAGAACTTCACGAGGCCGTATCTCATATAGATGATTTAAACAAAGGTGAAAAAGAAATTACTGAAGAATTTAGAAAAGGTTATATGATAGGTAGCAAAGTTATTCGACATTCGATGGTAATAGTAGCAAATTAGTTAATAATTAAAAATTATTATAAATCAAACAAAAGAAAACAATTTTAAAGTTTAAAGAAAAATAGGAGGAATTAATAATGGGAAAAATCATAGGTATTGATTTAGGAACAACAAATTCTTGCGTTTCTGTTATGGAAGGTGGAGAACCAGTTGTTATACCTAATGCAGAGGGAAATAGAACAACTCCATCTGTAGTAGCTTTCTCAAAAAATGGAGAAAGATTAGTTGGGCAAATTGCTAAACGTCAAGCTGTTACAAACCCAGAAAACACAGTTATTTCAATAAAAAGAAAAATGGGAACTAGTGACAAAGTAAAAATTGAAGGAGATGAATTTTCTCCACAAGAAATTTCAGCAATGATACTTCAAAAGCTAAAATTAGATGCAGAAAACTATTTAGGTTCATCTGTAACTCAAGCTGTTATTACAGTTCCAGCATATTTTAATGATAGTCAAAGGCAAGCAACAAAAGATGCTGGAAAGATTGCTGGTTTGGAAGTTTTAAGAATAATTAATGAACCTACAGCTGCAGCTTTAGCATATGGAATGGACAAAGAAACACAAAACCAAAAAATAATGATTTATGACTTAGGTGGTGGAACTTTTGATGTATCAATTCTAGAAATAGGAGATGGTTTATTTGAAGTTTTATCTACAAGTGGAAATACACATTTAGGTGGAGATGATTTTGATAACAAAATTATTGAATATCTAGTTTCAGAATTCAAAAAGACTAGTGGAATTGATTTATCTTCAGATAAAATGGCAATGCAAAGATTAAAAGAAGCTGCCGAAAAAGCTAAAATTGAGCTTTCAGGAGTACAACAAACAAATATTAACTTACCATTTATTACAGCTGACAGTACAGGTCCAAAACATTTGGATGTTACTTTAACAAGAGCAAAATTTGAAGAATTAATTCGTGATTTAGTTGAACAAACTGCAGAACCAGTTAATCAAGCATTAAAAGATGCTAAACTTACAGCTAATGATATTAATAAAGTTTTATTAGTTGGAGGATCTACTAGAGTTCCAGCTGTTCAAGAAGTTGTAAAAAGAATTACTGGAAAAGAACCTGATAAAGGTATTAATCCTGATGAATGTGTAGCAGTTGGAGCTGCAATTCAAGGTGGAGTTCTTTCAGGTGATGTTAAAGACTTAGTATTATTAGATGTAACTCCATTATCATTAGGTATTGAAACTTATGGTGGAGTATTTACTAAACTTATTGAAAGAAATACTACAATACCAACTAAAAAATCACAAATTTTTTCTACAGCAGGAGATGGTCAAACAAGTGTTGAAGTACACGTATTACAAGGTGAAAGAGAAATGGCCGCTTATAATAAGACTCTTGGTAGATTCCAATTAACAGGAATTCCACCAGCACCTAGAGGAGTACCTCAAATTGAGGTTACATTTGACATTGACGCAAATGGTATTGTTCATGTTTCTGCTAAAGATCAAGCTACTGGAAACGAGCAAAAAGTTTCTATTACAGCTAGTACAAATTTAACAGAAGATGATATTAATGCAGCTATAAAAGATGCAGAAGCACATGCTTCTGAAGACAAAAAGAGAAAAGAAGAAATAGAAGTTAAAAATAATGCTGAAAGTTTAGTATATAATAGTGAAAAAACTTTAGAAGAATTAGGTGACAAACTAAGTGGAGAAGAAAAAGCTAAAGTTGAAGCAGAAATAGAAAATACTAAAAAGGCATTAGAAGGAAATAATATAGATTCTATAAAAGATGCAACTGATAAACTAACAAAAGTATTTTATGAAATTTCTGAAAAATTATATAAATCTACAACAGCAAATGCTGAAACAAATACTGAAACAACAACAGCAGAAGCAACAGATACTTCAGAAAACACTGCCGACAATATTGTTGATGCAGATTATAAAGTGGAAGATGAAGATGATAAAAAATAATTTATAATTACTTTCTAATAATAGTTGTTAATTTTTGAAAAATGGGGATGTTCTCTTAAAAATAGAGGCATACCCTTTTTCAAAAAAATATTAGAAGTATTAAAAATACAATATGTCGGCCAATATAATGTATAGAAAAATAATATATTATATTGGTGGGCATATTGAAAAATAAAAATAAATATTATACTTAAAAAGTTTGTTTTTAAAGAAAGGAATATGTAAATGGCAAATAAAAGAGATTATTATGAGGTTTTGGGTGTTGATAAAACAGCAACTGAAGAGGAAATAAAAAGAGCATATAGAAAACTTGCAAAAAAATATCATCCAGATGCTAATCCTACTAATAAAGCAGAGGCAGAAAAAAATTTTAAAGAAGTAAATGAAGCTTATGAAATTTTATCCGATAAACAAAAAAGACAAATGTATGATCAATTCGGCTTTGATGGACCACAGTATGGAGGTGGTCAAGGAGGAGGATATTACTCTTATGGAAGTGGATTTGATGGATTTGGTGGATTTTCTGATTTTGGAGATTTAGGTGATTTAGGAGATATTTTTTCATCATTTTTTGGAGGGGGATCTAGTAGAACTAGAACAAATCCTAATTCACCAAGAAAAGGCTCAAGTTTAAAGGTTAATTTAGATATAACTTTTGAAGAAGCATACATGGGAATTGAAAAAGAAATAAGTATAAATAGAAATGAAACATGTAAATATTGTAAAGGTACAGGAGCAAAAGCTGGCACATCACCTGTGGTTTGTTCAAATTGTAATGGAACAGGAAAAATAAAACAAGTTATTACAACACCATTTGGACAAATGTCTACTCAAAAAGTTTGTTCAACATGTGGTGGTGTTGGAAAAGTTATAAAAGAAGTATGCCAAGAGTGTAAAGGAAAAGGAAGTATTAGGAAGACTGTAAAAATAAAAGTTAAAATCCCTGAAGGAATTGATGATGGCCAAACAATAGTATTAAAAGGGGAAGGGGAGCCTGGAATTAATAATGGAGCTAATGGCGATTTATACATAGTAATTAGAATTAAAAAACACAATATTTATTCTAGAAAAGGTGAACATGTTTTTTGCGAAGTACCAATTACTTATACAGGGGCAACTCTTGGAACAGAAATAGAGATTCCTATGGTTGATGGAAAAAAAGAAAAATTTAAAATTCCTGAAGGGACTCAGACAGGAACAAAATTTACAATAAAAAACAAAGGATTTAAAAGTGTAAATGGAAGTTGGAGGGGAGATTTTGTGTTCATAGTAACTGTTCAAGTCCCAAAAAAATTAACACGTGAACAAAGGGATCTTATACTAGAACTTGCAAAAACAATGAATGAACAACCACCTATTAAGAAAAAAGGAATTTTTGGATAAATATTTTTAATAGATTTTTTAAAAATGGAGCAAAGAATTTTGGAAGTTAAAGGACAAATTGAAGAAATAATATACCAAAATGAGGCAAATGGATATACTATTGCAGTTTTTACTACTGAAGAAGAAAAAGTTATTACAATAGTTCGGATATTTGCCTTTTATTACATGTGGAGATTGCCTAAAATTAGCAGGAAAAATGGTAGTACATCAGGAATATGGAGAGCAATTTAAAATTGATACTTTTGAAAAAATACTTCCATTAAATACGGCTTCATTTGAAAAATATTTAGCTAGTGGCACAATTAAAGGAATTGGACCTGCTACAGCTAGAAAAATAATAGACAAATTTGGTGAAGATGTAATTAATATATTTAAATTTGAGCCTTTAAAACTGGCTGAAGTTAAAGGAATTACAAAATCTAGGGCATATGAAATTGGAGAAGAATTTAACGAAAAATGGGAAATATGGCAAATTGTTGGATTTTTAGATAAATTTGGAATTAGTGCTAGTAACAGTAAAAAAGTTTATGATATACTTGGTAAAGATGCTGTTGAAAAAATTGAAGAAAACCCTTATATTTTAGTAGATATTGTATATGGAGTTGATTTCAGAAAACTTGACAGAATTGCTTTGCAAATTGGAGTACCTAAAACAAGTGAATACAGAATTAAAAGTGGTTTAAAATATGCTCTTTTAGCTTCTAGTTATAATGGAAATACTTGTGTTAAAAAAGAAAATTTAATTGATTTTGTAAAAGAAGTTTTAGAGGTTTCCAGTCAGGATATAATAGATGAAATTATTAATTTAAAGGTTAAACAAGAAATATATATCGAGTTAGATGAGAATAATGAAGAAGTTGTATATCTTTATCCATTTTACAAGGGAGAATTTAATATAGCAGAAAGACTTTTTAAACTTGATCATGGCAAAAATTTAAATAAAATTAAAAATTTTGAAACAGAAATTAGAATTCAAGAGAAACTTTTAGGAATAGAACTTTCAGAAAAACAGTTTGATGCAATAAATCAAATAAATGAACATAATATCTGTATTATTACTGGTGGACCAGGTACTGGTAAAACAACAATTATAAAATGTATGTTAGAGATATATAAAAAGCACAAGAAAAAAGTTGTACTTTGTGCACCAACTGGTAGAGCAGCAAAAAGAATGAGTGAAACTACTGGTGAAGAGGCTAAAACAATTCATAGACTTTTGGAAATAGGAAAAACAGAGGAAGATAAGCTTGGCAATATTGATGTAAATATATCACCAATAGATGTGGATATTTTAGTAATTGACGAGATGTCTATGGTAGATATTTTTCTTATGAACTATATTGTTAAAGCTGTTTTTTTAGGGACGAAAATAATTTTTGTTGGTGATGCAAATCAGCTTCCCTCAGTAGGTCCAGGATGTATTTTAAAAGATTTAATTGCTTCAAAGAAGTTTGCTATGGTATCTTTGAATAAAATTTTTAGACAAGCTGCGAAAAGTAAAATTATTGTTAATGCTCATGATGTAAATAATGGAATTAGTTTTATTGGTAAGGCTAAAGAGGAAGAAGGAAAATTAAATGACTTCTTCTATATAAATGAGTCTAATCAAGAAAAAATGCTTTATCAAGTAATAACTTTAAGCAAAGATAGACTTAAAAATTATGGAGAATATGAATTTTTTAAAAATATACAAGTTTTAACTCCAACTAAAAAAGGAATGCTTGGTACAAAAGAATTAAATAAAAAATTACAAAGTGCATTAAATCCAGAAGATGTAAACCATATAGAGAAATCTTATGGAGATGTTATTTTCCGTGAAGGAGATAAGGTTATGCAAATAAAAAACAACTATGATATCTATTGGGAAAAGGAAAATGAAGCAGGAACTGGAATTTTTAATGGCGAGTTTGGGATTATTAAAAAAATAAACAATAATGATAGACAAATTGAAGTTGAGTTTGATGATGGAAAGGTGGCCTGGTATACTTTTACAGAGCTTGAAGAATTAGAACATGCTTATTCTATTACAATTCATAAGGCTCAACGGAAGTGAATTTGATGTAGTAATATTAGTAATTCCGCCAACATCTAATATGTTGCTTACTAGAAATCTATTATATACAGGAATTACAAGGGCAAAAAAACTATTAATTGTAATTGGATCCAAAAATTTAATAGAATATATGATAAGTAATTCAGATATAAAAAAAAGAAATACAGGATTAGAATTAAGATTAAAAGATACAAAAAATAAAGATTAAAATAATACAGTTATTTTAATTTAGGGAGGAATATATGTCAGAAGGAAAAGATTTAACAAAAGGAAATTTGCTTAATAATATGGTTAAATTCTGTTTTCCACTTTTAATAACAAATTTATTAAACTCCATCTACAATATTATTGATGGAATTTGGATAGGAAGACTAATTGGAAATTCTGGTCTATCTGCAACTACTAATTGTTGGCCTATCATTTTAATTTCATATGCTTTTATGGGAGGAATTACAACTATAACCTCTATTATTGTGTCACAGTATTTTTCAAGTAAAGATAGAAACAAAATTAAAGAAGTAATTACACCTTTATATATAATTAGCTTAATAATTGGAATATTTACTGCTATATTACTTATTTCTACAGAAAATTTTTGGTTAAATTTATTCAATACACCTATAGAAGTTATTACTGATGCAAAAAAATATATTACAATTTATTTAATAGGTCAAGTTTTTAATTTTATTGGAATTACGATTATAAGTGCAATAAGAGCTATTGGAAATAGTAAAACACCTCTTATAATATTGGCAATAACTGAAGTTGTTAATATTATTTTAGATCCTATTTTTATTAAACTTGGATTTGGAATAAGAGGTGCTGCTATTGCAACATCGTTATCAATGATTTTTTCACTTATTTTGAGTTATTTATATATAAGAAATAGTGAATTATTAAAGTTTAATAAAAAGTACATAAAATTTAATAAGAAATTTTTAAAAGGATTTTCTATACTTGGAATTCCAATAATTATACAACAATTTTTTACTATTTTTACTAGTATTTTAGAGGTAAATATATCAAATTCACTTGGAATAGTTGGTGGAAGTACTTATGGAATAGTCTGTAAATTTAATGAGATTGTTTGGGTAATAGGTGAATCAATTAATACAATGATGACAGTTGTTGTCGGGCAGTTTATTGGGAAAAATGAGTTTGATAAAATAAAAGACATTATGAAAAACGGAATTACAATTATAGCTTTTCCAATATTATTAATTGTCTTATTTATAATATTTTATTCAGAAATTTATATTAGAATTTTTACTAATAATAATGAAGTAATTACATTATCATTATATTATATGCACATTGCTGGAATTGGATTTTCACTAATACCACTATATCAATTACTTTATGGTTTTGTACTTGGAATAGGAAATACAAAATTAACTTTTTTTACATCAATACTATCTACTATAACTGAATATGTTTTTGTTTTGACACTAAATAATATAACAAAAAATGCTTTTTTATCATTAGGAATCGGAATTATAATGTGGTATATCGCTGAAATAATGGTTTATACAATATACTATTTTTCAAAAAGATTTAATAAAGAAAATTTAATTAGAGAAGGTTAAAAGCCTTTTTTAATTATATGTTTTAGAAATTATTTAACAGGTTTTAATCTATTATATTTAATAAAAGCTGTATATTTATTTAAATATTGGACAATTTTGATACACGAATTTCTTATATTTAAGTAAATATATAGCTTTTTTAATATTTTCGTTTGAAGACCTGTTAAATAATTTCTAAAAATGGTATTAAAAGTTCGAAAATAGTCGATGAAAACAGATGAATTCGACAAAAGCTCTTAAGTTTCATCAAAGGAAAAATCCATTAAAATCACGAATAATACAGTATAACAAAAGATAAAGGAGGATAAAAAATGAATGTAAAACATTTTGTAGAGGACAAGCTTTTAGTAATTGAAATTACTGAAGATTTAGATCATCATGCTACAGAAAAAATTAGAAGGAGGGCAGATTATGAAATTCAAAGATTTATGCCTAAAAGAGTTATATTTGATTTTAATAGGGTTGTATTTATGGATAGTGCAGGAGTTGGTCTAATAATAGGAAGATACAAAACAGCTTGTTGTTATGGTGGAACTTTAGAAATGGTAAATGTGAGTCCAAAGTTAAAAAGAATTTTTGAGATGGCAGGATTATTAAAGATTATTCCAATTGTTGATTCTTATAAGGAGGTTGTATGAGTAGTATAAAAAATGAAATGAAATTAGAGTTTTTAAGTAAATCATCAAATGAATCATTTGCAAGAATTGCAGTTGCTGCATTTGCATCACAGCTAGATCCAACCATTGAGGAAATTGCAGATATAAAGACAGCTGTTTCTGAAGCTGTTACGAATTCAATAATCCATGGATATTCTGATACTGATGGAATTGTTAAAGTAATTGCAAGATTAACAGATGATGAAATAGAAATAGAGATTTCTGATACGGGTATAGGAATTGAAAATATTGAAGAAGCAAAAGCACCTCTTTTTACTACAAAGTCTAATCTTGAAAGATCAGGGATGGGTTTTACTATTATGGAAAATTTTATGGATAATTTAAAAGTTGAATCAATTAGTGGATTAGGAACAAAAATAACAATGAAAAAAAAGATTAAAAGCCATGAAAGGATAAATAGTAAATACATTGAGATTAAGTAGGAGGTTTTATGTATGAAAATAAAAACACTCTTATCATTAAAGCTGCTAAAGATAAAAATGCAATGGAAATTCTTTTAGAGGAAAATGTTGGATTAATATGGAGTATTATAAAAAGATTTATAGGTAAAGGATATGAGATTGACGATTTATATCAAATTGGATGTATTGGATTTATTAAAGCAATAAAAAGATTTGATTTTGGATTTGGAGTAAAGCTTTCAACATATGCTATACCTTATATTGTTGGAGAAATAAAAAAATTTATTAGAGATGATGGAATAATAAAAGTTAGCAGGAATATAAAAGAATTAGGTATAAAAATTAGAGAAATAGAAAGAGAATATTTTATAAAATATGGAGAATATATTTCTACTAAAGAATTATCGAAAATATTATGTGTTTCAGAAGATGAAATATTTTTAACATTAGATGCTTTACAAAAACCAGAATCAATAAATTTAGATAATCAAAATGATAATAATAAAAATATAATTGAAAAGATTTCTTCTGGACAAGATGAACAGGCTAATTTAATTGATAAATTAGCTATTTCTGAACTTGTAGAGGCTTTAAATGAAAGAGATAGGAAAATAATAAAATTAAGATTTTATAAAGAAAAAACTCAAACACAAGTTGCAAAAATAATTGGAATTTCTCAAGTTCAAGTCTCAAGAATTGAAAAAAGAATTTTAAATGATTTTAAAAGAAAATTAAGTGTATGAGGTGATAGATTTGAAAAAATTATTTTTAAAAATGTTTTTGATTATTGTTATTTCTTTTTTAATACCAATTTTATTTACAAAAAGGGTTAAAATAAGTGAAACGATAAGTGAAAAAGTTGAGGATAATAATTCGTTTAATTATGATAATAATATGACAATAAGACTTTTACATAGCCAAACAGGGGAAGTAGAAAATCTAGATTTAGATGTGTATTTATATGGCGTGGTTAGTGCTGAAATGCCTGCAAGTTATGAACTTGAGGCATTAAAGGCTCAAGCAGTTGTAGCTAGAACATACACAATTTATAAAATGATAAATGGAAGTAAACATGAAAATGCGGATATTTGCGACGATCCAAATTGTTGTCAAGCATGGATATCAAAAGAAAATAGATTTGCTAGATGGGAGAATGAGGACAAAGATGCAAATTGGCAAAAAATAGTTATTGCAGTTGATTCAACTACTAAAAACTATATAACGTATGAAGGAAAACCGATAAATGCATTATTTCATAGTAATAGTGGTGGTATGACAGAGATGCCAATTAATGTTTGGGGTGGATATTATCCTTATCTAATATCAGTAGCTACAAGTGGAGAAGAAGGATACTCGACTTATAATTCTGAAGTTATTTTATCAAAAGATGAATTGATTAGTAAAGTTTTAGTAAAATATCCTAATTTTAAAATTGATTTTAGTGATTCGGAATGTATAAAAATTTTAGACTTTACAGAAAGTGGAAGGGTTAAAACTTTAAAGTTACGGAAATATTCAAATTTCGGGAATAGAAGCTAGAACAATTTTTGGTTTAAAATCAGCAAAATTTGATTTTAGGTTAGATGGTGAAAATATAAAGATTTCAGTTATTGGATACGGTCATGGAGTTGGATTAAGTCAAAGTGGAAGTGATAGTTTAGCGAAACAAGGATATGATTATAAAGCAATAATAAAACATTATTATAAAAATGTGGAAATTACTGAATAATTTTCAATATTTTGCAGATACTTATTTTATCAAAAATTTTTAAGGAGATGGAAAATAAAATGAGTAGAAGAAAATATTTTAAAGAAGAAAATAGAATAAAAACTATTGCAACAGTATTTAGTGTTGTTTTAGTAATGACTGTTGTTATTTTTGCTTTAATTTTTAATATGTATAATAAAAAATTACGTGAAAATGCTAGAAACAGCTTGTTAGAACTTGGTAAAGTTAATGCCGTAGTTCCAAATCAAATCCAAGAGGAAAACATTATAATTGAACCTACAAGCATTACTCAAGATAAAGGTATTAATGAAGTAAAAGATGAAGAAATTAATAATACATTATCCAAGCATGATGAAGATAAAATAGAAAACATTATAAATAATGAAAATAATGAAAATAATGAAAATAATGATGTATCAGAAAATTTAAAGGAAAATGAGAATAAAATAGAAGAAACAAATGATGGTTATATTGCACCTGAACAAGAAAATTTTGAGCCTAGTTTTATTGCACCAGTAAGTGGAGAAATTATTAAAGATTATGCAAGTGATAGTTTAGTTTATTCAAAAACTTTAGACGAATGGACTACTCACTTCGGAATAGATATAAAAAGTGAAAAAATGAGTGTAGTAGTTGCAAGTGAAGCTGGTATTGTTGAAAGTATAAAAAATGATCCTAGATATCGGACTTACAATTATTATTTCTCATCCTGGTGGATATAAAACTATTTATGCAAACTTATTAAGTTCAGAATTTGTAAAAAAAGGAGATGTTGTTGAACGTGATCAAACAATTGGAACAGTAGGTGAAAGTGCTAGTTTTGAAGTTTCTGATGATCCACATTTACATTTTGAAATAATGAAGGATGGAGAGTATTTAAATCCAACTTTATATTTAAGATAAAAGATTAAAATTCACAAACACTTATATAGTTACAATTTACAGTTTATATGATAATTAGGTTACGATATAATAATTTTTGAAAAAATTATTATATCGTAATCTAAGAAATAATCATATGAGACTGTTAATTGTAAAAATTACAAGGATTAGTTTGTGAATTTTTTATATTATTATTGGCTTTTGCAAACTTTTGTTTCATAATAATTTAAGAAAGAAAATAATAAATGTTAAATTTTAAAAAGCAAAGTTATATTAATTTCCCAAAAATCTTTTTTATTATCAAAGAGTATCTCTAAATATAATCAGCAGTACCATAATTTACAGGTTATATATAATCAAAGTTTTCATGATAGATATTTTATTTTAGACAGGAGTATTATATATCATTGTGGAACTTCTATTAATTATGCAGGAAGAAAAACTTTTTTAATTAATTTATTAGAAGATAACATTGTGAAAAAAACTTTAGTAGATAAAGTAATTGAAATTGTAAAATAAGAAATAAGTTTAAGAGGCTGTGAATTGTAACGATAAAGTTCATTTAAAGATTAAATAAATTTTTAAATACAAGTTTACATAAAAAATAGATTTTAGTGGTGATAATTGATTTTTTCTTTTAATTATAGTAAAATACTAAAGCATAATAATAAAATAAATATTCCTTGAAAAAATATAAAAACAAATATTATTTTATATAAAGAAGCTTTTTATATATTTTCATTAAAATAAAAGAAAGGAAGTTTAAATAAATGAAATTAAATATTGTTTTAGTAGAACCAGAAATACCACAAAATACTGGAAATATTGCTCGAACTTGTGCTGCTTTAGGGACAAAACTCCATTTAGTTTATCCTCTCGGTTTTTCAATTTCAGAAAAACAAGTTAGAAGAGCAGGATTAGATTATTGGGATAAATTAGAAATAGAAGAACATATTAATTTTAATTCTTTTTTAAAAAAGTATAGTCCAGAAGAACATAATATGTTTTTTGTAACTACTAAGGGCAAAAAAGTTTATTCTGAGCCTAATTATAAAGAAATGGAAGAGGTTTTTATATTGTTTGGAAAAGAAACAAAGGGACTTCCAGAAGAAATTTTAAAAAAGCACATAGATAAAACAATTAGAATACCTATGAGGGAAGGAATACGTTCTCTAAATTTATCAAATTCTGTTTCAATTGTTGCTTATGATATTTTTAGACAAGCTGATTTTTTTAATTTAGAAAAAATAAGTTCTTACAATTTACGGATAAAATTAATAATAATTTATAGCTTATTTATATTTATAAAATTAATAATCTAAATTTCTATAGCTTAAGTTACTACGTTATATAAGGATCTTCTCTATTAGCTTTTTTTGTTACTTGTTCAATATTTCCTAATTTTTTTACAATTTTGACAAAAAATAAAGTGTTTGTAACACTTCTAAAGATTTTTTTAAAATTTAACTGTCATACTTCCGGGAAAATAGTTAAAAAACCTTACGGAAATTATGTATATAAAATTTTAAAAAATAGTTGACAAGTGCTTATTTCCGTAGTATAATACTTACTGCGTAAGAAAAAATTATGTATTTTAAGCGAAGATGCGGAATGTGGCTACACTTAATGTGGAGGGAACTTCTGCGGAGCATGTCTTGGCTTAGACCGGGCGATAAGTTTGAATTTTAAAGCATTCTTATCCAAGATCTATCTAATATTATAATACTATAATAGACTTGGATTTTATAATGTGTAAATGTGATACACTAGGATGCGTTGATAACTTGCCAAAGCCTAATATAAAAAAGTAAGGAGGAAAATTTAAATGGCAACATCAAACACAAAAATAGGAAGTGACAAAATTAGAATTAGACTAAAAGCTTATGATTATGTTGTTTTAGATCAGTCTGCTGAAAAAATAGTAGATACTGCTAAAAGAACAGGAGCAAAAGTTTCAGGTCCAGTTCCTCTTCCAACAGAAAAAGAAGTTGTAACAATCTTGCGTTCTCCACATAAACATAAAGATTCAAGAGAACAATTTGAAATGAGAACACACAAAAGAGTTATTGATATTCTTTATCCAACACAAAAAACAGTTGATAGTTTAATGAAGTTAGATTTACCAGCAGGTGTTGAAATAGAAATAAAATTATAATTATTTAATATTTAAATTAATTAAGAAAGATTTTTAAAATCAAACCACGCTATAACATTGAAAAATAATAAAAAAGATTATTATATTGTTAGAGCCAATAGTTAGGAGGAAAAGAAAGTGAAAGCAATAATAGGAAAGAAAATTGGAATGACACAAATATTTGATAAAAATGGAATTGTTATTCCGGTTACAGTTATAGAAGCAGGTTCATGTACAGTTGTTCAGATTAAAACTACAGAAACTGATGGATATAACGCTGTTCAATTAGGTTATGGAGAAATAAAAGAGCATAAAGTTAATAAACCTGAAAAAGGCCATTTTTCAAAAGCAGGAGTTAAACCTACAAAACATTTAAGAGAATTTAGAGTATGTGATAATACTATTTCTGAAATTAAAGTTGGTGATAATTTAAAAGTTGATGTTTTTGAAAATGGAGAAACCGTAGATATACAAGGTATTTCTAAAGGTAAAGGATTCCAAGGAGTTATTAAACGTCATGGTCAATCTAGAGGACCAATGGGACATGGTTCTATGTATCATAGAAGACCAGGGTCTATGGGACCAACATCTACACCAGGAAGAGTTTTCAAAGGAAAAAATTTACCAGGCCATATGGGAGTAGAAACAGTTACAATTCAAAATTTAGAAATAGTACGAGTAGATTTAGATAAAAATGCTATTTTAGTAAAAGGTTCTGTACCAGGTGCAAAAGGTAGTATATTGAAAATTAGAAAAAGCGTTAAAGCTACTAAATAGAAGGAAGGAGGAAGATTAAATGCCTAAAGTTGATGTATATGATATAAAAGGAAAAAAAGTTAGCGATATAGAATTAAGTGAAGAAGTTTTTGGGATTGAGCCTAATGAGGCTATTGTTCATAGTGTATTAGTAAATTATTTAGCTAATCAAAGACAAGGAACACAAAGTACAAAAACTAGAAGTGAAGTAAGAGGCGGTGGAAAGAAACCATGGAGACAAAAAGGAACTGGTAGAGCTAGACAAGGTTCTATTAGAGCTCCACAATGGATAAAGGGCGGTATTGCTTTGGGTCCAAAGCCACGTTCTTATAAATATAGAGTTAATAAAAAAGAAAAAAAATTAGCAGTAAGATCTTTATTAAGTTCTAAGGTATTAGAAGAAAATTTAATTGTTGTAGATAAAATTAATTTTAAAGAAATTAAAACAAAACAAATGGCTGATGTAATTAAAAATTTAAAAGTCTCAGATAAAGCATTAGTTGTATTAAATGAAAAAAATGAAATTATTCAAAAATCAGCTAGAAATCTAGCAGATGTTAGAACAAGTTCTGTTGCAACAATAAATGTATTTGATTTATTAAAATATAAAAAATTAATTTTAACACAAGAAGCTGTTAAAAAAATAGAGGAGGTGTATGCATAAGTTATGGTAGCAGAAGATATTATATTAGCTCCAGTTGTTACAGAAAAAAGTAGCGCTGATATTCAAGAAGGTAAATACACTTTCAAAGTTGCAAAAAATGCAACAAAAGTTGATATCAAAAATGCAGTTGAAAAATTATTTGAAGTAAAAATTTTGAAAGTTAATACTTTAACAGTAAGAGGAAAAGAGAAAAGAGTAGGAGTTCACCAAGGAAAAACATCAGATTGGAAAAAAGCTATTGTTACTATAGATACAAATGCTTCTTCAATGATGTATTTAGATAAAGGTGGAAAAGAAGTAAAAATTTCTAAAAAGTATAAAGATTCAATTTCTGAATTTATGTCTTAATATTTAAGTTCAAACAATAATTAGCATCTTGTATAGTTAAATTAATACGAAACGTACAACTAGTATTTGTACTTGCTTTTCAAATTATTTTTGCATAGCAATATACTAATTTTTGTTCGAACAGAAAATATATACTTATTATCGAGAGAAAAGTCGGAAAATAAATAATAACTGGAGAGGGCCAGGAAAAGAACCTCAAATAATAAAGAAAGGATAGAGGATTAATCAAAATCGAGAGATTCGTGTATATTCAAATAAGAAAACTATAGTTGTATTATGTTAAGGTACATCGAAGATTTTCGAAGAAAAGAATACATATGAAGGTAAAAGATTTTTATTAATCCGAGAGTAAAGAAATGGCAGTTAAACATTATAGACCTTATACACCATCAAGAAGAAATATGACTACTTCATCTTTTGAAGAAATTACAAAGAAAACTCCTGAAAAATCTTTACTAGAAGTAAAAAAGAAAAAAGCAGGAAGAAATTCTTATGGAAGGATAACAGTTAGACATCAAGGTGGTGGAAATAGGCAAAAATATAGAGTAATAGATTTTAAAAGACAAAAAGATGATATGTATGCAAAAGTTGTTGGTATTGAATATGATCCAAACCGTAGTAGTAATATTGCATTAATAGAATATGAAGATGGAACAAAATCTTATATTTTAGCACCTAAAGGATTAACAGATGGAGATAAAGTTATTTCAGGACAAAAAGTTGATATTAAACCAGGAAATAGCATGCCAATAGAAAGCATACCTGTTGGTACTATGATTCATAATATTGAGTTAAATCCAGGACAGGGTGGAAAACTAGTTAGAAGTGCAGGACAAGAAGCACAATTAATGGCTAAAGAGGGAGCTTATGCTCACGTAAGACTTCCATCTGGAGAAATGAGACTAATAGCTGTAAGATGTAGAGCAACAATAGGAACAATAGGAAATACTGATCATGAAAATATTAAGATTGGTAAAGCTGGTAGAAAAAGACATATGGGTATTAGACCTACAGTTAGAGGAACAGTTATGAACCCTAATGATCACCCACATGGTGGTGGTGAAGGTAGAGCACCAGTTGGACATAGTGGTCCTATGACACCTTGGGGTAAACCAGCTCTAGGATATAAGACAAGAAATAGGAAAAATCCAAGTAACAAATTTATAGTGAAGAGAAGAAAATAGAAAGGAGATAAATTCATGTCAAGATCAAGCAAGAAAAAACCTTATGTAGCTCCAAAACTTTTAAAAAGAATAGAAGCTATGAATGAATCAGGTAAACTAGAAGTATTAAAAACATGGTCAAGAGCATCTACTATATATCCACAAATGGTTGGACATACAATAGCTGTTCATGATGGAAGAAAACATGTTCCTATATATATTTCAGAAGAAATGATTGGACACAAATTAGGAGAATTTGCTCTAACAAGAACTTTTAAAGGTCATGCAGGAGATAAAACAACAAATAAATAATAATAGATTAGGAGGATATAATTGTGAAAGAAGAACAAGCTACAATTCAAGAGCCAGAAGCAAGAGCTACATTGAATTATGCAAGGATATCAGCTAGAAAAGTGAAAATAGTAGCAGATTTAATTAGAGGAAAAAGCGCAGAAGAAGCATTAACAATAGTTAAATTTGCACCTAAAGCATCTGCAGAGATTTTAGAAAAGTTATTAAAATCAGCAATTGCAAATGCAGAAAATAATCACTTTATGAATAGAAGTAACCTTTATATTGCAGAAATTTATGCGAATCAAGGTCCTACATTAAAAAGAATTAGACCAGCTGCAAAGGGCTCAGCTGTTAGAATAAGAAAAAGAACTAGTAAGATAACAATCGTGTTAAGAGAGAAGAAATAAGAAAGGAGGGTATTTACGATATGGGACAAAAAGTTCATCCAAATGGTATGAGAGTAGGTGTTATAAGAGATTGGAATTCTAAATGGTATGCAAATTCTAAAAACTTTAGCGATTACTTAGTAGAGGATTACGAAATTCGTAAATATGTCAAGAAAAAACTATATATTAGTGGTATTTCAAAAATTGAAATTGAAAGAACTGCAAAAGCTGTAAAAGTTAATGTTTATACAGCTAAACCAGGTTTAGTAATAGGTAAAGGTGGAAATTTTTCAGAAGCCTTAAAAAAAGAACTAGAAAAAATGATTAACAAAGAAGTAAATTTAAATATTATTGAAGTAAAAAATATTGATACAGATGCTCAATTAGTAGCAGAAAATATTGCTGGACAATTAGAAAGAAGAATTTCATTTAGAAGAGCAATGAAACAATGTATGCAAAAATCTATGAAATCAGGTGCTTTAGGTATTAAAACAGCTGTGTCTGGAAGATTAGGTGGTGCAGATATGGCTAGAACTGAATTTTATAAAGAAGGTACTATACCTCTTCAAACTTTAAGAGCCGATATTGATTATGGTTTTGCTGAAGCTGATACAACTTATGGTAAAATTGGTGTAAAAGTATGGATTTATAAGGGAGAAATTCTTAAAGCTAAGCAACAACCAGCAAAAGGAGGTACAAACTAATGCCAGTAATGCCAAAAAGAACAAAATATAGAAAAATGCAAAAAGGAAGAAACAGAGGAATAGCAACTAGAGGAAATGTAGTTAATGAAGGTGAATATGGATTACAAGCTACGACAGCTGGATGGATTAAATCTAATCAAATAGAGGCTGCTAGAGTAGCTATGACTCGTTATATTA
This sequence comes from Clostridia bacterium, assembly GCA_017530505.1. Lineage (GTDB taxonomy): Bacteria > Bacillota > Clostridia > TANB77 > CAG-508 > Scatovivens. The sequence continues at coordinate 14,231 of JAFXMI010000005.1, read as the reverse complement.
AAAGAGGTGGTAAAGTTTGGATTAAAATTTTTCCAGACAAACCAGTAACTAAAAAACCAGCTGAAACTCGTATGGGTAAAGGAAAAGGAGCTCCAGAATATTGGGTTGCTGTTGTAAAACCAGGAAGAGTAATGTTTGAAATTGCAGGTGTAACTGAAGATGTTGCTAGAGAAGCTTTAAGACTAGCATCTCATAAATTACCTGTTCTATCAAAATTCGTTAAAAGAGAAACTGAAGTAGGTGGTGATAAAGTTGAAGAATAATAAAATAAAAAAAATGAGTTCACCAGAGCTTGAAAAGGAACTTAGTGAATTAAAAACAGAATTATTTAAATTAAGATTCAGCCTAGCTACTAATGGATTAGATAATCCATTGAAAATTAAAGAAGTAAAGAAAAATATAGCTAGAATAAAAACAGAACTTAGAGAAAGAGAATTAAAAGCAAACTAATTTAAAGAAAGGAGATAATCCAAAATGGAGAAAAGAAATCTTCGTAAAACAATGATTGGTATAGTAGTTTCAGATAAAATGGATAAAACTGTAGTAGTAAGTGTTGAAACAAGTGTTGCACATCCAATCTATAAGAAAACAGTAAAAAGAACATATAAACTTAAGGCTCACGATGAAGAAAATGCTTGCAAAGTTGGAGATAAAGTTTTAGTTATGGAAACAAGACCTTTATCAAAAGACAAGAGATGGAGAGTTGTTGAAATCGTTGAGAAAGCCGTAATTAAATAATTAAGAAAAGGAGGACTTTTTAGGTCATGGTACAACAACAAAGTAGATTAAAAGTTGCTGATAACACTGGTGCCAGAGAATTAATGGTAATCAGATGTATGGGTGGTTCACATAGAAAATTTGCTGAAATTGGAGATATAGTAGTTGCTTCAGTAAAGTCAGCTACACCAGGTGGAGTTGTTAAAAAGGGTGAAGTTGTTAAAGCTGTAGTTGTTAGAAGTAGAAAAGGTGCAAGACGTAGTGATGGATCTTATGTTAAATTTGATGAAAATGCAGCAGTTATTATTCGTGAAGATGGAACACCAAAGGGAACACGTATATTTGGACCAGTTGCTAGAGAATTAAGGGAAAAAAATTATTTAAAGATATTGTCTTTAGCTCCAGAAGTACTATAAAATTTTTATTTAAATTTGAAAATTAACTCTAATAAAAATCATATATGAAAACTTTTTCTTCAAAAATGACTATAACTTATTAAATTAAAATTGTTTTAACTAGTACTAAAGTACAGCTAAGAATTAAATTTAAAGAAGTTATACAATGTTTTTTGTAGAAATTCATGAATTGAGGTGAAAAAATTGAAATTAAAAAAAGGTGATACAGTTAAAGTCTTATCAGGAAATGATAAGGGAAAAACTGGTGAAATTATTGAAATTATACCTAAAACAAATAAAATAATTGTAAAAGGTGTTAATGTTAGAAAAAAACATATTAAGCCTAAAAAGCAAGGAGAAGAGGGTGGAATCATTTCAGTAGAATGCGCTATACATAGTGCAAAGGTGAATGTGGTATGTCCTAAGTGTGGAAAAACTACAAAGGTTGGATATGTTTTAGAGAAAGATGAAAAAGTTCGTGTTTGTAAAAAATGCGGTGCAAAATTATAATAATAAGAAGGAGGACTTAAAGAAAAATGGAAATGCTTAGAGAAAAATATGAAAAAGAAGTTGTTCCGCTATTGATGAAAAAATTTAACTATAAATCAGTAATGCAAGTTCCAAGATTAAATAAAATAGTTATTAATATGAGTTTAGGTGAAACAAAAGAGAATCCTAAAGCTTTAGATAATGCAATGAATGATTTAAGCTTAATTACTGGACAAAAACCTATTATAACTAAGGCAAAAAAATCTATAGCTGCTTTTAAATTAAGAGAAGGAGCAAAAATTGGCTGTAAAGTTACATTAAGAACAGGTAGGATGTATGATTTTGCTTATAAACTATTTAATGTTGCTCTTCCTAGAGTAAGAGATTTTAGAGGCGTATCTAACAAATCATTTGATGGAAGAGGAAACTATTCAATGGGTATAAAAGAACAATTAATTTTTCCAGAGATAGAATATGATAAAATTGATAAATTAAGAGGAATGGATATAATTTTTGTTACAACAGCAAAAACTGATGAAGAAGCTAAAGAGTTATTAAGCTTATTAGGAATGCCATTCAAAAACTAATAAATTAATGAAAGGAGTCTAAAATGGCTAAGAAATCATTAAAAGTTAAATGCGCTAGAACACAAAAATACAAAACAAGAGAGTATAATAGATGTAAAATTTGTGGTAGACCACATGCTTATATTAGAAAATATGGAATATGTCGTCTATGTTTTAGAGAATTAGCTTATAAAGGTGAAATCCCAGGAATTAAGAAAGCAAGTTGGTAAAATTCAAAATCTAAACAGCATTTTACATTGTTAGTCTTCATTAAAGATTTAAATTATGTACTTTTTGTACTCTTATTAAATTTTTAACCTGGCTGATTAGAAATACTTGTTTATATTTCGAATTTATAATATAAAAATATATTTATGAACATTAAAATTAGAAAAAAGGAGGGTAAAGCTGTGAATATAACTGATCCAATAGCAGATATGTTAACAAGAATAAGAAATGCAAATAGTGCAAAATTCAAAACTGTTGATGTTCCATCATCAAAAATGAAAAAAGCTATTGCAGAAACTTTACTTGAAGAAGGATATATAAAATCTTGTGAAGAAATAGAAGATAATACACAAGGAATTATTAGAATTACTTTAAAATATGATGAAAAAGGTAATAGGGTAATAGATGGTTTAAAAAGAATTAGTAAACCAGGTCTTAGAATTTATGCTTCAAAGGATGAATTACCAAAAGTATTAAATGGATTAGGTATTGCTTTAATTTCTACTTCAAAGGGAATTATGACAGACAAAAAAGCAAGAGAATTAGGAATTGGCGGAGAAGTTTTAGCTTATATATGGTAATTGATAATTGAGAGGTGAGAAGCAAGAATTGTGAAATACAAAAGTAAAATCACATATAAGCTTTTTCAATTATTAATAAATATATAAATGTCTTTAAAATAATTTAAGCTAAGGCAGAAAATTTAAAGAAGGAGGATTTAAAATGTCTAGAATAGGAAAAAAACCTATAACAATACCAGAAGGTGTTGAAGTTAAAATAGATGGTCAGAATGTTACTGTTAAGGGACCTAAGGGAACATTAACAAAAGAATTTCATAAGAATATGAAAATTAATCTTGAAAGTAATGTTTTAAAAGTAGAAAGACCTGACGATGAACCATCTAACAGAAGTTTACATGGATTAACAAGAACTTTATTAAATAATATGATTGAAGGAACAACTAAAGGATTTGAAAGAAAGCTAGAAGTAAATGGTGTAGGATATAGAGCTCAAAAACAAGGAACAAAATTGGTTATGAATTTAGGATATTCTCATCCTGTAGAAATAGAAGCTCCAGAAGGAATTTCTTTTGATGTTCCAAATCCTAATGAAATAATTGTTAAAGGAATGGATAAAGAACTTGTTGGTCAAACAGCAGCTGTTATTAGAACAAAGAGACCACCAGAAGTATATAGAGGAAAAGGTATTAAGTACGTTGAAGAAGTTATTAGAAGAAAAGAAGGAAAAGCTGGTAAGAAATAATATTTGAAAAATGAAGTATGCATATCTAATTTTTCAAAAAGAAAGGAGAAAAAAATGATTTCTAAAATAAATAGAAAAGTAGAAAGACAAAGACGTCATGCTAGAGTTCGTAAAAAAATAAGTGGCACAGCAGAATGCCCAAGACTTGTAGTTACAAAAACAAATAAAAATATTATTGCTCAAATTATAGATGATGAAGCTGAAAAAACTTTAGTTTATGTTTCAACAATGGATAAGGACATTAAAACAAAATTTGCTAATAAAGAAGCTGCAAAAGAAATTGGAAGTGTTATCGCAAAAAAAGCAATTGCACAAAAAATTAAAACAGTAGTCTTTGACAGAGGTGGATATATTTATCATGGTGTTGTTAAAGAATTAGCTGAAGCTGCACGTGAAGCAGGTTTAGTATTTTAAAAAGGAGGAAAAAGTTGAGCTTATGGATGATAAAGCAGTAGAATTAAAAGAAAAAGTTGTAGCTATAAATAGAGTTGCAAAAGTTGTTAAAGGTGGTAGAACATTTAGATTCAGTGCTGTTGTTGTTGTTGGAGATGAACAAGGACATGTAGGTGTTGGAAATGGTAAGGCTGCTGAAGTACCAGATGCAATAAAAAAAGCTATAGAAGAAGCAAAGAAAAACTTGGTTACTGTTCCAATTGTGGGAACAACAATTCCACATGAATTTGTTGGAAAGTTTGGTAGTGCTAGCGTTATTTTAAAGCCAGGTCCTGAAGGCTCTGGAGTTATTGCTGGAGGTAGTGTAAGACCAGTATTAGAATTAGCTGGATATAAAGATATAAAAACAAAAGTTATAGGAACAAATAATCCAAGAAACGTTGTTTATGCTACAATTGAAGCTTTAAATAGCATGAAAACTGCACAGGAAGTAGCAGCAAAAAGAGGAAAAAAAGTTAGTGAAATATTATAATAATATATTGATAAAATAAATTTGTTAATATATAATAAATTCATACTTTAAGGAGGTGCAAAAAATGGAATTAGGAAATTTACATCCAGCCACAAAAAGAGTAACTAAAAAGAGAGTTGGCCGTGGTGTTGGATCTGGTTTAGGAAAAACTTCTGGAAGAGGACATAAAGGACAAAAAGCAAGAAGTGGTGGTGGTGTTAGAAGAGGCTTTGAAGGAGGTCAAACACCATTATATAGAAGATTACCTAAAAGAGGATTTAACAATAGATTTTCAAAAAATTATACAGAGGTAACTTTGACTATGCTTAATAAATCTAAAGCTACAGAAGTTACAGCTGAAAGTTTATTAGAAGAAAAAATTATTGGAAAAATAAAGGATGGAATAGTTGTTTTAGGTACAGGAAACTTGGATAAAAAATTAACAGTTAAAGCAACAAGATTTACTAAAACTGCTGCAGAAAAAATTGAAGCTGCAGGTGGAAAGATTGAGGTGATTTAGTTGTTTAAAACTATTAAAAATGCTTTAAAAACTCCAGAAATTAGAAAAAAATTATTATTTACATTACTATTAATATTTATTTTTAGATTGGGATGTTATATCACAGTTCCAGGAGTTGATACGTTTACTCTTTCAGAACAAATGAATTCGTCTACAAATAGCTTATCAGGACTAATAAATACTATTTCTGGGGGTGCGTTTTCAAGATTATCAATTTTTGCAATGTCAATTACTCCATATATTACATCATCAATTGTAATACAATTGCTTGCAATGATAATTCCTTCTTTAGAAAAAGCAATTAAAGAAGGTGGAGAAGCTGGAAAAGAAAAAATTAATAAATATACAAAATTACTTACAATATTGCTTGCTTTAATAGAAGCTTTAGGTATATACGTATCATATAGCTCAAGTGGAATATTTATTAGTCCAGGATTTATTACAGGTTTAGTTGTAATAATGTCTTTAATAACAGGTACATCTATTCTAGTTTGGCTTGGTGAAGAAATTACTAATAAAGGTATTGGAAATGGAATTTCTATTATAATTTTTATTGGAATTATTTCAGGTTTACCATCAGGAATTAATAAATTATTTAATTTAATTTTAACAGCTAGTGGAATTAGTACAATAGGAATTGTAACTTCATTAGTTGTTATATTAGGTGCAATATTATTAGTATCTGGTGTTGTTTTTGTTCAAGAAGCTGAAAGGAGAATACCAGTACAATATGCTAAAAAAGTTGTAGGAAGAAAAATGTATGGTGGACAAAATACACATATACCTCTTAAATTAGTTATGGCAGGTGTAATGCCAGTAATTTTTGCAAGTAGTGTAATGACATTTCCAGCTATGTTTATTCAAATATTTGCTTCAGATATAATTGGTGAATCAGGTTTTATTTCAGGATTGTATAAATTTTCAATTGCTACATCATCATCTAGTGTTGGATGGGGTTATAGTTTATCAAATGCCATTGTATATTTTGCTTTAATTTTAGGTTTTACATTTTTTTATACTTATGCAACATTTAACCCAGCAGAGGTATCTGCAAATATTAAAAAACAGGGAGGTTTTATTCCTGGTATTCGTGCAGGAAAGCCTACAACAGATTATTTGAAAAGTATTACAAATAAATTAACTGTTTTTGGTGCAGGTTTTTTAAGTTTAATTGCTATTATACCTATGCTACTTAGATTTACTAATTTAAACTTAACTTTTGGTGGAACATCAATTTTAATTGTAGTTGGAGTTGCTTTAGAAACAGTACAACAATTAGAATCACAATTAATGATGAGACATTATAAAGGTTTTTTAGAAAAATAAATTAAAAATTAAAACGAATATTAGATGAGATTTATTTACCTCTAATGTTCGTTTTAAAATGATTTATAAAGAAATTTTTATTAATTTGATTTAGATTTTTCTTTAGACTATTTATATATAGTATTTTGAGTATATAGATGAAATTTTGCTTTTAAATATTATATATAAATAATTTAAACAAAAAATAGTAAATAGGAAAATATATGGTAGAAACTGAACCAAGAAATGCTGTAGAAAAATCTTTAGAAATTCAAAAAAAATTAAATATAAAAGTTAAAATAAAAAAGTATATATTATGTTTATTAATAGGAGTATTTTTAGAGGTTTTTTTGTTTAATTATCCAGCAATAAGAACCTTAATAATTGGAAATAGAAATATAGATGTTGATTATACCGTGGAAAATGATGTTATAACAATAAAGAATTTAGATACTAGAGTTACAAGTATAAGAATTAATTATTCAAATGAACTTACAGATAAGATAACTTATTTTGTAAAATTTATTGCTGAAGATAATAGTGCTTATATAAATTTGAGAGAGAAAATTCTTTTAGAAAATGATAAGCAGTATATTAACTTTGATACACATTCTAAGGCAAAAGAAATAGTTATAACGGTTTTAACAGAATCAGAAGTAAATATTGAAAATATTATTATAAATCATTGTAATTTTAGAATAAATTTTTATAGTTTATTTATACATATGGTGGTAATTACTTTTATTTATAGTGCAATAGATAAAAGTTTATATAAAGAAAGATATGAAACTCATGAAGAATATCATAATGAAATTTTTATAATAAATTTAATTGTTTTTAGTATTATAATAATAATATATGTTTTTAATAATTTTGGAAATGAAATATCTTTAAAGAATTTTTTAGGTAAAAATGATGTAAAAAATTCAATTTATGTTAGTCCAGGTAAAATTGATAAACAAGATTGTATACTAATGCAAGCTGAAGCAATAGTACATAAGCAAATAAAACTTATGGAAAAACCATCAGAAGAACTTTTAAAAATGGAAAATCCTTACGATAGTTATAAAAGAAATAAAGATGATATAAGTTATTTATATGATACAGCTTTTTACAATGGAAGTTATTATAATTATTTTGGTATAGCACCAATAATTCTTCTAGTTGTACCTTTTAGGTTAATTACAGGTAAATATTTGTGTACACATATATTTAATATAGTTTCTATAATAGGTATAATCTTTAGTTTATATAGCTTATACAAGAAACTGATAAAAAAATATGTAAAACAAATTTCTCTTTGTAATTTTTATTTAGGATATTTTGCAATTCTTTTTGCTTCAAATTTTTTAACATTACTTAGAGGAGCAAAATACGATATTGTTGTTTCTTTTGGAATTATGTTTTTATTAATTTCGTTAAACTTAGCAATATCAATTTACGATAATCTTAAATTTAGATATTTAAAATTATTTTTACTGGGAGTTTGTACTGGTTTAATAGTTTTATCAAAGCCAAATTTTATTGTATATTATCCATTAATTTTGTTTTTGGTAATTTCTAGTATGAAAGAAATAAAAATAAAAAATAAAATTAAAGACAGTATTATTATTTGTATGCCACTTGGAATTTTAGCAATTAGTCAGATGATATTAAATTACGTTAGATTTGATAATATTTTTGAATTTGGAGCTAGATACCAATTAACAGATTTTAATATGAATACATGTATGAGTATTACCTTTGGTAAAATTATTCAAGGAATAGGGGAGTATATTTTTAAAATACCAAATGTAAAGATTTTTACTTTTCCTTTTGTATTCATAAATACCGAAATTTTAGCTACATCTCTTAACGAATTATGTTATGAAAATCGATTAGTAGGATTGCTAGGAGTACCTGTATTTTGGATATACATTTTTATGAAAGATATAATATCTAAAAGTAAGAATAAAGAATTAAACAGGTTAATTATTATTTCATTAATTGTATCTTTTTTATCTATAATAATAAATACATGCTTTGCGGGAATCTGTGAATTATACAGTTTAGATTTTAAGATGATTTTATCAGTTATAGCAATTATATTATTTAATAAAGAAGTTGAATTTGCAAAAGATAATTTTTTTATAAATAAATTATTTTTAGTAGCAATGATTGCTACAATATTAATAATGATTCCAATAAGTTTTACTACAGAAGAAAACTTTTTAATAAATAATAAAAGTTCTCAAACTGTATTCTTAAAAAATTTTTTTGAATTTTGGAATTAAAAATAAGGAGGAAAATTATGATTATTATTATGTTAGGGGCTCCAGCTTCTGGAAAGGGAAGTGTTGCAGAAATTGTATCAGAAAAATTAAATATCCCAGCAATTTCTAGTGGAGATATTTTTAGAAAGCACATTACAGAAAAAACTGAAATTGGTCTAAAATTAAATGAATATGTTACAAAAGGTGAACTTGTTCCTGATAGTATAGTTATAGAAATGCTAAAGGAAAGATTATCTGAAGAAGATGCAAAAGATGGAGCAATTTTAGATGGATTTATAAGAACAATACCTCAAGCGGAAGCGTTTGATAAAATGTTAGAAGAAACAGGAAATAAAATTAATATAGTTGTTAATTTAGAAGTACCTGAACAAGAAATACTTGAAAGAGTTACTAATAGAAGAATTTGTAAAAAATGTAAAGCTGTTTATAATACAGTTTTAAGCCCATCTAAAGTTGAAGGAATATGTGATAAATGTGGTGGAGAATTATATCAAAGGGATGATGATACTTTAGAAAAAGCTAAAAACAGATTAAATGTATATTATAAAGAAACAGCTCCACTAACAGAATACTATAAAAATAAAGGTTTACTTTATTCAACAGTTTTAAGTAAATCAATTAATAGAATGAAGGATGAAGTTGCCAAAGATGTAGTAGCAGAGTTAGGAAAATAGAGATTTAAATATAATTAATTTAGTTGGACTGTTATTTAATAGTTCAACTAAAAATAGGTTAGTTTTTAAATATAGATTTTAAAGTGAAAGGGTGTGAAGGGGCTAATCATATTTAAAGGTGATTGCTGAAATGTATTATGATTACAATAAAATCAAAAAAAGAAATTGAAATGATGAAAGAAGCTTGTAAAATTGTTGCAGATCTTTATGAATATATAGAAAAAGTAATAAAACCAGGGATATCTACTTATGAATTAGATAAACTTGCTGAAAACTTTATTAGAAGCAAAGGGGGAATTCCTGCTCAGATAAACTATCCAAGTGGTATAAGAGGAGTTAAAGCATTTCCAGCTGCAACTTGTATTTCAATTAATGATGTTGTTATTCATGGTATACCATCAAAAAATGAAATAATAAAGGATGGAGATATTGTTTCAATAGATACTGTTGTAATGAAAAATGGTTTTCATGGGGATGCTGCTAGAACTTTTTTAGTAGGAAAAGTTTCCAATAAAGCTAAACAATTAGTAGAAGTTACTAGACAAGCTTTTTTTGAAGCAATAAAATTTGCTAAAAAAGGTAATCGTGTTGGTGACATTTCGAATGCGGTTGAAACGTATGTTAAAAAATATGGATATACAGTTGTAAAAGAATTTCAAGGTCATGGAATTGGTAAGGAAATGCATGAAGATCCAGGGATTCCAAATTATGGAATAGCCGGACGAGGACCAAGAATTGAAGAAGGAATGACTCTTGCAATTGAGCCAATGATAATAGATGGAAAATCTGATATTTGTGAATTAGAAGATGGGTGGACAATTTTAACTCAAGATGGAAGTATGTCTGCACATTATGAAAACACTGTTTTAATTACAGAAAATGAGCCTAAAATATTGACATTGAATTAAAAGTGTTGTATAATATTATTTGCTAATTAAGTGAAAAAGTATAAAATTGTCAGCAAAATCAAGCATTTCAAGATGATTTTTGGCAAAAAAAGTAGGAGGAAACTAATTTGTCTAAAGAAGATGTTATTGAAGTAGAAGGGGTAGTTATAGAAACGCTACCTAATACAAATTTCAGAGTTGAACTTGAAAACGGTCATCAAGTATTGGCACATATTTCAGGTAAGCTTAGAATGAATTATATAAAAATACTTCCAGGCGATAAAGTAAAATTAGAACTTTCACCATACGATTTAAGTAAAGGTCGTATTACATGGAGAGCAAAATAAACTTTTCAAAGTGTATATTAACCCAAACTAAAATAAACAGTAATAATAGGAGGAAAAGGTAATGAAGGTAAGACCATCAGTTAAGAAAATGTGCGAAAAGTGCAAAATTATAAAAAGAAAAGGTGTTATTAGAGTAATTTGTGAAAACCCTAAGCATAAACAAAGACAAGGCTAATTTAGTATATAATTATAAGGTATTTTCAATAGTATGAGTGCGGCTGAATTTAAATCATACTATTGTTTATATAAAATTTAAAAATACAACTTAATTGTATTTTTAATTTATTTTTTATTTATTTAAGTACTACCTTATTTTAAGGTACATTTCAAACTTAAAAAATAAAAGATAGAAAAAGAATGAAAATATTTTGGAGGTTAAAAAAATATGGCTCGTATAGCAGGAGTAGATTTACCTAGAGAAAAGAGAGTAGAAATAGGACTTACATATATATATGGTATAGGACTATCTAGCTCTCAAAAAATTTTAAAAAAAGCTGGAGTTAATCCAGATACAAGAGTCAAAGATCTAACAGATGATGATGTAGCTTCAATAAGAAATTCAATGGATGGTTATGTTATTGAAGGTGATCTAAGAAGAGAAGTGGCTTTGAATATTAAAAGACTTACTGAAATTGGTTGTTACAGAGGTATAAGACATAGAAGAGGACTTCCAGTTAGAGGACAAAGAACTAAAACTAACGCTCGTACAAGAAAAGGACCTAGAAAATTAGTAAGTAAAAGCAAAGCTGCAAAATAATAATTAAAAATAAAAGAAAAGCAAAAGGTTAATGGAAATTAATAAGGAGGAAAAACTAAATGGCAAAAGCTAATGTGAAGAAAACAACTGTTAGAAGAAGAGAAAGAAAGAACATTGATAAAGGTTCTGCTCATATTCATTCTAGTTTTAATAATACAATAGTTTCAATCACAGATACTCAGGGAAATGTTATATCTTGGGCAAGTGCAGGTGGACTTGGATTTAAAGGTTCAAGAAAAAGTACCCCATTTGCAGCTGGTCAAGCTGCAGAAACAGCTTCAAAAGCTGCTATGGAACATGGATTAAGAACAGTAGATGTTTATGTTAAAGGACCAGGTGCTGGACGTGAGGCTGCAATTAGAGCTTTACAAACAGCTGGATTAGAAATTACAATGATTAAAGATGTTACTCCAATTCCTCATAATGGTTGTAGACCACCTAAAAGAAGAAGAGTATAAAAATTTATTTAACGTAATAAGCAACAGATTTAATGTTGTTTTTGAAAATTGAAGAAAGAGGTGTAAAATATAAATGGCAAGATATAAAGATGAGCAATGTCGTATATGCCGTAGAGAGGGACAAAAATTATTCTTAAAAGGTTCTAGATGCTATACTGATAAATGTGGTGTTACAAGAAGAAATTATGCTCCTGGAGAGCATGGGCAAAAAAGGACAAAACTTTCTGAATATGGAACACAGCTAAGAGAAAAACAAAAAACAAAATCCTTTTATGGAGTTGGAGAAAAACAATTTAGAGGTTATTTTGAAATGGCTTCTAATAAAAAAGGTATAACAGGTACTAACTTACTTCAAATATTAGAATCAAGATTAGATAATGTTATATATAGACTAGGTTTAGGATCATCTAGACCACAAGCAAGACAAATTGTAACACATGGGAATATAGAAGTAAATGGAAAAAAAGTTGATATTGCTTCTTATTTAGTAAAACCAGGTGATGTTGTTTCTGTAAGAGAAATAAGAAAAGATAATCCTATTATAAAAGCAAATGTTGAAGAGGGTAGTTCTAGGCCTATTCCTGAATGGTTAGATTTCAATAGTGAAAAATTAAGCGCTAAAATTGTAAGACTAGTAAATAGAGAAGAAATTGATTTACCAGTTGAAGAACACTTAATTATTGAGTTATATTCTAAATAATAAAGTAAATACCTAAAATGCCTGTGTCAAAGGTAAAATTTATAAAGGGTTAAATAAAAACCTATTAGGAGGTAAAAATGATTGAATTTGAAAAACCAAATATTGAATGTGTGGAAACAGACGATAAGAGGAATTATGCAAAATTCATATGTGAACCATTAGAGCGTGGATATGGAATGACTATAGGAAATTCATTAAGAAGAATTTTGTTATCATCATTACCAGGAGCTGCAATTACTAGTGTAAAGATTATCGGCGTATTACATGAATTTTCTACAGTACCAGGTGTTGTGGAAGATGTACCAGAAATAATAGTTAATTTAAAAGGTGTAAGACTTAAAGTATTTGATAATGACGAAAAAATTATTAGAATAAATCATAAAGGTGATGGAGAAATTACTGCTGGAGATATTGAAACAGATGGAACAGTTGAGATTTTAAATCCAGACCTTCATATAGCTACAGCATCATCTAACTGTGATTTACATATGGAAATGACAGTAAATAGAGCAAGAGGATATAATACAGCAGAAAAAAACAAAAAAGAGAATAGTCCTATTGATGTATTATCAATAGATTCAATATTTACTCCTGTAAAAAAAGTAAACTATTCGGTTGAAAATACTAGAGTAGGTCAAATGGTTGATTATGATAAATTAACAATTGAGGTGTGGACAGATGGTAGTTTAAAACCTTTTGAAGCATTAAGTTTAGCAGCAAAAGTTATGGTGGGACATTTAGAGTTATTTATAGATTTATCTGAAACAGCAAAAAATACTCAAATAATGATTGAAAAAGAAGAATCAAAGAAGGAAAAGGTATTAGAAATGCCAATTGAAGAACTTGAGCTTTCTGTTAGATCATATAATTGTTTAAAAAGAGCCGGAATAACTACGGTTGAAGATTTGGCTAATAAATCTCAAGAAGATATGATGAAAGTTAGAAACCTTGGTAAAAAATCTTTAGATGAAGTTACTAATAAGTTAATTTCTTTAGGTTTAAGCTTTGCATCAGAAGAAGATTAAGATTAAGGAAGGTGAAATAAAGTGGCAGGAACAAGAAAACTTGGAAAACCAACAGATCAAAGATTAGCGATGCTTAAAACACAAACAACAGATTTAATTTTAAATGGAAAAATAGTTACTACAGAAGCTAGGGCAAAAGAAGTTAAAGCATTAGTGGATTCTATTATAGCATTAGCTGTTAAAGAACATAAAAACTTTGAAGAAGTTGAAGTTAAAGTATCAAAAGCAAAACTAGATAAAAAAGGCAAAAAGGTTACAGAAAAGGTAACAAGCAAAAACGGTAAAGAGTATTTAAAAGTAGTTAAAGAAACTACTATGGAAAAAAGACAAAAAGATATGCCTTCTAGATTAAATGCTAGAAGAAGTATAATGAAAAAAGTTAATAAAGTTAATGGAGTTGACTTATTGGACAAATTATTCAATGAAATAGCTCCAAAATATGAAGCAAGAAATGGTGGATATACTAGAATTCTTAAAATAGAACCAAGACGTGGCGATAATGCTTCAATGGCTATTTTACAATTAATTTAGATTATTATTGAAAAAAAGAGAGATGTTTTTCGTAAGAGGGGCATCACTTTTTTTATTTAATAGAAAAGTATTTATTTTCTATTGAATAAGAAGATGACTTCCACCATTTTTTTTGATTAGTTGTGAATTAATAATAAATGTGCTTTTTATGTAACATAATTATTATGTATACATAAAATATAATATATATAT
>JAFXMI010000041.1 GCA_017530505.1 Clostridia bacterium | reverse complement strand
TCCAATAATAAATCCAAAGATATATGTAAATATATATGATATTTAACTGTTAAATGTATTATGGGGAACCGTATGCGGGAAAGCCGCACGTACGGGTCTGAAAGGGGCATAGTTAGTAATGGCTATGTCTACCTTACTTAAATTTTAGAAACAAATAAAATTTATGCACTATATTTTTGTGTAGAATTGGAGGAAATGAATGAAACAATTTACTTTAAAAGAATTAGTAAAAAGAAAATTAGATGAAACATACATAATTATATACGCTATCAAAAATGAAGTGAATATTAAAAAAGCAGAAATTATAGAAAAAACTGATGTATATACCTTTGTAGGTGTTGATATTAAAGGTAACAGACAATTTATTAATATGTACCAAGATAGACCATTAAATAAACATTTTTGGCTAGATTGCTTTGAAAACTTAAAAAGTAGAGGTTTAAAAAATATATTATTTCTATCTGTAGATGATAATAAAAATATTAAAAGGACGGCTAAAATTGCCTTTCCTGATATAGTTTTCGTAGATTCATTAACAGATATTGCACCCAAATTTTATAAGTATACTTCTGAACGATCTTCTAAAAATGTTGTTGGGAAAATTAAAGCTCTTTATATTCAAAAAACAATAGCTGAATATAAAAATACTCTAAAAACATTTAAAGAAACTTATAATAATGTAATACATCAAAAATTAATAGAAAAATATCTTAATAACATAGAAAGTATTTATAAATATAGCTATAATATTAGATTATTAATATTTAAACACTCGGCAAATATGGCTTTTTATGATAGAATAAGGATATCATTTAATCAAAATAATCAATATATTCTAGAAATTGATGAAATATATGATAAACTTAAAGAAAAAAATATAAATAAATATTTTGGGTTTACCTCATTTCAAAAGAAAGAATGGACTTTAATATTAAATGATATTATACAAATATACCCACAATTAGAATTAATATAAAGGAGTAGCTATGAGTAAGAAACAAAACAATAAAAATGAATTAAGTAAAGAAGCTAGAGATATTATAATTGATGAAGCTGTTAAACAATACAAAGAAGGAAAAATAAAGAATAGCTTAGATGTAGAAAACTTTTTAGATAACCTACTTCAACCTTTGATGCAAAAATTATTAGATACAGAATTAGAAAATCACTTAGAATATCCTAAATATGAGCATAACAAAGAAAAGAAAAATAAAACAAATAGTAGAAATGGACATTGTAAATCTAAAAATGTAAAAACAAAATACGGAAATATAAAAGTTCAAACTCCTAGAGACAGAGAAGCTACATTTGAGCCAATAATAATAGAAAAGGGACAAACTACCCTAACTGGCTTTGAAGATAAATGTATAGCTTTATATGCAAAAGGAATGAGTTTAAGAGATATTGAAAAAACACTAGAAGAAATATATGGAGTTAAATTAAATAAAGACCAAATAACAACACTAATCTCCGCTGTAAATGAGGAAACAGAGAAATGGAAAAACAGAAAATTAAAACCTTTATATGTATTTACTTATGCTGATTGTTTATATGTACCTATAAAATATGAACTAACAAGTGCCAAAAGAGCTATATATGTAATAATAGGCGTAGATGCACAAGGATATAAGGAAGTATTAGGAATGTGGATAGATAAAAACGAATCAGCCACGTTTTGGAGCGGTGTATTTGAAGATTTAAAAGAACGTGGCGTAGAAGATATTTTATATATGTCTAGTGATGGAATAGCTGGATTTAAAGGTTCATTAGAAAGAGTATTTCCTAAAACACAAAGTCAAAGATGTGTAGTTCATTTAGTAAGAAACTTATATGGAATTTGTCCTAGAAAAGAAGCTAAAACAATTATTGCAGACTTCAAAAAAATATATACCAGTACTTCATTTGAAGAAGCTAAAATCAAACTAGATGAATTCAAAGAAACCTGGAAAGAATATAAAAGAATAACCAAAAAAGCCGAAGATTTTATGGAATACCTAGAGCCATTATTTGAATTGCCACAAGAAATCAGAAAATGTATATACACTTCAAATGCAGTAGAATCAGTAAATTCGGCATTAAGAAAAGTAACACGTGGAAAAGGAGCATTTCCAAACGAAAACTCCGTATATAAAGTAATGTACCTAAGATTAAAAGAATTAAGTGAAAAATGGAAGAAACCAATACCAAACTGGAAAACTATTCAGTCACAGTTAATACAACTGTTTGGCGACAGATATATGAAGCACTTAAAAATATAGCAATAGTTGCACATTGACAATTTGATAATTGACATAGAAAAAAGCAAAAGTGGTCATGCAGTACCACTCCTGCTTTAGTATATATATAGTAAAAATTTACACACTAGACTTGACAAGCTCACATTCATTTTTAGTTTTTAAAATTAAAACAAAATCATCCATATATTGTACATAATATTTTATATGAAAAAATGTATCTTAATTATTTAAAATAATTCTTAAATTGAATAATTATTATAGGTGGAAAAACTTAAAAAAAAGCATAAATTTTTTTAGTTTGGAAAAAAATAAAAAGAAGAACAGTGGACTTTATTTAAATGAAAGTATTTTAAATTATTTAAGGAGATTTTTAATGAACGGATACAGAACTTTTCATATTACAGGTACCTTATTAGATAAAAACCAATTAGCAAATTATATGGAAAAAATAGCTAGTGATCATAATGTAAGAAATTATTCAGATAGTAATACTTTTCCAATACCAATATTAAGAGAAAATTTTGAAAAAATTTTAGAAACATATAAATTATTAAATAAACATATAAAATTAGGTATAAAAATTCATTCTGCAGGGGAATGGCTTTTAGATAATTTTTATATAATTGAAGAAAGTGTAAAAGAAATTCAGAAAGAATTAACTTTAAAGAAATATAAAAGTATGGTAGGTATTTCTAATGGAAGATATGAAGGTTTTGCTAGAAGCTATTGTATTGCTTCTGAGCTTGTTGCTTTTTCTGATGGAAAAATTGATACAGAGACAATAGAAATTGTTTTAAGAGCTTATCAAAACAAAAAACTACTTAGTATGCAAGAGATTTGGAATATTGGAGTATTTTTAAAAATAGCATTAATTGCGGAAATTGCAAATATTTCTGAAAAAATTTATTCATCTCAAATTCAAAAATATAGGGTTGAAAGTATAATTGAAAGAAATTTAGAAAACTCTGACGGGAAAAATAAAATATTTTTTCCTATGAATAAAATTACTGTTTTAATAAATGAACCTAAATATCCTTTTATTGAGTATATGTCATATAAACTAAAAATGTATGGAAAAAAGTCTCAAGAATATCAAAGTATACTTGAAAAAGAAGTAGCTAAAATGGGAATAACTGTTTCTGAAGTTGTTCAAAAAGAACATTTTCATATTGCAAACTTAAAAATTACAATTGGAAATTGTATAAAAAGTTTAAAAGAAATAGGTAGAATTAATTTTGGCGAACTATTTAGCCATATAAATGGAGCTGAAGAAATTTTAAATCTCGATCCAGCTGGAATTTATGTTAACATGGAAGAACAAAGTAAAGCTTATTATCGAGGAAAATTGGAAAAATTATCTAGAAAGCATAAACTTTCTGAAGTTTATGTTGCTGAAAAAATTATTGAACTTTGTAAAAAATACGAGAAATTAAATGGAATTGAAAATAAGAAAAAAGCCCATGTTGGATATTATTTAATAGATAAGGGAATTTTTGAATTATATGATTTTTTAGAAATAAAACAAAATGTAAAATTATCAAAAGGTCAAAAAGTTAAAATTTATGTTTCTAGTATTATTTTAGGATCTTTATATATTGATTTTATATTTTCTATGTATATATTTTTAAATATAAATAATGTTTTTATTACGTTAGCATCAGCAGTTTTATTATATACTCCAATTCATGAGATTTTTATAAAATTTTTAAATTATTTTTTAAGTAAAATAATAAAACCTACTATGCTTCCCAAAATGGATTTTGAAAAAGAAATACCTGAGGAAGCAACCACATTTGTCGTAATTCCTACAATTTTAAGTTCGAGTAAAAAAGTAAAAGAAATGATGCATAAACTAGAGGTTTATTATTTAGCTAACAAACAAAATAACTTGTATTTTGCGCTTCTTGGTGATTGTACAGAAGAAAAAAAAGAATTTCTTCAGATTGATAGAGAAATTTCTACTGCAGGGATAGAAGAAGCTAAAAGATTAAATGAAAAATATAATTCAAATCGTTTTTTCTTTTTTTATAGAAAAAGAACATGGAATTCATGTGAAAACGCTTTTATAGGTTGGGAAAGAAAAAGAGGTCTACTTGCAACTTTTAATCTATATATAAAAAGCAAAATTCAAAACAATTTTTTAGCAAATACTTTTGATGAGTTCAAAGAAAATATTCCAGAGGTAAAGTATGTAATTACATTAGATAGCGATACAAACTTAAGTTTAGAAACAGCAAATAAACTAGTTGGAACAATGGAGCATATTTTAAACAAGCCTATAATAAAAGATAAGAAAATTATAAGTGGCTATGGAATTGCGCAACCAAGAATTGGACTTGATTTAGAATTATCTAAAAAAAGTAGTTTTATTGAGCTTTTTAGTATGCAAGGTGGAATTGATTGCTATACAAATGCAATTTCAGATATTTATCAAGATTGCTTTGGAGAAGGTATTTTTACTGGAAAAGGAATTTATAATGTAGAGATATATAATGAGATTTTAGATGGAGAAATTCCAGAAAACACTGTACTTAGCCATGATTTGCTTGAAGGAAATTTCTTAAGATGTGCATTAATTACTGATATAGTATTACTTGATGGATTCCCTACAGGATATTTGCCATATATTATGAGAAATCATAGGTGGACAAGAGGAGATGTACAAATTGTTAGTTGGCTAAAAAGTAAAAAAATAAATTTATTAGATAAATTTAAGATATTTGATAATTTAAGAAGAAATTTTATTTCTGTTTTTTCAATGTTTTTAATTATATCTTCAGTGCTTATATTTGGATATAGTAAAATTTTATTTAGAATTTTTTTGTCCTTAGGAATTCTTTCAAGCATTATTTCTTATATTATAGATTTAGTAAATTATGTTGTATATAAAGAAAGCTATATTGAAGGTGCTGTTTATGCAGATAAAAAGTTTTCTAATGATAAAAGTAGCATACAAATTAGTTTAATAAGAATTTTTTTGCAAGTAATGTTTTTACCATACGAAGCATTTAAAAATTTAGATGCTATTTTTAGAAGTTTATACAGAAAAAAACATAAGTGTAAAATGTTAGAGTGGGTTACAGCTGAAGATGGAGAAAAAAGGATAAAAACAACTTTAAGAAATTATTATAGTGAAATGAAAGTAGCCCCTATAATGGGATTTATTTTTATGTTAGTTAATATTTTTTCGATAAGAATTATTGGACTTTTATGGATTTTAGCTCCTATATTTGCTTGGTATATTAGTTTAGAAAATAAAGCAGAAATTAAAATAGAAAAAGAAGATAAAAATTATTTAGAAAATATCCGGAAAACTAACATGGAAATTTTTTGAGACATATATAAATGAAGAAAATAATTATTTAATGATAGATAATTATCAAGAAGATAGAGATAAAAAAATTGTAAATAGAACATCATCAACAAACATTGGATTAGAACTTTTATCTATTGTATCAAGTTATGATTTAGGATATATAAATTATAAAAATGCAATAAAATTAATTTCAAAAGTAATAAATACAGTTAATAGTTTATCTAAATGGAATGGACATCTTTATAATTGGTATAATACAAAAACACTAGAGCCTTTAAATCCAAGATATATTTCAAGTGTTGATAGTGGTAATTTTATCGGATATTTATATGTTTTAAGAGAATTTTTAATAGAGAATAAAAATAAACAAGATATTAAAAGCTTAATTAATAATATTACTGAATTAATAAATAATACAGATTTTTCTTATCTTTATAATCCAAAAACTAAACTTTTATCAGTTGGTTTTGATTTGGAAAATAATAAACTTACAGATTCTTATTATGATTTTTTAGCATCAGAAGCAAGACAAGCTAGTTTAGTTGCAATTGCTAAAAAAGATATTCCGGTAAAACACTGGAATAATCTAAGTAGAACACTTACAAGTTTAAATAAATTTAAAGGTTTAGTTTCATGGTCAGGTACTGCGTTTGAATATCTTATGCCAAATCTAAATCTACAAATGTATAAAGGAAGCCTTTTAGATGAAGCAAGTCAATTTGCTATAATGAGTCAAATTGAATATGTAAAAAAACTTGGATTACCTTGGGGAATTTCTGAGTCTGCTTTTAATTTAAAAGATTTAAATAATAATTATCAATATAAAGCTTTTGGAATTCCATGGCTAGGATTTAAAAGAGGTTTAGAAAATGATTTTGTAATTTCTCCATATAGTACTTTTTTAAGTTTAGAATATGCAAGAAAACTTGCAATTAATAATTTAAAAAAGCTAGAATCTGAAGGATTGCTTGGGAAATTTGGCTTTTACGAATCTGTAGATTATACGAAATCTAGGCTAAAAAAAGAAGAAGAAAAAATAGTTGTAAAAACATACATGGCACATCATCAAGGTTTAATTATGCTTTCTATTAATAATTATTTGAATGATAATATTATAAGAAAAAGGTTTAATAAAAACCCAGAGATAGAGGCAGTAAATATTTTACTTGAAGAAAGAATGCCAAGAAATACTATAATTACTAATGAAAAGAAAGAAAAGCTTTCAAAATTTACAGATGGAAAAGTTCGGAAATTATGTAGAAAGAAGAATAGAAAATAAAGGATTAAAAGTTAGAGAATTACAAGTACTTTCAAATGAAGATTACAAAATTGTAATAGATGAATTTGGAAATGGTAAAAGCACATATAAAAATAATCTAATAAATTACTATAAAAATACAGACGAAATTACCAACGGTATTTATTTTTATATTAGAAATATAAGAAATAAGAGAATAATAAGGCCAGAAGAAAATGCAAGTGTTATATTTGCACCCGAAAGAGTAGAATTTTCTAAACAAGAGGGAAATTTAAAAACAGATTTAAAAATTTGTATTGTACCAGATAAAAATATAGAGATAAGAAGACTTGAAATAGAAAACTTTGGTAATAGTGAAGAAATTTTTGAAGTATGCTCATATTTTGAACCTGTTTTATCAAGGGAATTAGAAGAATATACTCATCCCGCTTTTAACAAGTTATCTTTAAATATTTTTCAAAAAGAAGGAAATATTATTGCTGAAAGAAAAGGAAAAATGTTTTTAGGCGCAACTTTATACACAGAAAATGAACAAATTGGGGATTTCGAATATGAAACCTGCAAAGAAAAAGCATTAAAATTATTTTTTGAAGGTAAACATTTTTCTTCTAGTACTAAAACTCAAGTAGAAAAATCAATTGCATTAAAAAGGACTTTAAAAATTCCTTCAAAAGAAAAGATTTCTATAAATTTTCTTTTAGATGTTTCTGATAATGAAGAGGAACTACTTGAAGATTTAGGAAATTTAAAGAGCGAAGAAGAAATTATTAGAAATTTTGAACTTGCAAAAGCAAGAAGTGAAGAAGAACTAAAATATTTACAGATAGATGGAGAAAAATTATTAGAATACCAAGAATTATTAAAATATATTTTAAATTTAAATCCATTTAAAAACACAAAAATAGAAGATAATTATAAAATAAATGATTTATGGAGTTTAGGAATTAGCGGAGATAAGCCTATTATTCTTTTAAAAATACGATCATTAGAAGACAGCTATGTATTAGAAGAAGTATTAAGTTGTTTTAAATATTATAAGGCTAAAAAAATTGAAGTAGATTTAGTTATTCTAAATGAAGAGAATAATATCTATGAAAAATATGTAAAAGATTATATTTTAGAAAGTTTATTCTCTAAAGATATATCAGATATTTATGTACTAGAAAAATCAGAACTAGAAAAAGAAAAGCTGGAAATTTTAGAATTTAAAGCAAATATAATTTTAGATGCTTCAAAAGGTGGAATTAAAAGTATTCTTAAAGAATATGATGATATATTAACATGTGAAACAAAAAATAATTTATATAAGGTTGAAAAAATTCCGGAAGAGCCACATAGTATAGATAAAATTAGCAAATTAGAGTATTACAATGGATATGGTGGATTTAAAAATGATGGGAAAGAGTATCAGTTTAGTTTTGATAAAACAGATGAACTACCAGCTGCTTGGTCAAATATACTTGCCAATAAATTTTTCGGTACAGTAATTACTCAAAATTTAGGTGGATATACTTGGTACAAAAACAGTAGATTAAATAGATTAACTGCGTGGGCAAATGATCCAATAAGTGATTTTCCATCAGAAATTTTTTATGTTAGAGATATGGAAAAAAATTATGTTTGGACATTAAATTCTAATGTTAATCCAAATTCTAGTAAATACATTGTAACACATGGAATTGGTTTTACAAAGCTTGAAAATGAAATTGATAATTTATCTCAAGAAGTAAAATTTATTGTTCCAGTAAAAGAACCAATTAAAATTACAAAAATAAAATTAAAAAATAATTTACCTATTAGTAGAAATTTTAGGATTTGCTATTATTTAAAAACTTTACTCGGTGAAGATGAAATAAAAACTAATGGAAATATTTTAACTTGGAAAGAAAATAATACAATTTTTGCAAAAAATTTACTAGCAGAAGAAGAATTTAAGGATAATATTTTATTTGTTAAAAGTGATCTAAAAATAAAAAGTTTTACTGGAGAAAAAGAAGATTTTTTTGGTTGTAATTCTTACAAAATGCCAGAAGGACTTTATAGAGAAATGAATTACAATAGTGGTATTAGAAAAAATTCTTGTATTGCAATGGCTATGGAGATACAATTAGAATCATATGAAGAAAAGGAGTTTTATATTGTAATTGGAGAAGTTTCATCAAAAGATAAAATTACAGAGTATCTACAAAATTTGAATATAGAAAATTTGGAAAATGAAGTTAGAACTTTTTGGGAAAATAAGCTTGGTATTTTAAATATAAAAACACCTGAAAGATGTTTAGATATTTTAGTAAATAATTGGCTTCCATATCAGTCAATTAGCAGTAGAATTTATGGAAAAACGGGTTACTATCAATCAGGTGGAGCAACTGGTTTTAGAGATCAACTTCAAGACTGTATATGTTTAAAATATATTAATATTGAAAATTTAAAGGAACAAATTATTTATTCATGTGCACATCAATTTATTGAAGGAGATGTTTTACATTGGTGGCATGAAGAAACTAAAAAAGGAATTAGAACTAGAATTACAGATGATTTATTATGGTTAGTGTATGCAGTATTGGAGTATATTGATTTTACAGGCGATTATGAAATTCTAAAATTTGAAGTAGAATATTTAGTTGGAGAAAATTTGAAACAAGACGAGAATGAGAGATATTTTAAATTCCATCAATCAAATATTAAGGGAACAGTATTTGAGCATTCTTTAAAAGCAATAGAAAAGGTTTTATCAAGAGGATTAAATCCATTCCCAAAAATTGGAACTGGAGATTGGAATGATGGTTTCAGTAAATTAGGAGAAAATGGAGTTCGGAGAAAGCATTTGGCTTGGATTTTTCTTATATGATATTTTAAATAGATTTATACAAATTTGTGAGCATGAAAATAAAAGTCAATTAGTAAAAAAATTTTGTGAAGTAAAAGAAGTTTTGAAAAAAAATCTAAATACAGTAGGTTGGGACGGAAGATGGTATAAACGCGCAATCTCAGATAATGGTGAAATAATAGGAAGTTTAAGTAGCAAGGAATGTAGAATAGATAGTATTTCACAAAGCTGGAGTGTAATTTCAGGAGCTGGAGATAATGATAAAAAATTTATTTCAATGGAAAATGCAGAAAATTATTTAGTAGATAGAGAGAATAAATTAATTAAATTATTTGATCCACCGTTTGAACATTGGGATTTAAATGTCCGGCTATATTAAAAATTATTTACCAGGAGTTAGAGAAAATGGTGGTCAATATACACATGAGCGTTGTTGTTAGCACCACTTTCTTGCAAATATGCTTGGAATCAAGTTAAAGTAAGAAAATGTACACAACAACAATACACCTATAAAATATTGATACTCTTACATATATATTACGAAAAAGTTCCATAAACGGAAAAAATTCGTAATGAAAAAAATTATTCTTAAAAAGTGTCGACTGAAAATCTGAAAAACATACAAGGTACTCAAAATTTGCACAATAAAGTAGTCAAAAAATGCACAATACATATTGAATAGAAAGTTAAAACGAAAAAATACCAGTTAACATAAATTTGACTTTAATATAATATTATGCTATAATAAAAATGTTGAAGGTAAACTAGTTTATCGTATAAAATCTAGTTTGGTGCAATTTCCAATGATTTTTATAATAAATAAGGAGGTTAACTCGACGAAATTTATGAAATCAGATGAATATATACAATATATACAATGGAGAATAGATAAATTTTTTAATGCAACTAAAGATGTATTAGCACATAATCCAGATAGACTTAGTGATGATGAACTTAAAGCTTTATCAGCTGTATTGTTTCATCATCTAAATGTGTTTTTTAAAAATGATAATATAGATAAAATAGATATTAGCAGACCATATACTATTCCTGAAAGTAGACAAAGAGAATTATTTGTTGATTTTCTTGATTGGTATGAAATTGTACCTACTAGTAGTAATATACTTTATCGTTTTGTGAAAAAAATGTATCCTATAGAACAATTTCCTAGAATATTATCTGTAGGTGATGGAATAACTTCACACCTTGGAAGAAAACTAGCAACTGAGGGATATCGTGTTATAAGTATTGACCCTAGAGCAAGAGAGGAATTTTCAATAAATGAAACAAACACAGGTGGAAGTTTAAAAGTACGAAGAGGTTTATTTAGCCGTTTTTCATCTGATTTGCTTAATGAAGCAGATTTAGTTGTTGGTGCAAAAGTTCCAATGTTAGCACCAGATTTAATTAAATTGCCAGTTCCAACGGTTTTTAATATAAGTATTAATCCTGAAATTCATGGAATATACTTTAATGGAATTAAAATAACAAGTTATGAACAACTAAAAAAGTTAATTATGGGAAGCCCTGGGATAAAAACTATTCAGGCTAATCATCGTCATATTCCTCCAGGATTCTCTGATGATTCGATGAATCTTATATTTGTTCAGGATGGACAAAGAAAAAGAGGAGAGCATCCATTTCCAGAAGAAAAATAAAGTAAATAAAAGACTTGCAAAAATGCGAGTCTTTATTTTTTTATAAAGTATTGACAAATTTATTATGGACATATATAATTGTACTAGTACAAATAGTACAGAGAAAGGGGACGAATTTATGATAAAGATTAGTAATTTAACTAAGTCTTATGATGGAAAAACAGTTTTAGAAAACTTAAATTGTAACATAAAAACAAACTGTATCTATGGCTTAATTGGTGCTAATGGCGCTGGAAAATCAACTCTTTTAAGAATTATCAATGATGTAATTAGAAGAAATTCTGGTTCAATTTTAATTGATGATATAGAAGTAGAGAATAATGAGGCAGTAAAACAAAAATTAGCATTTTTGCCAGATGATTTATTTTTCTATCCTAATTATAAAATGCTAGATATGGCAAAATATTATCAGGCAATGTATGAAAAATTTGATATGGAGTATTTTAAAGAACTATCAAAACTTTTGAATTTAAATATTAATGCAAAAGTTGACTCTTTTTCAAAGGGAATGAAAAGACAAGTTGCTTTAATTTGTACTTTAGCAACTAATGCAGAGTACATGTTTTTTGATGAAACTTTTGATGGGTTGGATCCTGTTGTTAGAAATTTAATGAAAAAGATAATAGCAAAACAAATGGATTCTAAACTTACTACTATTATAATGACTAGTCATAATCTTCGTGAATTAGAAGATATTTGTGATAATTTAGGTTTACTTTATAAAGGCGGTATTTTATTTGAGAGTGATATAGATTCTCTAAAAACAAATATGTTTAAAGTCCAAATTTCCTTAAAACAAGACTTTTCTGAAAAAGATTTTGCAAACCTAGAAGTCTTGAATTTTAAGAAAACTGGTAGTGTAGCTCAGCTTATTATAAAAGGAGAAAGAGATGAGGCAGAAAGCACTTTAAGAAAGATGAATCCTTTAATTTTAGACTTTTTACCACTTACACTTGAAGAAATATTTATTTATGAAATGGAGGTATTGGGTTATGAATTTGGGCAAGTTATTTAATTTTAAATATTTAAAACAAAACATAAAAAAGTCTAAAGGGCTTATAACACTTTTAATTTTAGTAATACCAGTTATTACGGCTTTAATTTTAATAGGAAATAATGCTAGTGATTATGCTAATCCAACATTATCAGTAATTGTATCTATAGCCAATTTTTTTGGAATGTATGGAATTCCTGTTATATTATCATTTTTATTATATGGATATGTGTATAAGAAAAATAGCGTAGACTTTGTTAATTCTATGCCTCTTACGAGAAGTACAATTTTTGTAACTAACTTTATAGGTGGACTTATTCTAATTTTGATTATTCAAGTTTTAACTGCATTAGTTAGTATTTTAGGAACTATATTTTTATCAAAAATATTTATAGCTCCTCAGATGATATTAGATATTTTTATTGTAATGCTTTTAGCATACATTTTTGTTTATTCAGCAACTACTATTGCTATGACAATTTCAGGAAATTTTTTAACACAAATAGTAGTAACAATGTTAATAGTATTTTTGATTCCATTTACTTTTACAGTTGGATTTGCAGGAATTCAAAAAACAGTTGATATTGAACTTGCAAATCGACAAACTGCAATTAATAATTATTCTATAACACATTATACTTTACCTTCTTTCTTTTTCACAGATATGCTTGGAATAGGAAGTTTTAGTTTCTATGATACAACTAGAAACATTAAAATGTTAATTCTTTCAGTCATTTATTTTGCAATTGGATTGTATCTATTTAATAAAAGAAAAATGGAAAATGTAGAAGCATCTTTCTCAAAAACATGGGTGCATTTAGTTGTAAAAGGAATTACTTTACTTCCTATGGTATTTGCCATACAGTTAATAGATTTAAGAGGAGCCTTTTATTGGATTGCTGTTGCACTGGTTTTTATTTACTATTGCTTATATGATTTTATAACAAATAGAAAAGTTTCAATAAAATTTACATTACCTTGTTTTATAGTATCTTTTGCAGTTTTATTTGGTTTATATAATGGAATGCAAAGGATAGGAATTAAATTATATAAAACTTCTATATCTGTAAGTGATATTCAAGAAATATCTATTGAAACAGTTGATTATTATAGAATGTCTAGTGTTTCAGATTGGTTGTCTAGTAATAGAAAAATGAATACAAATATAAGTATTTCAGATAAAGATTTGATTAATAAGATTTTGGAGAATATAGTTGATGTTAAGAATAGAAATTATCCTGAATACTATTATCCTACAAATACAGAAATGATTTATTTAAAAATGAAAACTAAGAATAAAGAGTTTTATACGACTACAGCAATTGAATTAGAAACATATAAAGAGGTTATAGATTATTTAATAGGTAATCAAAAAAATTTAGAAAAGTATGATAGATTATATGAAATTGGAAAGGATGCTTATATAATATCTAATGAAGTTCTTTTATCAAAAGAAGATACTAAAAAATTAATAGAATTATATAATAATACTGATATTAAGAAAATTCTTGAAAAGGAAAATGAATTCGGTTTTTATTTTGGAAATCAAAGAAAATACATGCCACAACCAAGTTTTACAGTATATTATTATAAAAATCATTATTTACATCAAGTAAATATAAATCCATTTTTAAGCCAAGAAATTTTTGATAAGATGTTAGAAGTTGCTCAAAAGAGAACTAAAGATATTATCGATATATATGATTCAGCAAAAGATAATTATATTGATGTGTATGTTAATGATAAGAGAAAAAATCAGTATGTAGTACAAGAAGACTTTAGTAATGGAAGCTTAATGACGAATAAAGGGATAATTGAATATGTTAAACAGCATTTAAATGAAAAAATTGACATGAATGATACTTTTTATGTAATTAGTCTTTATTTAAATTACCCAAATCAAGCAACAATTTATTTAAAGGAAACAGATGAACTAAATTTTATTCTTGATAGAGATACTTATAACGAAAATACATTTTATATTGACAAAGATAAATACGAAACCCATTTGGATGATTTAGAATACAAAATTAATTATACTACAGATTATGTTCAATAAAAAGGAGGAAAGTAGATGTTAATCAGTTTAGATTATCAAAGTAGAACTCCAATATACGAACAAATTGTTTTGGAAATTGAAAGATATGTGGCTCTTGGAATTTTGAAAACAGAAGACCAGCTTCCATCAATTAGGGAGCTAGCAACTGAACTTGGAATAAATCCAAATACTGTAAAAAAAGCATATAGTATTTTGGAGTCAAAAGGAGCTATAGTTACTCTATCAACGAAAGGAACTTTTATTTCAATACATACAAAAAAGGTAATTCAAGAGAAAATTGAAAGTAAGATTTCGGAAATAAAAAATATAATTGGGGAACTTGAAAAATTGGGGTTAACTAAAGAAGAAATAATTAAAAGAATTTAGGGATACTTACCTTTTTTCTAAAACTTAGGGAAAGGTTTTAATTTAAATTTATTAAATATAAAAACTATATGTTTATAAAACTGTTAGATAATTCGGATAAGCAAAATTACTTGAACGATTTCGATACACGAATTTCTTACTTATTAAAAAATATATAGTTTTTTTATTTAATTTTTTTAAGATTTATACCTAGAACTGTCTTTTTTTGAAGTATACCTAAAAGTGTTAAAAAATGTTGCAAATTTCTTAATAATTTTATATAATATCTAATATGTTAAAGTGAGAACTAATATTTTTTAAAATTAGACATATTAAGAGAGGAATAAACTAATGGATAGAAAACATAAAGTTAGCAAAAAGTTATATGAATATGATGAATTTAGAAATTTAAAAGAGATGCTTAATAATTCTAAAGAAAAATTTGGTGAATGTCCAGCTTTTAAGTTTAAAACAGAAATTCCAGGAAAACTTAGAATAGAGACCTATAAAGAATTTATAGATAAGGTTGAAGCCTTGGGAACAGCATTAATAAGCATAGGACTTCAAGGCAAACGAATAGCTGTAATTGGAGAAAATCGATATGAGTGGGCTTTAGCATATTTATCAGTTGTATGCGGTACCGGCATAATTGTTCCTCTTGATAAGTCTTTACCAAAAAAAGAACTATTAAGTTTAGTAGAACGTTCGGAAGTTGAAGCAATTTTTTATTCTGAAAAATATAATGCTGTTATGGAAGAAATTAAAAGTAATAATATAGGAAAAGTCAATTTTTTTATTTCAATGGATGCAAATAAGACAGTTGATGGTATTTTTTCACAAAACGAACTTGTTGAGCTTGGTACGGGACTTATAAAAAATGGAGCAAAAAGTTTTATAGAAAGCAATATAGATAATGATGAAATGTCTATAATTCTATTTACCTCTGGAACTACTTCGTATGCTAAGGCAGTTATGCTTTCACATACTAATATTGTTTCAAATATTCATGATGTTGCATCTATTTTTGATTTAGGAACAAAAGATACAATGCTTTCTTTTTTACCACTACATCATACTTTTGAATGTACAGTTGGTTTTTTATATCCATTTTCAGTTGGAGCTTCAATTGCTTATTGTGAAGGAATTAGACATATTGCTGATAATATAAAAGAATATCAAGTTAGTGCAATGATTTCTGTTCCTCTTTTATTTGAAAGTATATATAAGCAAATGATGCATAAAATTGATAAGCAGGGAAAGACCAAAAAAGTTAAATTTGGAATTATTATAAGCAATACTTTAAGAAAAATTGGAATAGATAAAAGAAAATTTGTTTTTAAAGATATACACGAAGCTTTGGGAGGAAAATTAAGACTTTGTGTTACTGGTGCTGCGGCATTAGATTCTGAAGTAGAAAAAGGTTTTAATGATATAGGAATAGAGGTTTATCAAGGCTACGGATTAACGGAAACTTCCCCGGTTGTTGCAGCTGAACATAGAACTTGTAGTAAACCAGGTTCAATTGGCCAATTATTGCCAAGTTTTGAAGGAAAAATTGATAATCCAAATGATCAAGGAATTGGAGAACTTGCTGTAAAAGGACCATGTGTAATGCTTGGATATTACGGAAATAAAGACGCAACTGATGAAGTGATAAAAGATGGATGGTTTTATACAGGAGATTTAGCTTATTTTGACAAGGATGATTATATTTTTATTACGGGAAGAAAGAAAGATGTTATTGTATTAAAAAATGGAAAAAATATTTATCCAGAAGAAGTAGAAGCGTTAATTGATAATATTGAAGGTATTAAAGAATCTTTTGTATTTGGAAAACCAGACCAAGATGATGAGATAAATTTAAAGCTTGCAGCAAAAATAGTTTACGACAAAGAAATTATGAAAAAGAATTTTGGACTTGAAAATGAGGAAGAAATAAAAGAGAAAATTTGGAAAGATATAAAAGAAGTAAATAAAACAATGCCTACTTATAAATATATAAAAGAAATTTATATTACAGATAAAGAATTAATAAGAACAACAACAACTAAAATAAAAAGGTATGAAGAAATAAAAACTATACAAGTATAAAAATTAAGAAGAATAGGGATGGAATAAACATCCTTATTATTTTTCCATTTTTTTCCAAAATATTACAAAAAAATGGAAAATGTAACATAAATGAAATATAAAATGTCGAAAAAACTCTTGCCCTAGTGAAAAAAAAAATGTATAATAAATTTGATATTAAATAATTTAGCATATGAGGAGGTTTGTTTACAATGTCATTATTTTTTCAAAAATCAGGCATAGTAAACGTGAAAATGGTAATCACGGAAGAAAAAATTTTGTCAAATATTGATAAGATTCTAAAGTTAATAAATCCTAATAGTAAAAAGCAGATTGTTCAATTAGATGATGATTCTTATTTTAAAGATTTGGTTGAATCTGTAAAAACTTATTTAATAGAATATCCAAAAAAGAAGAATTTCCCTAGGAATGTATATAAAGCTGCTTATGATTTAGTCGAGTATGCAACAAATCAATTTGAAGAAAATACAAAAAGAATAGAAGTTTTAATTAGAAAAAGAGAAAAAAATATAAAACTTGCCGGAGTTCTTAGAGATGTATCAGAAGCTGTAAAAAATAGAGCAAAGAATTGGAAAGAAATAGTTGAAAAAATATCAAAAAAGTACTCAACTGATGTAATAGAAGCTTTAAATAAAATTGGAAGTTCTAGCGATATGGAAGCAGAGGAATATACTACGGCTGTTAAGTTAATTGATACAAAAATTAACAATCTAGAGGGAAATTTACATATAGAAATAGATATGGAAAGAATAGAGGATAGATCTAAGGCTTTAAGTTTTATAGGTATAGAAATTGCTGAAGCTTTAAAATATATTCCAGCTGCTCCAGAAGAATTTGAATATGATTTTGAAAATAGTGAAAATATTACTCAAGTACAAAATTCAATTGTGGCTCCTGTAAATAATCAAAATTCAGAAACTGCAATTCAAGATATAGAGGAAGAGTCTATATTACCAAATTCAAATGAGCCAGTTAATGAGGTATTAAATAATATTTCAGCAACAAGCATAAATACAGAAGAATCTCCATTAGATACTTTATATTATGAAGAAACTAGGTTTGAAGCAAGACCAACATTATGGCAAAGAATAAAAAATAGTAAACTTGTAAGAACAATTAAATTTATAATGCAAATTAAAGTTGTTTTAGATTATCCTGCTTTACCTGAAGGTAGAGATAATTGAAGTAAAAAAACACATAACCCTTGATATTACTTAAATACAATAGATGTAACAGAACCATTATTTATATAGACTTTATCTATAGCTGATAACCAAAATCTTCTTTGGTTGTCAGGAGAAAGACTTTTATAAACAATATTCCAAGAGGAATTTAAAAGTTTTTCTGTAGTAGATAAGTCTATTTTTGTTTCTGCAGATTCTTGTTCTTTAAGTGCTGAAAGTTTATTATTCAAATTTTCATAATCCTTTTTATAATCTTCTTTTGTAATTAAATCATCTAAATATAAATCTTTAAGCCTTTTCAATTTCCTTTCTAAAATAGCGATTTCATTTGTATCTACTTTTCTTTCGCTTTTTACTGATACACTTACTTTATATTTATCAAATTCAGTTCTAATATTATTTAATAGATATTCTTCTATGTTTTCTTCACGGATTGTCTTTTTATTATTACAAGTAAATTTTGGATTAGGTTTATAAGGATGAGGGCATAAATAATAATGATATTCTGAATCAGTAATAATACCATCCTTTTTATATAAACCATACCTAGCCACAAAACGATTTTTACATTCATCACAATAAATTAGACCACTAAACATATAAAATGCGTTTATGCGTGATTCTCGTGGTTGTTTCTTTATCAATAAATCTTGTACTGAGTTGAATAATTCATCAGTCATAATACGAGGTACATAATTTTCCAAATATTTATCCTGATATTTTAATTTATGTAATCCTATATAAGATTTATTTCGTAACATTCTAGTCATACTTGAATAACTTTTAAAAGGAAAGTGGTCTATGTAATAATTATAAGCCTTATTACAATTACCATTTATAGATTTAAAAAATTCAAAGAATTTTACTACACTATCAGCCTCGTTTTGATTGATAGTATATTTTTTATTAATAATATCGTAACCATATTTCTTTTTCCCTGATGTAACTTCACCTTTGGTTCTTTTATCCTCAAAAACAAAGTTAATTCTTTCAGATGTTTTTCCAATTTCTCTTTGAGCCAAAGACATTTTTAGATTAAAAATAAACATACCATCAGCAGTAGTAGTATCTATGTCATCTTCATCAATAGCTTTTATACTGCAATTATTTCTTGCTAAAATACTAACCATATCATTAGCATCTTTTACGTTCCTTGAAAATCTATCTAGTTTAGTAAATATTATAGTTTTATATAGATATGCTTTGTTAAGCATTTTTTGTAGAGCAGGTCTTCTCATAGAAGATGCAGAAATGCCCTCGTCGACATACATATCAAATTTTAAATGATTTTCTTTGCAATATTTAGTAAGAGCTGTTTTCTGAGCATCAATAGAAAATCCAAATTTAGCTTGTTCCTCTGTAGAAACACGACAATAGCAGGCTACCAAGTTTTTCTCCAATTATCTCACCTCCTTTCAATAGTCTAAAAGTTAATAATTAAATATAAGTAAACTCTTTGATTTGTAGTAATCAAGAGCTTTTTGCATAAATTTATATGTAACATCAAAATAATCTGCAAGTTGGTTTATTTCTGTAATACCATCTAATACAGCCTCTTTAAGTTTTTCAAGAGGTATTAAGATATTGTAAGAATATTTTTTAGCTCTATATTCTTGTTTTGAGATAGAATTAGAATCGGAATATAGAGAATATGTAGCATCATAATAATAATGTCCTAGTTCTTCAGCTAGAGTACATTTTTCATCAATGAAAGTTCCAAATTTATCATAATCTAAGGCGATGGCATTAATTTTGTCATAATTAAGATAAATTCCGTTAGCATCTTCAATGTGCCAATCATAAACTTTAATTTTTTCTTTTTCAGTTATTTCATATAATTTATCTAAATTCATTTGTTACCTCTATTATAATAAAATAATTATTTTTTAAATTCTTTACCACAATTTAAGCAGACAAAGCTAGTATGAGATTTTATTTTTCCTTTACTTCCACCTGTTAATAATGGAATTAATAAGGCTATACCAAAAGTGCATACAGCTAAAACTATCCAAAAAAGAGCTGAAATTAAACCTCTTTTCTTTATTTTTCCTTCTGTTTTGGTAATAGCTTGTATGTTTTCACTTCCACATTTAGGGCATTTCATAATAAATTATTCCTCCTTATTTATTATTTTTATTTTTCTTTTCGTTATCTTTCAACACAAATTTAGCAAATTCTTCAATTTGCTTTCTTTGAGTTTCTGTTATTTCTGTATAATCATTTGCGGATAAACCTATACGGATTTTAGATGTGTCTATAGATTCTCGTTCATCTGATAAACATAACAAATAATCCATTGAACAATTAAATAATTTACATAGCTTATATTTAATTTCATCTTTAGGTATTGAGTAACCACTTTCATAATTTGTAATAGCTGTTTCTCCACTTAAACCTAGTTTTTGTGCTAATTCTTTTTGGGTTAAACCTATCTCTTCTCTTAAAGATTTTATCCTAACTCCAATATTTTTGGAGTTTAATGTATTTTCTTCCATTAATACACCTCACATAATTCAATTTAATTGAATTATACCAAAAAAATTTTGTCTTGTAAATATTATTTTTTCAATAATTTTGAAGTTTTATAAAAATAAATTTCAAAAAAATTGAAGAAACCTATTGACAAGTTCAAGATTATTGAATAAAATAAGCTCAAGAAAATTGAAGGAGGGAGGTAAAACAATGAATAAGTTTTCTGAATATGTAAATACAGAGGAGCTAAAGAAAACAAGGCTAAAGAGAAAACTTAATTACAAAGATATGGCTGAAATGCTTGGGTTTAAAAGTGAAATAAGTTATTACAATTTAGAAGTTGGAATTGTTGAACCTAAAATTACTCAAATGATTAGAATATCTGAAATATTGGGCAGACCTGTTCAAAAATTTTTTAACTTAAAACTTCAAGAAAATTGAATAGAAAGGTAATACTAATATGGAAGAAAAACAAGTAAATCACATTTTAAAAGAGCTATATCAGATTTATTTAGAACAACTAGGAATTGATGCAGAAATATTAGTAGAAAGGAGCTGATGTAATTTTGGAAGTAAAAGGAAGACCTCAGGAAATTGCAGATTTTATAAATGCAATAAATGAAAAAAAAGAAAGTTCAGAACAAACTGAACCTCCGAGAAAAGTAGTTAAAATAGGCAATGAAGTTATTTCTTAACATCATCAGGAAAATTTTTATTAACTTCAGCCAATACTTTTGGATAAAACTCACAATATTTATCCATAGGATTGTACTCGATAATGTTATCTTTATTAACATTATTAGCATCACATAACAATTTAACATACAGCATAGTTAAATCGTGGGCACGTTGTTCGTTGTTCACAAAAAATCACCTCACTTATTAAAAAGATTTAATTATTTGAGGACATTATATCATACAAAGGAGTAAAAAGAAATGAAATTATGAGAAAAAATATTTTTAATAGAATTAGCAAT
>JAFXMI010000040.1 GCA_017530505.1 Clostridia bacterium | reverse complement strand
TCCAATAATAAATCCAAAGATATATGTAAATATATATGATATTTAACTGTTAAATGTATTATGGGGAACCGTATGCGGGAAAGCCGCACGTACGGGTCTGAAAGGGGCATAGTTAGTAATGGCTATGTCTACCTTACTTAACAATTGAAAATGAATATTATATTTCTATTGAACACGATATGACCAAAGAACACTATATTTCATTTATTGTTTATATTACAAATGATAGATGTGAAATTGTAAAATTATATCCAGAACAAAATGCTGAAGCTAGATTTTTGAAAAGAGGAAAAGGTATAATATATATCTATTGTAATAAAGATGGTTTAATAAAGAAAAATATATAATATTTTAAGGAGAAATTGAATATGGAATCAATATGTGGAGCTGATTGTAGTAATTGCGGTTATGGAAAAAATAATAATTGTAAAGGCTGTAGGATAACTAAAGGGCGTCCTTTTGGAAAACAATGTTTTATTGCAAAATACATATTAACAGGTGAAAAAGAAAACTACGAAAATTTTAAAAAACAATTAATAGATGAAATTAATGAGTTGAATATTCCAGGTATGCCTAAAATAAAAGATTTAAATCCATTAAATGGAACATTTGTAAATTTAAGTTATCCTATGCCAAATGGAGAATGTGTTAGATTATTAGATGATAATGAAATATATTTAGGAAATCAAGTAGAATGTGAATTTAATGATAATAGTATTATTAGATGTTTTGGAATACTTGCAAATATGAATTTTATACTTATAGGTGAGTATGGACCAAATGGAGATAATCCAGAACTTATTATGTATAAAAAGAGATAAATTAAATTTATTATTAATATATAAACCAGATTATCAAATCAATTTTAAACCAAGCATTGAATGTGCAATTTTGATTATTAATATTGAATATGCAAATAGTATTAATATCTATTTAAATAAAGAGGAATTAATAAAAATCTATAATTATATATGTGATACATTAAATTATAAAAGATAATAGAGTATAAAATATGTAAGAAAGATGTAATAATGTACTATTAATAAGGAAAATATTGTTATAGCGTGATATACTAGAAGTTAATAATATGAATTAATATGTAGGGGGGATTAATTTTGAAAATAGTTTTTATAGAATATCCAAAATGTTCAACGTGTAAAAAAGCAAAAAAATGGTTAGAAAAAAATAATTTAGAATTTGAAGATAGAAATATAGTTGAAGATACACCAACCGAAAAGGAGTTGACTGAATGGATAGAAAGAAGTGGATTAGATATAAAAAAATGGTTTAACACAAGTGGATTAAAATATAAAGAATTAAATTTAAAAGATAAATTACTTAATATGAGTGATAAAGAAAAAATAGATTTATTAGCGAGTAATGGAATGCTTATAAAAAGACCAGTGTTAGTATCAGATAATGGAGTATTAATTGGTTTTAAAGAAGATAAATGGAATTCATTAAAATAGCTTTTTTATATTTACTTTATACAGACAAACCTTAACAATTGAAAATAAAGGTGTTGACAAATATAGTTTGTGTAATGTATAATATTTACATTGAAAGAAAATTAAAGCAAATAAAATACATAAATAACTAGCAATATGTGTTTAGCTCGAAAGGGGGGAAAACAGATGTCAGAAGTAAAAGTTAATAATGGAAATATAGAAGATGCTTTAAAAAGATTTAAAAGACAATGTGCTAGAAATGGTGTTTTACAAGAAGTTAGAAAAAGAGAACATTATGAAAAGCCTAGTGTAAAAAGAAAGAAAAAATCAGAGGCAGCTAGGAAAAGAAAATTTTAAAATAATTAAAGCGATTGCTGAGGCAATCGCTTTTTGTTTAACTTTAGTGGAAAACCACCAGCTATGCTGGGGAGTCCCATAAAACTTCTAGTTATGATTCAAGTATCAAAAAATCACTCTCAATGTTATAATATTTTTAGGTTTGACGGCTTAAAAATAAAATAATAAAGGAATATAAAGACCCTTTTAAAGGGTAGTAAGTAACAAAAACGCAAGCGAAAGTGGCGTAAGCTGTTAAACTGAGACGCTTAAGCATCAGCTAGTAACAAGGTCTTATAGGCCTATATGAAAATCCACCAGTTATACTGGTGGATAATTATAGTGCGAAAGACATGTTACTTAGCTACTTTATTATAATATAAAAGTATATTTTAAAATGAAAAGTTTATGTTTCATTAAATTGATTTTAAAT
Source organism: Clostridia bacterium (assembly GCA_017530505.1). Classification (GTDB taxonomy): domain Bacteria; phylum Bacillota; class Clostridia; order TANB77; family CAG-508; genus Scatovivens. The sequence goes on along the minus strand of JAFXMI010000040.1, from coordinate 34,433 downwards.
ATACTATTTTCCTATAAAAAATTGTACGAGAATTTTACCGTAGGTATTGCTATGAACTACTGCAACACCAGTATAGTTAAAATTAGTACTTAATATATTGTTTTTATGTGATTCTGAATTCATCCAAGAATTAATTGCACCATCTATACTGCTATTACCTGCAATATTTTCACTAGCTGTTTTATAATTTATCCCGGATGTAGATAGCATTTCAAATGGGGTACCATACTTATTAGAAGTATGTGAAAAATAATTGTTTTCAGCTAAATCTTGTGCCTTTAATCTAGCAACATTTTCAACATTATCGTCTATTTGTAGCGTAGGAATATTATTTTTTAGTCGAAGCTCATTTATTTTGTCCAAAAATTCTTGTTCTTCTACTGAAAGAGTAGATTCAATTACAGAAACAGATGTATTTTCATTTTCTATAACTGGCTCAGCATTAGTTTGAATATTTAGATTATTCAAGTCCATGTCATAACACGGATTAACATAGTTACTTGAAACAGCTCCAATAAGATTGTTTTCAGTTTGAATTACATACCAATTTCCTATTTTTGCAAAAACCCTTATGTAGGCATCTTTTGATAAAATTCCTACTGTATCATATTTAATTCCAGGGCCACGTCTTACATTTAATTTGTTTGCAGTAACTTGTCCAACATTAAAATTTAAATTTTGTATTTCATCCATACCAAAGCTTATAGAATGAATACTAAGAATACAAGATACAGCTACAACTAGCGTAAAAATTGTAGCTTTGTATCTTTTTAAAAAACTAAAAATCATAGTTATTTACCAGCCTTTCTTATTTTAGTCTTAAAAATATTTTTTAAGCTAGGTAAATAATACCCTATAAAATTAATGCTTATACATTAGATTTTAAAAAAATTTTGTAAAAGATCTTTATAGTATTTTTTCCAATCTTTTTTGTTTAAATTATTTTTTAGCACAATATTACTAGACAATAAAATTTGATTATCAATCTTAATGTTTATTTCACCTATTTTAGTGTTTTTTAATGTTGGAGTTGATATTCTGCTTAAACTATATATTTCTGAAGAGATACTATTTATTTCGTCTTTTTTTAGTGGAAAGACAGTATTTTCTATTTTTTCTAATTCAATTATTGGAATATCATTAGATTTTTCTACAGTAATGGTATTTGAAAAAAAGTTTTCAAATTTATAAAATTCTTCATAAATTATATTGCTTATATCAATTTTACTATAATTGTTAAAAATATAATTTAATACTTTTACACTATCTAAAGTTCTTGTTTTTTTACTGTCTGCACCAAGTACTACAACAACCAAATCAAGATTATTTCTTTTACATGCAGTAACTAAACATCTTCCGCTATTAAAAGTAAATCCTGTTTTAACTCCATAAACTCCATCATAGTTTCCAAGCAGTTCATTTGTATTTGAAATTGTTTTCAAATTATTTCCGAATTCTTACAGTAGCTTGTTTTGTTGATACTATATTTTTAAAGGTATTATTTTTTAATGCATAATCTGTAATAAGAGCTAACTCGTATGCGGTTGTATAATGATTCTCATTATCTAAACCGTGTGGAGATGTAAAATTTGTATTTGTTAGACCTAATTCTTTTGCTTTATTATTCATTATAGTTGAAAATCCTTCTACAGTATTTCCAATATGCTCTGCGATTGCTATTGCACAATCATTACCAGATTTTAACATTAATCCATATAGTAACTCTTGCATAGTATTTTTCGAATTTGCAATTATTCCAAGTGTTGATCCATAGATTTTTGCGGCATTTGATGAAATTTCTATTTGTTCATCTAATTTACAGTTTTCAATTGCTATTATCGCTGTAAGAATTTTAGTTGTTGAAGCCATAGGTGCTCTTGAAAATCCATCTTTTTCAAATAATATCCTTTTGCTATCTCTGTCTATTGCAATTATATGAGTTGAATTAGTATCAGGATAATTAGTTGTGGTTGAAGATGTTTGCAAAGCATCTTTAATTTCAGAGTATTCGAAAATATCACTATCTTCTTCAACTGAATATACTCTTAAATTTGAAAAACATAAAGTAAAACTTAATAATAATAAAAAAAAGTTAAATATTTTTTTCAATTTAATCACCATAAAAATTATATTTTAATATTTATTTTATAGAACAAAATTTGATTTATAAAAATACGTTTATTAAATACTTTATAAATAATATTTTGTAAACAATAACATTTAAAGTGCTAAAAATAAAGAAATTCTTTAAATTATATTGATTTTTTGACTAAAATGTAATATAATTGTAATGTAGGTATTTATATTTATATCCGTAGAAATAATGGTTTTATGATATGTAAATGTAAATTGACTTTATTATTCAAAAGAGTATAATAAATAATAATAAGCATATTATAAGGAAGGTAAGAACTATGTTAAAAGAAAAGAAAATTCTTAAAAAAGTAATTGCAATGCTTTTGATAATTACAATACTTCTACCATATTCAACAAATGTATTTGCAGTTGCTTTAACCCATTCAGATACTGAGGTTAAATTAGAAACAATTAATCATGAAGGTGGAGATGATGAAAGTGAATTTGTTACAGATTTAATTGACAATTACGATACTAATCCATATACATATAAAGTTTCAAATTCAGAAGAGTCAGGAAAAACGACAGTATTCAAAATTAGAAAAGAAGGAGATAATGATTTTGAAGACGCTTTATATTGTTTGAATGCTGAAAAAGCTTTTCCAAGTAATGAAGCGAAAAACTATACTAATGTTGGAAATTTAAAGAATTCTACATCAGTAGCTACTAGAAGCTTAATAAATAATATTGGAAATAACAACTATAAATCTTTAATTTGGTTAATTGATAATATGTATCTAAGGAAACAACAACCAAAAGAGAAGGAACAGTTTATAAGAAAAGCATTTGCAACTCAAATAGATTCAAATGTTATTCCACCATTAACAGCTGAATATATTGCTTCTGTGCTTACAGATGATGATATTGAAGTAGTTCAACAATGGGCTATTTGGTATTTTACAAACGCAAATAATGATGGATATTCTTCAGATTATGAAAGATATTATAATGCAAAATATTCTGCATTAGGAACGATTTCTGTTTCAGGATTATCAACTCATGGAGATGATAGAACATTTTTACAAATATCAGAATCAAATGGTGCTGCTCGTCAAGAGTTTGCAGAGATATTATTTGATTATTTAGTTATGAGTGCATTAAATTCAAGAGATGATGAAGAAGTTACTTATCCAAGTTTTGCTATGCAAAATTCAGATTTAAGTTGTACAGTAGACGGTAATTATTATAAAGTAGGACCATTTAAAGTAAATAGTGGTACGAAAGAGGCAACAATTAAATTAGTTGATGGAAATGGACAAGAAATTTCAGAAGATGCTTATTCTATTTTAAAAGAAGGAGAAACCTCTTTTACTAGTGAAAAAATAAATCAAATTTTTAATAAAAATTATTTTATATATATTCCAATGGAAGGAAATACAATTACAACTGTAAAAGTTAAAATTGAGTATACTACTACTGAAACTAATGCTTCTTTATGGCTACCAGACGAAGATAGAATGCAACCAGTTGTATTAATTACTAGACAAAAAATACCTCATAACGAAGAACGTGGTAAAAACATAGAAACAAAAATATTTGACCTAGCCTTAAGAAAATATATAGTTAAAATAGGAAATATTGAACTTACAAATAGAACACCAAATGTTGATCCATCAAAAATATCTACAGATGGAACAGCTACATATAAACATGTAAAAACTCCAATTACAGTTGAACCAGGTACAAACGTTGTATTTGAACTTAGAGTATATAATGAAGGTACTTTAGATGGAACAGCAACAGAGATTACAGATTATCTTCCAGAGGGAATGATACTTGCTACAAACAGTACAATAAATTCAAAATATGGATGGGTAGCATCAAGTGATGGAAGAAATGTTACAACAACATACTTAAGCTCTCATAATATAGAAGCTTATTCTAGAAGTGGAAATTTAAGTAGTGATTATGTACAAATTGAATGTACAATATCAGAGAATATTGCTGATAATATTACAAGTAGATTAACATTAACAAATGTTGCTGAAATTACTAAATATAGCAGAAATGATTTTGATTCATCAAAATCAATTGATCCTTCAACAATAAATAGTAACTGGCGTGGAGATTCTTCTAACTCTACAGATTTAACAAAAACAGATTATTATTATAAAGGATTACAAGATGATGATGATTTTGAAAAAATTTCAATAGATCCAATTGTTAAAAAATTAGATTTAGCTTTAAGAAAATATATTATTACAAAAGTAAATTATATAAATGCAGAAGGAAGTACAAGAAGAATTCCAGTAGTTGATCCTTCTACAATTGCAGAAAATGGAACTGCTACATATAAACATCCTAAAGATCCAGTTGTAGTAGAACCTGGTAATAGAGTAGTATTTGAAATAAGAGTATACAATGAAGGGACAAAAGCAGGAACTGCAACAGAGATTACAGATTATTTGCCAAAAGGATTAAAACTTACTGAAAATAGTTCAATTAATGAAATTTATAAATGGACAGCTTCAGAGGATGGAAGAGTAGTTACAACAGATTACTTAAAAAATTCTACAATAGAAGCATATACAGGAACAGGAAACTTAAATAGCTTATATGTTCAAATTGAATGTACAGTAGATGAAAATATTAAAAATGGTTTAACAGCAAATAAAACATTAACAAATGTTGCCGAAATTACAGGATATAGTGATGAAGATAGAGACTCTTCAAAAACAATAGATCCAACTACAATAACTGATTCATATTCAGGAAATACAAGTAATAAATCTGACTTATCAGATTCAAGCTATTATTATATAGGATTAGAAGATGATGATGATTTTGAAAAACTTGTTATTGAAGTAAAATCTTTTGACCTTGCATTAAAAAAATTTATAACAAAAATAAACGGAGTAGCTCCAAAAACTTCAAGAACACCAGTTGTTGATGTTTCAAAATTAAAAGAAGGAAAAAATGATGCTACTTATACAATGCCTAAAAAAGAATTAGAAGTAAAAAAAGGTGATATAGTAACATATACTATTAGAGTATATAATGAAGGCGAAGTTGATGGTTATGCTGAAGAAGTAGCTGATTATTTACCAGCAGGTCTTGGATACTTATTAAATTATAAGGGAAATGTTTCAAATAAATGGGCAATCCCATCAAATGGAACAACAACTAAAAAATTAAGTGAACTTGAAAATGGAACAGCAAATTTAAAAGCAGAAGACTTTGAAGGAACAACAGCTTTAGCTGATCAGATAGTAGTTATAGGTGGTGGAAAATTTACATCAACAAAACTTGCTTCTTCAGATACTAGTACAGAAAACTTAATACCAGCATTTAATGGTACAAAATTAGAATATAAAGATATAGAAATTACATGTATAGTATTATCAGAAGATACTTCTAATAATAATTTAAGAAATATTGCAGAAGTAATGAAAAATACTGATGAAAGTAAAGAAATAGTAGTAGATAGAGATTCAAAACCAGGAACCGTAGATCCTAGTAAGTATCCAGATGGAGAAAAAGAAGCTAATGATGGTAAGACTCAAGATGATCATGATTATGAAAGTTTAACAACTCCAACTGCAAAATATTTTGACTTAGCTTTACAAAAATTTATTACAAAATTAAATAATGATGCAATAACAAATAGAGTACCAACTATTACTAAAAATCAAGACGGAACTTTTAGATATAATCACACAACAGAAGCTTTACCTGTTGCTAATAATGACGAAATAACTTATACAATTAGAGTTTATAATGAAGGGCTAATTGATGGATATGCTAAAGAAGTAATGGATGATATTCCAACAGGATTAGTATTTTTACCTGATAATAGTACAAACAAAACTTATGAATGGAAAATGTATAATAAAGAAGGAAAAGAAACAACTGATGTAAATCAAGCAGTTACAGTTAAAACAACTTATTTATCTAAAGAAAAAGAAACAGAAAGCCGTCAAAATTTAATTAAAGCTTATGATGATGAAACAATGAAAACACCAGCTTATAAAGATGTTTTAATAGTATTTAAGGTTTCAGAATCAGCATTAACAGATAAAACAAAAAGAGATATTGTAAATACAGCTGAAATTACTTCAAATCAAGATTCAAATGGAAATAATATAACTGATAAAGATTCAACACCTGGAAATAAAAAAGATGGCGAAGACGATTTAGACAAGGAAAAAGTTAAAGTAAAATATTTTGATTTAGCTTTAAAGAAAACTTTAGCAAAAATAATAATTACTGAAAATGGAAAAACTAGAGAAATAGTTCCAGCAAACGAAAAAGACTTGTTAAAGGTTGAGATTAATAGGAAAAGACTTTCTACAACAACAGTAAAATTTGTTTATAATATCACAATAACAAATGAAGGACAAATAGCAGGATATGCTAAAGAAATTAAGGATTATATTCCAAAAGGGTTAGTATTTAATCAAAATGATAATCCAAACTGGACACCAGTTTCAACTGATGTTATAAGAACAGAAGCTTTAGCTAATACTTTAATAGAGCCTGGAAAGAGTGCTACAGTTTCAGTAACATTAGAATGGAATAAAGATGAAAACAATTTGGGAGAGAAAATAAATACTGCTGAAATAAGTAAAAATTATAATGATAGTAATTCACCAGATATTGATTCAACACCTGACAATAAAAAAGAAGGTGAAGATGATATTGATACAGCACCAGTTATACTTTCAATTGCTACTGGAGAAGAGCCAGTTTATGTAGTGTTATCGACAGCAGTTCTTACAATTCTTTCAATTGGAATTTTATTAATAAAAAAATATGTTTTAATATAATAGATTAAATAATATGGCTGTTTCTTTCAAAATGAAACAGCCATTACAATTTATGGATTATTAAAAAAATCCATTTTTTTGTGTTTACTTTAAAAATTGTATATGATATAATTATTTTTGAATTATTGGATAAGATGATGAGGTGTGACTATGAACCAAATTTTAGATTATAACCCAAATAAACAATCTGGTGGAGGCTCATCAGGTTCAGATAAAGTAGTTAGAGTTTTTGCAGTATTATTAGTATTATTTGCAATAGGTTTATTATTTAGTGGACTAATAGGAATACGTAAAAATGGTCAGTTAAAAAAGAATAACGAGGAAAAGCCTACATATGCTACAATTATTGCAACGAAAACAGATGATGGAAAAGTAATCGTTTCTGTAGAACATGATAAAGCAATAGAAGAAATGTTTTATAGTTGGAATACTAGTGCTGAGAGATCATTTAAAGGCGAAGGAACAAAAAAAATTGAAAAGAAAATTGATTTACCAGCAGGAACAAATACTTTGCATATAAAAGTAGTAGATATAAACGGAATTGAAACATCTTTTGAAAAAGAGTTTACGGCTGAAGAGGGTCTAGATATATTAAATCCAGTAATTTCAATAACTGTTATTGATGGAAATGTAGAGGATAAACTAAAGAAATTGAAAATTACTGCAACAGATGAAACTAAACTTGATTTTATAACATATAGATGGAATGATGATGAAGAAACTAAGATTGAATCTGAAGAAAATAATCCAAAAGAGATAATAGTAGAATTAGATATATTAAGGGGTATAAATGATATTACAGTAGTTGCAGTCGATAGTAGTAATAATACAACAACAGAGACAAAGAGTTTTACAGCTCTTACTAAACCAGAAGTTGTGGTTACTTTATCAGCCGATGGAAGTAGTTTAGATATTGAAACAACTCACGAAAATGGTATTACAAAAATTTATTATACTTTAAATGGAAGAGAGTATCAAGCTAACTTTGAGGATGATGAAGAAAATCCAAATCCTACTAGTGTAAGATTCACACAAGCTTTAGATGAAGGTTATAATAGATTTATTTTAACTGTTACAAGTGTTGATGAAACAGAAACAGTATTTGATGGTGAGTGTGAATATACTCCACCTGTTGTAGAACAAGAGGGCGAAGAAGCAAATGAACAAAATGGAGAAAATGAAGAACAAACAGAAGGACAAGCAGAAGAAGGAGAAGTTGAGGAACAAACAGAAGAATAACATTTTAGGAGTAGGATATGGTTCAGGAAATTTATATTATTGATAATGAAGAAGAACTAATGGGGAATCTAAAAAATATATTTACACATAAAGAAGATGAGTTTATTTTTAAATCTGTAAAAACGGAAGATGTAAGTTTAGCTCTTAGAAACATTCCTGCTATGATTATTATAAATGAAGATAAAATAGATATAACGATAACAGATTTATGTTCTAAAATTAGAAGTGATGAAAACAATAGCATTACACCAATTGCAGTTGTTACTTCTAATACAGAAAGAGAACATAGGATAAATGTTTTAAAAAACTTTGTGGAATATTATATAAAAAAGCCATTAGATGAAGAATACTTATACTATACAATAAAAAATATTACATCACTTTTGTATATAAATAGAAGAGTAAGTCCATTAACTGGTTTACCAGGTAATGTTCAAATCCAAGCTGAAATGAAAAAGCGTTTAATGAATAAAGAGGAATTTGCTATTATTTACTATGATTTAGACAATTTTAAGGCTTATAATGATGTTTATGGATTTACAAATGGTGATGAAATAATTAAGTTTACATCAAAAGTAATTGTAGACAATATTCATAAAATTCCAACCGGTGACAACTTTGTTGGACATATTGGTGGTGATGATTTTTTATCAATAATTGGAATTACTGATTATGATAAAGTTTGCCAAGATATAATTGCAGAGTTTGATGCACAAGTTACAGATTTTTATGCACCAGAGGATGTTGAAAGGGGATATGTTGAAGTTGCAAATAGAAGAGGAATTATTGAGCAATTTCCTTTAGTTTCTATTTCTATTGCGGTAGTTGAAGTGGATAGTAAAAACTTTAAATCAACACTTGAAATTGGAGAAATTGGAGCTCAAGTAAAACATAGAGCAAAAACTATTTTAGGTAGTACATACGTTATTAATAAAAGAAAATTTTAAGAATAAAGAATATTATATAGAAAGGAATATAGAAATGGACAAGTTATTGGATTGCAAGGAATTTACGAAAGAAAGTTTATTAGAATTATATGATTTAGCTTCTAAAATAAAATCTCATCCAGAAAATTACACCGAAGAACTAAGAGATAAAGTAATTGCTGTAATGTTTTTTGAACCTAGTACAAGAACTAGAATGTCTTTTGAAGCAGCTATTCAAAGATTAGGTGCAAAAATGATAGTTACTGAAAATGGCAGAACAAGCTCTTCAACTACAAAAGGTGAAACCTTAGAAGATACAATTAGAGTATTAGATAAATATGCAGATGCAATAATTATGCGCCACTCAAGAGATGATGCAGCAATTGCAGCAGATAAAGTTTCGAGAGTACCAATTATAAATGCTGGAAGTGGAAAGGCAGAACACCCAACTCAAGCACTTTTAGATGTATTTACAATCCTAAGCAAAAGAGGAAAAGTCGATGGAACTAAATTAGCTATTTTAGGAGATCTAAGGTATGGTAGAACAACTCATTCCTTAATTCAATTAATTTCTTTATTTGAGAATATAGAGATTTATGGATTAAGTAAAGAAACCTTTGCATTACCAGAGGAATATATTGATTTTATGAGGGAAAAAGGAATACCATATAAAGTTTGTAAGAGTTTTGACGATTTACCAAAAGACATAGATGTTTTATATCATACTCGTATCCAGCAGGAAAGATTTGAAGGAGATTTTGGAAAAGAAGAATACATTATAAATAAAGAAACATTAAACAAATTTACTGAAAAAGCAATTGTTTTACACCCACTACCTAGAAATAATGAAATCTCAGAAGATATAGACAATGATCCTAGAGCAGTATATTTTGAACAAGCTGAAAATGGTATGTATGTAAGAATGGCTATATTAAAAACTATTTTAGGGGATTAATATTTTTGTCTAACAGAATATAATAAAATATTATATATTATTATTTTTAAAAAAGGAGAGAAAAATGTATTATAATGGACAGGATCCAAATTTATTCTTTAATGAAAATGTTCCTAATTGTCCAAAAGAAACAAAGTATTTGGGTAGAAATTTAGAAGGATATTCAAATGTAAATGAATTACCTATTCCACTTGAAAAATATAAAAGAATTATTCAAACTCCAAAAATACAGAAAATATTAAATAGTATTCCACAATGGTTTACGCCATCAGAAAGGGCATATTATTTATACTTGGAATTAGGTAAGATATTAAAAGAAGATTCTAAATTTATTTTTTCTCCATTTGATTTAAAAATAGTTTTTTATACAGAAAGTATAAATGAAGAATTTTTTGGAATTTGTAAATCTATTTCAGAGTTATATGCTTGTTTATTAGATAGTATAGGGATAAAATCTCATGTAATTATAACAGATACTGCTAATAGTATTGGACATGTTGAGTTATTAATAGAATGTGAAGATAACAAAAAATTTCGTGCAAATTTAATTGCTGATTTATGGAGAATTAAAGCGGGATTAAAACCATTAGAATTTGGTCGAGATTTTCCTTTTTTAATAAGAAGTTCTATAGAAGAAAAATTTGGAATAATTAGTACTTTAAATAGTAATGAATTAGATAAGCTTAATGCAAAAATGGGATATATTTATTTACCACAAGATGAAGAAAGAGGAATTTATACTAATGATACAATTGAGCGATTAGCAATGGAATTTCATGATGAAGCTTTATTAAAACAATATGTTTTTCCCCAAGGTAAAGAAATTTCAAAAAATGAAAGACTAAAATATAAATTAAATTATTTAATTGAAAATCTTGATAAATTAACTGAGTTTCAAGGGAAAAAAGGGGATAGAGGATATTTTGATGAAATAAGATATTTGAGCTTTTTAATAAGAGAACTTTTTTGTGATTCAGATAGAAAAAGAATACATTTTTATACAGTTAGATTTGATGATAAGCCATATAATGTATTACCAATTGTAAAAGTAAATAAAGGAGATTCATTAAAAAATAATTTTGGTGAAAATTGGTATTATATTTTTGATAGAGATTTACATAGATTTAAAGAAATTTCAAAGGAAGATTTAAAAAAATATTTTGATTCATTTGATTCTAATTCTGTTAATATAGTTGGAAATGGTTTTGATTATTATCCAGAAGATTTGTCTGAACTAGAGCTTGAAATTTAATGAGTAAATTATATTTTTAAAGATGATAGAAATTGGTTAGTATTGCTTTAACATAGTATTTTAACTTTTTTTATCTTTTTTATTAATATATTTTTGTATTTTTTTATTGATTTTATTTATTTTTTGTTCAGCAAAAAATCCATTTTGTTTTTTTATTTGATGTTTTTTATCTAATAAAGTTTTTACTCTTTCAACATCTTTAAGTGATACTTTTGATAAAATTGTATCATATTCAATTTTTAAATTTACTAATTCAAGGTAATTTATTTTTTTTTTTTTCTTCCATAGAAATCCTTTCTTTACAGAATGTTATTTTTATTAAATTTAATCTATATTTAAAAATAACATATTACAAATTTTTTATCTTTTTACTTTTTATACAATATGTAAATTTAGCTTTGATATTGCATAAAAAAGCACTTTGTATTATGTTTTAAATTTTAATTATTTCAAATAAACCATATAATTTTTTTCAAAAAAATTATATCATAGCAAATTTAAAAAGTCTATTATTCCAGTATAAATTCCCCAAGCTAGTTTATTTTGATACTTGTCATCTTGCAAAAGGCTACATTCTTGTGGATTAGATAGAAATCCACACTCAATTATAGTTGAAGGAATTTTGCTATTATCCATTAAATATATATTAGAAATTGGTAGACTTTGCCTTTTATTATCTACTCCGTGTTGAGTAGTTAAGTGAACTTTGAATAGCTTTTGCCAAATTAATACTTTTTTCATTTCCTTTTTGATAAAAACTTTGCCATCCATAATATTGTTCTTGCGATATTTTATTTAAATGAATGGAAACAAGGCAATCTGCATTTGATGAATTTACTATATCTACTCTATTATGAAGGTCAGATGATTTTTTAGATTTTGCATCTGCATCATAAATTCCATTTTCATCTGATCGAGTTAAAACAACATTACAATTTGAAGCTTCTAAAAGCTCTTGAATTTTAAGAGTTATTTGTAAATTAATTTGCTCTTCGGAAACACCAGTTATACTTACAGCACCGTCCGATCAGGTTGGCCATGGCCTGCATCTAAAACAATAGTATGCTCTGCAACTGGCAAAGAAGATGTTGGAAGTATATATCTAGTAGAATTGCCAATAAATATAAGATAAACAACAGTTAAAACTAAAAACACAATATAAGTTAAATTTTTTTTAATCATTAAAATAGATTCCTTTCTTTTTTTATAAAATATTAAATAGATTTAATATATTATATTGTTTATGAAACAATAAAATAACTTTTGATTTTTTACAATTCAATTTTAATTTATTAAAAGTTTAAACATAAATATATACGATTTTGTATCTTATGCAGGTGTATTCTCTTTAGGAGTATACAGTGGAATAAGTAAAAAAGAACGTTCTTTCCGTACAGTACTTTGTTTATAATACAGCATATAGTAAATTAAAGAAAATAAGAGAAAAAAAGAGGATTATTAAGAAATAGTTAAAAATTGGAATATTAAAAAAGAATAAAATAGGATGTAGGAGATTATAAAAGGAATATAATAAAAATGTAATTTGAAATTTTAAGGTGAGTATAGTATAATTATATTTATGTAACAAAAAAATTATTTAAGTTTGTCTTAAATAATGTATAATCAAAAAGGAGAGTGAATTTTATTTTTAAAATAAATTGGGTAAAATATTACACAAAAGAGATTTTCAAAACCCTTAAAATTGTCTTAATAGGTTTTTTTATAATAACAATATTAGCAGTAATAAAATATAAACCTGTATATGCAGTTACCATGTCAGGTAAAAAAATAGGATATATAGACAATAAACAAGAAATAGAACAAAAAATTGGTGATTATATAAATGATAAAAGTGGAAATGTAGCTTTTAGAGTTGCTTCTGAATTACCCAAATATGAGTTTATGCTTGTATCTAGAGATGAGGAAGATTCAAAAGAAAAAGTTTTTGATGCAATTGAAGAAGTTACAAAAACTACTTATAAATCTTATGCAATTGTTTTAGACGGAGAAAAAAAAGTTGAAGTTGCTTCTGAAAAAGAAGCTATGGAAATAGTTGATGAAATAAAAAAAGATTTTAATGATGAAATAAAAATGACGCTTGGAATTGAAACAGTATATTCTGAAAAATTGAATTTAGATTCAAAAGAAAATGCACAAAATCAGCTAAACGAAATTAAACAAGAAAGAGTTAAAGAATATGAGTCTAAAAAAGCTGAAGAGGAAAGATTAGCAAGAATTGCTGCTCAGAAAAAAGCTTATGCTTCTACAACAACTCTTGCTGCTACTGGAGAAATTTCAGGAATGGCTATTTCAATACCAGTAAGTGGTAGTATAAGTTCTAGATTTGGAGAGAGAAGTTCTTCTAGATCTTCAGCTCATACTGGTCTTGATATTTCAGCACCAATGGGAACAGGAGTAAGACCAATAGCGTCAGGAACAGTTACTTTTGCAGCTGATAATGGTTCTTATGGAAATTTAATTAAAGTTGACCATGGTAATGGTATTGAATCTTGGTATGCTCATTGTAGTGCAATTTATGTTAGTGTAGGGCAAACTGTAGATTCATCTACTACAATTGCTGCAGTTGGTTCTACAGGAAATTCTACTGGACCGCATTTACATTTAGAAATAAGAATTGGTGGAACAGCTGTAAATCCACAAAACTACTTATATAATTAATTTAAAACAAAAAATAATCTAGGCAAATAGCCTAGATATTTTTTTTATTGTATGATATATATTATATAAGTTTTTTTGTATTAAATACAACTAATGCTTACATTTTGTAAAATGTTTATATTAATAAATATAAAAATGGAGAAAAAATGAAAGATAATAAGATTAATTTACTAAATATTCTAATAATATTTGTATTATTATGTATTCCACTTTCCTTAATTTCTATAAATTCAGAGTTAATTATTGGAGATGAGCTTTGGAATTTTCAGAATATATCTAAACTAATTAATGGAGCAACAATGTATGTTAATTGTAATATTATAGTTACACCAATCTTTTATTTAATCGGATATTGTTTTGTAAAATATATTACTGGTACAATTTTGGGATTTAGAATATATAATATTATTATTCTTTTTAGCTTACTGTTATCATGTTTTGTATTATTTAAAACACTAAAAATTAATATAACAAGATCTTTTTTATATACACTTATAGTATTTTTGTTTGTTATGCCGTATGTTAATGTAGGTGCAAATTATAATGTTCTTGCTGAAACAATTTATATTATTGGGATAATATTATTTTTTAATAAAGATAGATTTAAATTTTATAATTTCTACCAAGGTTTAGTAATTTTTTCTTGTGTTTTTACAAAGCAAAACATTGGATTGTATTATTTAATTGGATTAATAATTATAGAAATAATAATTGATAAAAAAGAATCTATACATTATATTATAAAAGAAATAATGTTTTTTTTATGCTTAACTTTAATAGCTGTTTTAATTATGTTTAATACAGGTTGTTATAGTGGTTTCCTAAACTATACGATATTTGGTATGAGAGAATTTACAATAGAAAATACTAGTATAGAGCAATCAATTGAAGTTATTATTATAGGATATTTAATTATTGCTTTGTGTTCTTATATATTAGGATTTTTTATTTCAAGAAAAATAAAAAATATTTCAAATAATATTGTAGTTTTAAGTATTTTTTCAATTTTTCTAAATTTTTCAATTTTTCCGATTTTTAATTTATATCATGCGAGTTTTGCAATTTTATTAAATTTAATTATTTTTATATTTTTCCTTGAAAAGCTATTAATATGTAATATAAAAAATAATATTATTTTGAATGTAATTATTTTATTATTATACATAACTATCAACAGTTATGGGATAATCTGTGTATATAAAAGCTGTAAAAATTTTAGAATTGTTGATAAAGAATCTATTTATTATTCTAGTAATATATCATTAAATCTATATAAACAATTAGAAGATGTTACAGATTATATAAAACAAAAAGAAGAAGAGGGAATAGGGATAATTTGTATTACTGCAGATGGCCCTCTATATATGACATACTTAAAAAAGAATAATGGTGATTTTGATTTATGTTTTAATGGAAATTTAGGATATAATGGTAAAAAGAATATTATTAATAAAATTCAAACTTTAGAAAATACTCAAATTCTAATGAATAAAAATATATATTGGCAAGAAGTTGATGAATTAAGATTTTTTGTTATTGAAAACTTTAAAAAAGTTGGTAATATTAATGATTTAATGATATATGAGAGTATTTAATAAAAAATCTTACATATTTATATCATTTATGTAACATTTGAAATATTAGTTGACAATTATATTTATATAATATAAATTATTATTAGATTTAGTAGAGATAGGAGTAACAAAAGATGGAAGATTTGGAAAATGCAAATAATGTAAATAAAGTAAGTGAGACAGGAAAGAAAGAAATTAAGAAAAGTAGGTATACAGCTTTGATTTTGTGCTGGTTTCTAGGATTTTTTGGAATACACCGCTTATATGTTGGAAAATTAGGTAGCGGTTTCTTAATGCTATATGGAACAGTAGTTGCAGCATGTATCCTTTATTTGAATTTAATTTTAGGATTAGTTGCATTTACAGTAATGGGTTCATTTGTTGTAAACGATTTTTTAAGAATTGCTACTAAAACTTTTAAAGATTGTTATGGAAAGTATGTAGAAGATGATAAAGTATAGTTTAAAAAAATATGGATTATAAAAAGATTACTTTTTAGTAGTCTTTTTTTTTACGTGTATAAACTTTAAATATGAAATATAAATTTATATATAATTTATATTTTAGAATTATTATAAAATGAATATTGTATAATAGATTGCAAATAGATTGCACGTTAGTAAAATAAAAATAAAATAGACAATAAAAAATCATTTAAAATGTTGGTTATGAGACTTAATATTAAAGGTTTTTAATTATGTGTCAAGAGAATTATAACATAATTAACAGAAAATTTAAATAATTATCTAACAAAGATAAAGTAAAATTATAATTGTTTTAAAAATTAATTTATTTGATTTTAAATAGAAAAAGTGGTAAAATAAACTCCAATAAGGAGGAAGATATAGTGAAAAATAGTTTAGAATGGAATTTATCAGATATTTATAATAGTAATGAAGAAATAAATCAAGATTTTAAAGAAATTTATAGTGGAATAGAAAAAATAAAAAAATATAAAGGTACTTTTAAAGATTCTTCAGAGAATGTAGCAAGTTGTTATAAGCTTTTAGAGTACCTACTTGAACTTGAAGAGAAAATATACGGATATGCAATGCTAAATTATCATAGAGATATGTCTAATAAAGAAGCTATTAAGCTTTATAAAAGAGCAGAAAAGATGGGTACAGATTTTAGTGTATCTACTAGTTTTATTGAGCCAGAATTAAGTTCTTTAGAAGATGGAGTTTTGGAAAAGTATTTAGAAGAAAATGAAATATTAAATAAAGAATTTAATAAATCAATTAAAGATATTATAAAAAACAAAAAACATATTTTACAACAAAATATTGAAGAAACTTTAGCAGAATATATTGAAGTATTAGGTAGCTCAGAAAATATTTATGATGTGCTTACAAATATAGAGTTTGAATATCCATCAATAATAGGTAAAAACGGAGAAAAATTAAAAGTTACAGATGGATTATTTTCTATATATTTAAAAGATCTTGATCAAAATATTAGAAAACAAGCTTTTGATTCTGTCTATTCCTTATATAGAAAACATATTAATTCAATTACAGAAATGTATTTATCTAGAGTTAAAGCGAGGTGTATTTCTAGTAAATTAAGAAAATATAAATCATCATTGGAAGCCGCTGTAGAAGCTGATGACTCAAATGTTATAGTTTATAAAACTTTAATAGATAATGTAAATAAAAATTTGTCTTTAAATTATGAATATCTTGAGCTTAAGAAAAAATTATTAAATATTAAAAAAATTCATGTATATGATGTATATGCAAACCCATTAGAAGAGGGAAAAAGTGAAATTTTATATAGTGAGGGTAAAAAGATTGTATTAGATGCTTTAGAAATTATGGGAAAAGATTATATAAATAATGTTAAATTTGCAATGGAAAATGGATGGATTGATGTAGAAGAAAGACAAAATAAAATGTCAGGTGGATATAGTATGGGAATTCATACTGTTCATCCATATATTTTATTAAACTATGTTAATTCATCAAGAGATGTTTCAACTTTAGCTCATGAACTTGGTCATACAATGCATAGCTATTATGCTTCTAAATCTCAAAACATTATTAACGCTAATTATACAATTATGATTGCTGAAGTTGCTTCAACTGTAAATGAAATATTACTTGCAAATTATTTGATAAATAAGGAAACTGATAGAAAAAAGAAAGCAGCATTAATAAATGATCAATTAGATACTATTAGAGCAACGTTATTTAGACAAACTATGTTTGCAGAATTTGAAATGGAAGTTCATGAAAAAATTGAAAATGGTGAAAGCCTTACTTCAGAAGATTTAAATAATATATATTTAAATTTAGTAAAAAAATATTTTGGAAAAGACGTAGAAATAGATGATACTATCAAATATGAGTGGGCAAGAATTCCTCATTTTTATAGATGCTTTTATGTCTATAAATATGCAACTGGAATTACTTCTGGGGTAGCAATTGCAACAAAGATTTTAGAAAAAGAACCAAATTATATTAAAAGATATATAGATATGTTAAGTAAAGGTGGCAAAGAAGGATCGTTAGAATTACTAAATTCAGTTGATGTTAATTTAGAAAAAGGACAAACTTACGATTTTATATTTAAGTATTTTGAGAAAAATTTGAAGGAATTGAAAAATTTAATTTAATTTATTTCTTTAAGAAACAGTTTATTTAAAAATATTTCACATAAAAAACATAAAAATATTATATTATTCTAACATAAAAATAATTGTTTTATTGGAGGATTACTTATGAACGATCTAACAATTTTAATAGTAGATGATGAAGCTAGAATGAGAAAGCTCATTAAAGATTTTTTAATACAAAAAAATTTCAGGGTTTTAGAAGCAGAAGATGGAGAAAAAGCTATTAGAATTTACAATGAAAATAGGGATAAAATTAATTTAATTCTTTTAGATGTTATGATGCCTAAATTAGATGGTTGGTCAGTACTTCGTCAGATTAGACAAGAAAATAAGGAGCTTCCTATTGTAATGCTTACAGCAAGGGCTGAAGAACAGGATGAACTTTTTGGTTTTGAACTAGGAGTAGATGAATATATTTCTAAACCTTTTAGTCCCAAAGTTTTAGTCGCAAGAGTTGAAGCTATTTTAAAAAGAACTTCAGCAAAATTAAAAGAATTTAAAAACTATGATGGAATTGTTATAAATAGTGAAGGAAGAACTGTAACTGTAGATGGAAAACCAATAGAACTTAGTTTTAGAGAATATGAGTTATTAAAATATTTATTGGATAACGAAAATATTGCGCTTTCTAGAGATAAAATCTTAAATACTGTTTGGAATTATGATTATTATGGTGATTCTAGAACAATTGACAGTCATATTAAAAAAATTAGACATAAGCTTGGAAAAAAAGGAAAACATATTCAAACAATTAGGGGAATTGGATATAAATTTGAAATAAAGTAGAAAGATTTATATAAATTATGAAAAAAATTTTTAATTCAGTAAGAGCAAAGTTATCTATTACTCTTTGCATTGTTATTATAATGATTATAGGATTTTTAGTTATTGTTAATAGGGTTATTTTAGAAACTCTTTATTATAATTCAAAAAAGAATTCTTCTTTAGAAACTTATGAATATATAAGGAAAAATGTTAATGATAAAGTTGATGAAAATATTAAATATGAGCTTGAAAAAAATGCACTTAATAATAGTTTTGACATATTAATATTAAAAAATCATGAAGTTTTATTTTCGTCAGCTGATAATTTTCTATCAAATTTTAATGACTTAAAAGAAGTAAAATATAATGTAGGATATAATATTTTTAATAAAAGTGATATTTTATATTCTACAGAAGAGGTTACTATTTCGAGTGTTCAAGATAAAACGTTTGGGATGGATTTTATTGTTTTGTCTGGAGAAATTTCCGAAAATATAAAAGCATATATTAGAATTTCAATAGCACCAATAACAGATAGTGTAAAAATATCTAACCAATTTTTACTTTTTTTAGGGTTTGCTACTGCTATAATTGGTGTAATTGCAATATTTTCAATTACAGAGCATTTTACAAAGCCAATTGAAGAATTAAATGATATTGCAAATGATATGGCAAATCTTGATTTCAGTAAAAAATATAGATTAAATGATAGTGAAGATGAAATTAATGAGTTAGGCAGAAGTATTAATATTTTATCAGATAAATTAGAAGATAAAATTAAGGAATTAAAACAAAATAATATTGAACTGGAAAAAGATATTGAAGAACGTTCAAAAATTGATGAAATGCGTAAGCAGTTTATTTCTGATGTATCACATGAATTAAAAACTCCAATTTCACTTATTCAAGGATATGCAGAAGGTTTAATTGATAATGTAGCAACAGATGAAAATGGTAAAAAATTTTACAGTGAAGTTATTTTAGATGAAGCAAATAAAATGGATAAACTAGTAAAAAGATTATTAGAACTAATGAAATTAGAATATGGAGAAAGAAAATTTAATAATAAAACTTTTGATTTATCAGAGGTAATTAATGAAGTAATTCGTTATTCTAAAGTTAAGCTTGAAGAAAAAGAAATAGAAGTTGAATTTAATGATAATTCTCAAATAAAGGTTTATGCTGATGATTTTTATATTGAGCAAGTTGTTACTAATTATTTTACAAATGCTATTAAAAATGTTTTAAAAGTTAATGGAAAGAAGAAAATAATTATTAATGTAAAAAATGCAAAAAATCCTGAAAAATTAAGAGTATCTATTTTTAATACAGGTGAGAATATAGAAGAGGAAGATTTAAATAGAATTTGGAATCGTTTTTATAAAGTTGATAGTTCGAGAAATAGAGAAAACGGCGGTACAGGAATTGGATTATCACTAGTAAAAGCTATTATGACTCAATACAATAATAGTTATGGCGTAAAAAACAAAGTAGATGGAGTAGAATTTTATTTTGAAATTAATAAATCAAAATAAAATATATTAATTTATATAAGTTATGAATTGTAATAAGGGTGAAAAAAATTATTATGTAATAATTATAAAAATGTACTTGACTTTGAAAAAAAATCGTAGTATTATTTTATATAAGTTTATATAATATTTTTCTTAAAATTCTTTTTAGCAATTTTCTTTGCTTAAAAATCAAAATTTAAAATTTAAATAATAAGGGAGGTGATTTATTGTTTTATTTACAGTAAGAAAGGAATAAATGCGATAGCTTTATGTATTTCAATTTTAATTTACTTTAGTTTATCCTTTATTTTTCCAAAAACAAATTCAAATGTTAAAGTTCAAGCTAGATTAATACAAGTTGAAACAGTTCAAGACTATGTTCATAATAATAATTGGTTTTTAAGAATTCCAAAAATTGAGTTAGAAGCTGAAATTAAAGAAGGAACAGATAGTGTTACTTTAAACAATAGTATTGGACATTTTATTGAAACTAATAAAGATAATGGAAATATTGGTTTAGCAGCGCATAATAGAGGATATGATGTTAATTATTTTAAAAGAATTAAGGAACTTCAAATAGGAGATGAGATTTTTTATTCATACAAACGGGAATAATATGTTATTTGTTGTTACAGAAAAAGGAGAAATACTAGAAACTGATTGGAGTAAATTAGAAAATACAGAAGATACAAATCTTACTCTTATTACATGTATTGAAAATAAACCTAATAGTAGATTATATGTTAGAGCAGTTTTAAATAATATATAAGAGTATATATATTAAATAATTAAGGAGGAATATATTGAAAAAAATATTATCAATATTTTTAATAATAATGTTAGTTAGCGCTTATACAAAATCTTTTGCCGTTTTGGAAGTAGGCCAAAGAAACGTATTTCCTAAAGCTGATTGTGAAAGATTACTGACATATAATGGAACTCCAATAAGAACTACCTATGTAGCTTATATTAAAGATGGTAATGAATATCCAGCTTATTGTTTAGATGCTACTGTAGATGGTGCCGGAGAAAGAGGAGAATATGTTGTAAATGGTGCTGATAAGTTAAGAGATATTAATGTTTGGAGAGCAATAATAAATGGATATCCATATAAAAGTTTAGAAGAATTAGGAGCAAACAATGGTCAAGAAGCCTATACAGCAACTAAACAAGCTGTTTATACAATGATTTATAATAGAGATATTTCGTCTTATGGAGCAGTAGATTCTGAAGCTGGAAGAAGAACATATCAAATATTTTGCAATATTGTTAATGCTGCAAGAAGTTCTAATGAAATAATTGTAGATAATATTTATACAAACATACATCAAGTAACAAAAGATTGGCAAATTTATAAAGATGAGAATACTTTGTATAAAGAATATTATGCAGATTCTAATGTTACGTCTGGAAATTATTTAATTTCTTTAGATGGAAATATTCCAAACGGTATAAAAATAGTAAATAATGATGGAATAGAAGCCAATGAATTTAAAATGAATGAACATTTTAAAATTTTAATTCCAATGGAAAGTTTAATAGAATCAGGAAACTTTAAAATAAATGCTGTGGCAAAGCTTAAAACAAAACCAGTAATGTATGGTACTAGTACAATTTCGGGAACACAAGATTATGCCTTAACAGGATTTATGTATGAAGAAATTGGGAGTACTATTGATGAAAATTATTTAGAAAATACCTCTACAATTTCTATTTTTAAGGTTAACGAAGAAACTAACGAGGCTTTAGAAAATGTAAAATTTAGTATAGAAAATATAGATGATGAAAAGCTTTTTACTGATTTAACTACAGATGAAGATGGAAAAATAGTAATTGAAAAAATAATGCCAGGGAAATATTATATTAAAGAAATTGAATCTCTTGATGGATATGAAATTAATAATGAAGTTTATGAAATAGAAATAGGATATGGAGAGCAAAAAGAAATTATAATAACAAATAAAAAGATTAATATACCGATTCTAGAAACAGAAATTAAACCTGAACCTGAACCACAATTAGAAATTATACAAGAAAAACAAATAGAAATTATTAAAGAAGTTGAAAAACCAACTCAAATAATTTCTAAAGAAGTTAAAATATTACCAAAAACTGGTTTTTAAATTCCTAATATTTTTTTAGCTTTTTCAATTTCATCGTTAGTAGGAAGAGGAACATCTTTTAAGGGATATTCTAGACCTAATTGCTCCCATTTATATTTTCCTAAATCATGATAAGGTAAGATTTCTACTTTTTGAACATTAGTTAAAGAATCAATAAATTTTTTTAAAGTTTTTAAATCATTTTCATCATTAGTTATTCCAGGAACTAAAACTTGTCTAATCCATAAAGGAATATTTTTTTCTGATAAATATCTAGCAAAATTTATTTCGTTTTCATTTGATAGTCCAGTAAGAGCAATACATTTTTCTTTAATAATATGCTTAATATCCAATATAACTAAATCGGTGTATAATAATAATTCTTCAATTTTTGGGGTAATCTTATATGAGCCCGCAGTATCTAATACTGTATGAATACCTTTTTCCTTTAATTCTTTAAAGAGTTCTAAAACGTATTCAGCTTGTCCTAATGGCTCACCACCAGAAACAGTTACACCGCCATGAGAACGATCAAAATATGGTTTATAATGCATTATTTTATTTACAACAGAATCAACGGTGTATTCAACACTTTTGTTAAATTCCCAAGTATCTCTATTATGACAGTATTTACATTTAAGTGGGCAACCTTGCATAAATATAACAAATCTTATTCCTGGACCATCTACTGTTCCAAAAGACTCAAAAGAGTGTATTCTACCCCTTATCATGTATATGCTCCTTTCTTCTTTTTACTATTACATTTTTAAAAGAAAGGGATGACCTTTTTAAAAGAAAACATCCCTTTCCAAAAATTATTAATTATTAAATACGTTCATGAATTGTTCTATTTATAACATCAAGTTGTTGTTCTCTTGTTAATTTAATAAAATTAACAGCATATCCAGATACTCTTATTGTTAGTTGAGGATATTTTTCTGGATGTTCCATAGCATCTTCTAAAAGTTTTCTATCAAATACATTTACATTAATATGATGGCTCATTTGACTAAAGTAACCGTCTAGTAAAGAAGTTAAATTACTAATTCTATCTTTTTCTGTTTTGCCAAGGGTATTAGGTATAATAGCAAAGGTATATGATATACCATCCTCAGATTCAGCATAATTTAACTTAGCTAAAGAGTTAAGAACTGCGATAGCACCATTTGTATCTCTTCCATGAACAGGGTTTGCACCTGGTCCAAATGGAGCACCTGCTTTTCTTCCGTCTGGAGTACTTCCTGTTGCTTTACCATAAACTACGTTAGAAGTAATAGTTAAAATACTCATTGTAGGTTTAGAATTTCTATATGTTTTTTGTTTTCTTAATTTATCCATAAAAGCTTTTTGGATTTTAGTAGCTATTTCATCAGCTCTATCGTCATCATTTCCGTACTTAGGGAAATCACCTTCAATTTCGTAATCAACTACTAATCCAGTATTATCTCTAATTGTTTTGACCTTTGCATATTTCATAGCTGAAAAAGAGTCTGCAACAATTGATAAACCAGCTATTCCACACGCCATTGTTCTTAAAATATTTTTGTCATGTAATGCCATTTCTATAGCTTCATAAGAGTATTTATCATGCATATAATGAATAATATTTAAGGCATCAACGTAAGTTTTTGCAACATAATCCATCATTTGATCAAATCTTTCCCATACCTCATCATAATCTAAATATTCAGTTGTAATAGGAGCAAATTTAGGAGTAATTTGTTTTCCAGAAACTTCATCACGTCCACCATTTATAGCGTAAGTTAAAGTTTTAGCAAGGTTTGCTCTTGCACCAAAAAATTGCATTTGTTTTCCAATTCTCATTGCAGATACACAACAAGCGATTCCATAATCATCTCCCCAATATTGTATCATTAAATCATCATTTTCGTATTGAACAGCACTAGTTTTAATAGAAATATACGCACAATAATTTTTAAAACCTTGTGGTAATCTAGTTGACCATAAAACAGTCAAATTTGGTTCTGGAGAAGGACCAAGAGTTTCTAGAGTATGAAGTACTCTAAATGAGTTTTTAGTAATCAAAGGTCTTCCATCAATTCCCATTCCACCAATACTTTCAGTAACCCAAACAGGATCTCCACTAAACAAAGCATCATATTCAGGAGTTCTTAAGAAACGAACAAGTCTTAATTTCATAATAAAGTGATCCATTAATTCTTGGGCTTGTTCTTCGGTTAGAATACCTTTTTTTATATCTCTTTCAATGAATATATCTAAGAAGGTTGAAGTCCTACCAATGCTCATTGCAGCTCCGTTTTGGTCTTTAATAGCAGCTAAATATGCAAAATATAACCATTGAATTGCTTCTTTAGCATTATTAGCAGGCTTAGAAATATCAAATCCATATTTTTGAGCCATTATTTTTAAATCATTTAATGCTTTTATTTGTTCTGATATTTCTTCTCTAGATCTAATTGTTTCATCATCCATCCAATCAGAACGTGTATTATCATAATCTTCTTTTTTTGCTTCTATTAAAGCATCAACCCCATATAGCGCAACTCTTCTATAATCACCTATAATTCTTCCACGTCCATATCCGATCTGGAAGTCCTGTAATTAAGTGAGAACTACGAGCAGCTCTGATTTCAGGAGTATATGCTGAAAAAACACCATCATTATGAGTTTTTCTATAATTATGAAAAATATCTTCTAATTTATCTGAAACTTTTTTTCCATAAGCTTCACAAGATTTTTCAACAATTCTTATACCACCATTAGGCATAATTGCTCTTTTTAGAGGAGCATCTGTTTGAAGACCTACAATTTCTTCTAATTCTTTATCAATATATCCAGCATCATGACTTGTAATTGTAGAAGCTATGTCGTTTGAAATGGCCAAAACTCCACCAGCTTCTCTTTCTTTTTTGAAAAGATCAAGAACTTCGTCCCATAACTTTTTAGTTTTATTAGATGCTTCAGACAAAAATGATGAATCTCCTTCATAAGGTATATAGTTTTTTTGAATAAAGTCCCTAACATTAATTTCTTTAGACCAATTTCCTAAATTGAAATCTTTCCACTCATCAAAATTCATTTTTTCCATTTGTATTATTTCCTCCTATATTTTGATTATTAATTTTAGTATGTTCAAATATAATTTAAGAATTCTTTTATATAATATATTTTTAAAATTTACAAATTAAACTAATAATTTTATCAATATTATTATTTTATTTTAATATTTTGTTTTTTCTTAACAAAATTCCTAAAAAATTATATCACAAATAAAAAAAAATACAAGGCTGAAATTACAAATTCTTTTGTTACAATTCGTTAAAATAATATTGACACAAAGTTTAATAAGAATATATAATTAATAAGAAATATATAAGAAAGGATTTCTTAAAAATGAAAATTATTTTAGCATCATCCTCACCTAGGAGAAAAGAATTAATGGATCTAGCTAAATTTGACTATGAGATTTTAACTGGAAATGTTGATGAAACTTGTAATAATAATTTAAGTATTGAAGAACAATCAAAAGATGTTGCTTATAGAAAAGCAAAATTTGTATATGATAATACTCAAGGAGATAGAGTAGTTATTGCTGGGGATACACTTGTTGTAAAAGATGATAAGGTTTATGGAAAACCAAAAGACATTGAAGATGCAGTTGAAATGTTGAGAGAATTACAAGGCAAAAAACATTATATTTATACAAGTATAGCTGTTTTAATTGAACAACGTGGAAAAGAAAAGGAATATAATGAATTACATCGTACAGTAGTATATGTTAAACCTATGAATGATATAGAAATAGCCCAATATATAGAAAGTGATAAACCTTTTGACAAAGCAGGTTCATACGCAATACAAGGATCATTTTCAATTTTTATTGAAAAAATTGAAGGAAATTATACTAGTGCATTAGGACTTCCAATTCAGAGAATATATGAAATTCTAAAGGAAAATGGAATTGTTGGAACAATTTTTTAAATTATAGGAAATTTTTAAGAACTTCCTATAATTTAAAAGATTTGCATACTTTTACATAAAAATTTTAAATAAAAACATAAAGCTTTTGTTAAAATTTTTAAGCTAATTATTTTATTTTTGAAAGAAATTCCTCAATTATTGCCTGTTTTACAGTTTCCCAATCTTCATCTTTTACATCTGAAACATAATAATTCTTCCCGTTTTCACTAATTAATTCTAAAACATCTAAATTATTATAAGAGCTTTCCTCATTAAAAACTAAATCACCATTATTTATAGCCACAAATGTTTTATTAATACTTGGAATAATAATAGAAAAAACAAATTCTGCTTGTACCTTATTTCCATTCTCATTATAAAAATTTATTTTTTGCATATCGAGACCTTTTTTCCTTTCTTCACATAAAAATATTAATATTTTTAGATTTCTTTTTTAAATATTAATAATAATAGAAAAATATTTAAATATTAAATAAATATTAATTAGATGAGTTTTTGTTATTATCAGTATATGTTAAAGTTTGGAAAAATGGATTATTCTTAATAAAATTGTCATCTAATGGTTCATCAGTAAAATCAGGTTCTTCAGCTCTTATTGTACTATTAGAATTTCTTGAGTTATCATTAGAATTGTTTTTCTGGTTTTCCTGTAATTGTTTTGCAACAATTTGCTGTAATTGTTGCAAAGTAAGAAGGTGAGCCTGTGATAAGATAATGTTAGAGTTTTGTGGTAAATAATTTAAATTTTTAACTTGTAATTGAAAACTAGAATTTTGATAAATGTTAAAAAGTTTAGAATTTATTAATATTTCTTTATAAAAATCATGAAGTACTCTTACATTATTCTTGGTAACTATTATTACTCCTTTTGTTGGAAATACAGCTTTCACGTATATCCCTCCATTTTTCAATATATTTTAATTATAATATCAATAATTATTTTTTTTGTAAATATATATAACAAGAAGATTTATCTAAAAAAGTCCCAAATACTGTCTGAGGTTTCACTTTCATTTTTTTTGTTTGGAATATTATTTTGTTCAGTTATCTCATCACTATCTTCAATATTTTCTGGTTCTTTTCCTAAAATAATTTGAATATTTTCTTCTTTTCCCTTTCTTAAAATAGTAAGAGTAACGGTATCTCCAATTTTATAATTATTTCTTAATCTATTTAATTCAGGAACAGAAGTAACTTCAGTATTTTCAAATTTTATTATAATGTCTCCTTGCTTGATTCCAGCTTTTTCTGCGGGAGAATCCTTTATTACTGATTGTACAGAAATTCCTTTTGGTAAGCTATAAAGTTCTGCAACTTCAGAATTAATTGCTTGTCCAGTTATACCAATAAATGGACGAGTTACATTTTGATGATCAATTAATTGTTCAATTACATCAGTTATTGAATTAACAGGAATAGCAAATCCAATTCCTTCAACTCCACTTCCAGAGATTTTTAATGTATTTACACCAATAAGTTCACCCTTTAAGTTTACTAATGCACCACCACTATTACCAGAGTTTATAGCAGCATCAGTTTGAATAGCTACATATACTGTTCCATCATTACTAGATACTTCTCTATTTATGGCACTAATTATTCCTTGCGTAACTGTAAAATCCATACCAATTGGATTTCCAATCGCCATTGTATATTCTCCAACTCTTACTTCATCAGAGTTTCCAAGAGTAGCCGGGATAAGCCCAGTAGCATCTATTTTTATAACTGCTATATCTGTATAAGAATCAGTTCCAATAACTTTAGCTTCATATTCCTTATCATCTCCATATAATTTAACTTTTAAACCAGTTGATTTTGTAATTTCATAATAAGATGATGAGCTTTCAGTTGAAATTACATGATTGTTTGTAATAATATAACCATCTTCGCTAATTATAATTCCAGAGCCTGTAGCTGTTCCAGTTGAAGTTCCCCAAAAAGAGTTTACATTGTAAGAAACCTCTATACCAACAATTGATGGTAATACTTTTGCAGCAACTGTTGGACCAACTTCTGAAAAATCTGAAATGGTATAAACTTTATCCTCTGTTTTTTCTTCCTTATTTATTGTTGAATAAGTAGGTATGGAAAAGTTAGGTTCTCCAATAAGTTTTTCTTTAATTTGAGGTATTCCAAAACAAATACCTACAATTAATCCAGCACCACAAATACCAGATAAAAATGGGATAAATATAGTTTTCCCAAAACCAACCTTATTAGGATTTTCGGATTTTCTAAAATGGTTTTCGTTACTGTAATTAAATTCATTTTTGTTATCCATTATAATTTACCTCCTAAAATAATATCTATTTACATCATACAGCAAATTTGATATATTTTCAATAATTTATTTAAAGAAAATTTATCCAAATAATATTGAAAAAAATATCTTATATATATATAATACATTTAAATAATTAAAATAAACTTAAAATATTAATTTGTTTAAAATATTTTTTCTATTAATTAAGTTAAGTAAGAAATAATTATTTTCCACTAATAAAATTTTATTTACTTAATTTAATAGTGTTTCATAGTAAAGAGTAATATATTTAGGTTTATTATTAGATTTTTTAAAAAGGAATAATAATATAAATGATAAAAAATAATAAAGGTATAACTTTATCATTATTAGTAAGTATGATAATTATTATGTCAATAATTGCTGGAATTACTATTACAATTTCAAATTCAATTATTAAAGATACAAAGGCTAAATCAATTATTACTAATATGTATATTGTTAAAGGGAAATTAGAAGTTATATATGAGGATTATGAATTTTCTAATATAAGTTTACCAGGAACAAATGTTGATATTAATTTACTTTCTATATATGATATTACATCAGATGGTCTTTCTATCAATGAAACAACAGATAATTTATGGTACAGATTGAATAGTACAGATTTAGAAGAGATGGGGTTAGATTCAGGAATGCTCTCAAATAATTCAGAATTTATTGTAAATTATTCACTGGGAGAAGTTATTTTTACAGATGGAATTGAGAATAGTGATAATGAAGTAAAATATAAACTTTCAGATATAATAGAATAAGGAATTTTAAGTAATGAAGGAAAATGAAGTTGAAAGATTAAACTTATTAAAACAAGAAGAAAAAAAATTATACAGTGATAAAATTCAATATATATGTGGAATTGATGAGGCTGGAAGAGGTCCTTTAGCAGGACCAGTAGTAGTAGGATCAGTTATTATGCCAAAGAATTCCTTTATAGAGGGAATTAATGATTCTAAAAAAATTTCAAAGAAAAAAAGAGAAAAATTGTATGAATTAATTACTAAAGAGGCTATAGCTTATAGTGTTGGAATTGTAGATCATAAAAAAATTGATGAAATTAATATTTTAAATGCAACAAAACTAGCATTAAAAATATCAATTGAAAATTTAAAGATTAAGCCTAATATAATTTTGGTAGATGCATTAAATAATATGGATACATGTGGAATTCCATATAAATCTATAATTAAAGGTGATGCTAAAATATATTCAATTGCATGTGCTTCAATAATTGCTAAAGTTACGAGAGATAGAATAATGATGGAGTGGGATAATATATATCCAGAATATGGCTTTGAAAAGCATAAAGGATATGGTACAGCAATGCATATTTCCAAAATTAAAGAAATTGGTCCTTGTATGATACATAGAAAAAGCTTTATTAAAAATTTTATATAAAACACAAAGGAGAACTCTATTATGGATATTACTAGTATAATAAATAAAAAACGTATGGGAAAAGAATTAACAAAAGATGAAATAAAAGTCTTTATAGGTAAATATACTAAAGACGAAATTTCAGAGGCTCAAGCATCAGCTTTATTAAGTTATATATATGTTGAAGGTATGACAGAAAGAGAAATTGTTGATTTAACAATTGAAATGGCAAATTCTGGTGATGTTATAGATTTAAGCCAAATTTCTAATTATATTGTTGATAAACATAGTACAGGAGGAGTTGGAGATAAAGCAACACTTATTTTAATGCCTATTATAGCTTCTCTTGGATTGCCAGTTGCTAAAATATCAAGTAGGGGACTTGGAATATCTGGGGGTACTATTGACAAATTAGAATCAATTCCTGGATTTAATACAGAAATAACAATAGATGAATTCAAAAAAAATATAAAAAATATTGGTGTAAGTATTATAAATCAAACTTTAAATTTAGCTCCAGCGGAAAGTAAAATTTATAAATTAAGAAATGAGATTGGATGTAAAGATAGTGTTCCAATTATTGCTGCGAGTTTAATGAGTTTAAAATTAGCAACTGGAAGTAATAAGATTGTTTTTGACATAACATGTGGTAGAGGTACTTATATAAAAACAAAAGAGGAAGCAAAAAAGCTTTCTAGAATTTTAAAGAGATTAGGAGTATTATTAAACAAAGAAGTTACTTCTGTAATTACTCTAATGGATGAACCTTTAGGATATTCTATAGGTCATATTTTAGAAATAAAAGAAACATTAGAATGTTTACAGGGGAGGATGACACAGGACGTAGGAGATGTTATTGTTTCTTTAGGAAGAGCAATTTTAGAATTAGCAACAAATAGTAAAGATAAGGTGAAGAATGAAAAAACAATTTTAGAAGCTATATCATCTGGAAGGGCTTATGAGAAATTTAAGGAAATGGTAAAGGCTCAATACGGAAGTATGGAATTTATAGATAACCCAGATAAGTTTCCAGTAGCAGAAAAAATTGTTCCACTATATAGCAGTAACGAAGGATTTGTTGAAAGTATTGATGCAGATATGGTTGGAAGTATAGCTAGATTTTTGGGTGCAGGAAGGATGAATAGTGATTCTGAAATAGATAGAACAGCTGGAATTGTATTACAAAAGAAAATTGGTGATAGCGTTAAAAATGGTGATATTCTTGCATATATTCATACAGATAATGATTCAAAAATCTCAGGAGCTTCACAAAATTTACTACAAGCATTTACTTTTTCAAATAGGCCAGTAGCATATAAATCAAGAGTATTAGCAATAATATAATTGTATATTATTTTTAAACTAGTATTTTAAGAAAAAAATATATATTTATAAGGAAAAAAATGAAAATTATTGATATTATTGAAAAAAAGAAAAATTCAGAAGAATTATCAGAAGAAGAAATAAAATATTTTATAGATGGATATACTAAAAATGATATAACAGATTATCAAGCTGCTGCGCTAGTTATGGCAATTTGTATAAACGGAATGACAGAAAAGGAGATAGTTTACTTAACCAAGGCAATGGCATATTCTGGAGATGTTTTAGATTTTAAAGATATTGCAGACAATACGGTTGATAAACATAGTACTGGAGGAATTGGAGATAAAATTACATTAATTTTGTCGCCTATAATAGCTTCGCTTGGGGTTTCAATTGCTAAAATGTCTGGAAGAGGACTAGGAATTACTGGAGGAACAATCGATAAATTACAATCAATTCCAGGATACAGAACAGATATTACCATAGAAGAATTTAAAAACAATGTTAAAGAACATGGAATTTCTTTAATTGGACAAAGTTTAAATTTAGTACCAGCTGACAAAAAGCTTTATGCTTTAAGAGATTCAATTGGATGTACAAATTCGATTCCATTAATAGCTTCAAGTATTATGAGTAAAAAAATTGCGGCAGGGGCGGAGCATATTATTTTAGATGTAACGTGTGGAAGTGGTGCTTTTATGAGGAATAAGAAAGATGCTATAATTATATCTAAAATAATGAAAAAAATAGGTGATAATAGTGGAAAAGATGTAATGTGTATTTTAACCAATATGAACGAACCTGTTGGATATAGCATTGGAAATTCGCTTGAAGTTGTTGAAGCAATAAAAGCATTAAAAGGTGAAATGGCTGATGATGTTAAAGAAATTATATTAACATTTGGCGCTTTTATACTCAAAATGGCAGGGAAAGGTGAAGATCTTATTAAGAATAAAGATAAAATAATGGAAGTAATACAAAATGGTAAAGCTTATGAAAAATTTAAAGAGTTA
Organism: Clostridia bacterium; assembly: GCA_017530505.1. Taxonomy (GTDB): domain Bacteria; phylum Bacillota; class Clostridia; order TANB77; family CAG-508; genus Scatovivens. The sequence continues at coordinate 1,930 of JAFXMI010000040.1, read as the reverse complement.
GTTGTTGCACAAAATGGAGATGTAAGTTATATTGAAAACCCAGAAAAATTTGAGAAAGCACCAATTATTATTCCAGTATTGTCTGAAGAAACGGGATATGTTAGTTCTTTAAATGCAGAATTAATTGGAAAAGCAAGTGTTTTGCTCGGAGCTGGAAGGGAAAAAAAAGAAGATGATATAGATAAAAAAGTTGGAATTGTTTTATGTAAAAAAGTTGGAGACCAATTATCAAAAGGTGATATTATAGCTTATGTACATGCTTCTAATGAAACAAAGGCAAACGAAACAATTCAAATGATTAAATCAGCATATAAATATAGCAAAAAACCTGTTAGGAAAACTAGGGTTATTTTAGAAATTTTATAGTTTTAATAAACTAAAAACTTAAAAAGGAGGAAATATTTTGGACGCATAAACATTAAAAGAAGAATTATTTAATCAAAAAAGGAGTGGATGGGAGAAGATTTCTAATGATGATAAAAATAATATATTTCAGTTTGCAGAAGAATACATGTATTATTTAAATCACTCAAAAACGGAAAAGGAAATAGTTGAAAGCTCGAAAGAAATCTTAATTAAAAATAACTTTAAAGATATAAAAACTGTAAGTGAATTACATCCTGGTGATAGAATATTTTTTGTAAATAAAAACAGAAATATTTTTGCAGCTGTAATTGGAGAAGATCCAATTACTACAGGATTAAGAGTTGTAGCTGCACATGCGGATTCACCAAGAATTGATTTAAAACAAAACCCTTTATATGAAAATAGCGGATTTGCTTATTTAAAAACTCATTATTATGGTGGAATTCGTAAATACCAATGGGCAACTATTCCACTTGCAATGCATGGGCTAATTGTGAAATCTAATGGAGATAAAATTAATATAACTTATGGTGAAGATGAAACTGAACCAACTTTAATGATAACAGATTTACCACCACATTTATCTCAAGCACAAGATGAAAGAAAATTAAAAGAAGGTATTACTGGCGAAGAATTGAACATTATGGTTGGATCGATTCCTTACTCAAATGAAAATATAAGTGAAAAAATTAAGCTAAATGTTTTAAATATTTTAAATGAAAAATATGGAATTAAAGAAATTGATTTTACAACTTCAGAGTTAGAATTTGTACCAGCATTTAAAGCAAGGAGTATGGGATTTGACTCTAGTATGGTAGCTTCTTATGGCCAAGATGATAAAGTTTGTTCATATACAGCATTAAGAGGAATTTTAAATCTAAGAAATCCAAAAAAGACTGCAATTTGTGTTTTAACAGATAGGGAAGAAGTTGGATTTATGGGTGTATCTGGCATGGAATCTAGAATTTTTGAGACATTTATTTTAGAAATCCTTGAAAAAAGAAATGAAAATTCACCAAATGCTTTAAACAAAGCCTTTAGTAATTCAAAAGCATTATCAGCAGATGTTGATGCAGCGCAAGACCCAAACTATCCAGATGTATTCGATAAATATAATAGTTCAAAACTAGGACATGGAGTTTGTATTGTCAAATATGGAGGAGCTAGAGGAAAATCTGGTTCATCTGAGTCACCAGCAGAATTTGTTGCAGAGGTTAAAAAAATTTTTGATGAAAACAATATAAGTTATCATTCTTCAGAACTTGGAAAAGTTGATAAGGGTGGTGGAGGAACAATTGCTCTAACTCTTGCAAACAGAGGTATGGAAGTTTTAGACTGTGGAGTACCAATTTTATGTATGCACTCACCTTATGAGATTTGTAGTAAATATGACATTTATCAAGCTTACAGAGCGTATGAAGCATTTTATAAAGGATAAAATAAATTAATAATTAGTCTATAGATAGTAATTTTAATTTATAGGCTAATTTCTTATTTATTATTTTTGATTAACATATAAATAATATTAGCTTCTGCTTTAATTTATTATTTATAGGATAATTTT
>JAFXMI010000039.1 GCA_017530505.1 Clostridia bacterium | reverse complement strand
TACAAATATCCTTCATTAACTTGATTGAATAATTTACGTTTCTTTCTAAAATAATAATATCCATACTTTTTTACCTCCATATATATAGACAAATGAAGGTTAAAATCTGGCGCATAAAAAATTTGTATTTTTTTGACTTTTTAAAAAAATACAAATTCCTGTGCTAAAATATAAATGTATCCAAAACCCTAGAAGGATACGGTCGACTAATATACGCCCTAACTCAGGGTAACATTAGATCGACCAAGGGAGAACAATCCATGAACAAATCAAAAATTTGGAGGAAAACCGACATGAAGAAAGAGAAAGTTTTCGCAATCGTACTGGTAGCTATCCTGTTTCTCTGCAACATCCCCGTGTATGCCGCTGAAACCGACTCGAACGCTGAAGACAAGACCATCCAAGCGAAGGAAAACCAAATCAGATCCATCACCCTGGTGGACAATACTTGGACGTTTGTCCATAATCATCAGGGTGCAACCCGGTCTTATCCCTACTCCAGCATTGGGTTTAAGGTTGAAATCACTGACTCCAATGGGAATCCCATCAGTGACCAAATTAGAATTAAGCTGTATAATTCGACAACTGGTTCGGCTATCTTAACGTACTATGCATATGCAAATGGGAGCTTATATTCTAAAAACAACATCTCCATAAACTCCAATGTTGGATACTACTTTACATATGAAAATCTGTCTTCGTATACTCAAGCAGTAAGAATACATATGGTAATTTATCATTAAACTATCATGGATTGTTTTCCCTCAGGGGGGAGTCGGGGTTACCCGGCTTCCCCTGAATTTTATAATAATATTTTCATTATTTTTTCTTGGAATTTCTAATGTTAAATCACTAATATTTTCTATATATTTTCCTATATCAAAAGTAATAGTTAAATGATTATTATTTTTGTTATAATTACAATTATCATAATAAATTTTAATATTATTTTCATTAAACAATACTATTTCCTCAATGTTTTTAATATCAATCTCTATATTAAAATCAATATCTAAATTTAAAGATGTCTCCATTAAAAATATTTTATATTTTTCAACATACTCATTTTCATCCATTATATATTTTTCACTTTTTCGCTCATTAAGTTTTTCTATAATATTGAATTGTAAATCCCATTTACCATTAATATAATTTCTTTTTCCTTGATTTTTTAAGTAAACTGATTTAACTTTTATTCCAATATTTTCTGATTTTGGAAAATTATTTTTAGAAGAGAACAGTATTGAATTTCTATACACATTATCTAATTTATTAAAATGTTCAACATTTTGCATTGTATATTGTGTTAAAGTATTCTCAATACATATATAATCATATACAATTTCATTATTAATTAATATTGAATAATCTTCTAAACCTATCCCGCTAATTTCTCCATACTTTTCCTTATCCTGTATATCGTAGACAAATGAAATATCTAAATTCTTATCATCTAAAACAATAGCATCAACTTTAATACCTATTCCATTATCATAAACAAAATCAGAATCAATTTCTTGAACATAACCATTTTCAACAGCTGTATCTATTGCCTTTAAACTTGTTGTAAAATGAGCTTTAATCTGTTTGATAATAAATGTTGCAAGAACTGTGAAACCAGAAATCATTATTAAAATTAGTAATATTAAAGTTATCTTTTTAATTGCTCTTAAAATCTTACTTTTTACCGTATTATATGGCATTCCTAATTCTTCAGCAATTTCAATATTACTTAAAGCCTCTTCATATTTCATTCTAAGTAGTTTTTGTTCTTCTTTTGTAAGTTTTTTAATCATGTCTTCAAAAGAAATTTTAGAACTTAAATTATAAGCAGAACTGTCTGATACATATTCTTCAATTTCAGAAAAATCTGCTTCACTTTGATATCTACTTATACGTCTGTTAGCGTTTATACACTCATTTCTTAAAATTGTAAATATCCAACTCTTGAATTTATTATCATTATATAATTTTCCTAAATTTTCGTATGCTTTGTAATAAACATTTTGTATTATATCATCAACATAATCTTTATCTTTCAATATAATTGATGCAACTTTTTCCAAATCCTTTTTTAATAAAAAGAACAATTCAGTATATGCATCTATATTTCCATCTTTAGCACTTTTTAAAAGATCTTCCATTATATAAATTTTCTCCATTTAGTATCATATAAAAAATTATATCAATAAATTTATTTATAATAAATAAATAGAACAAAAGAGTCAATTAAATACAATTTTATTGTTGCAAATCATATACTATTTTACCAAAATTAAACTTAACTAAAATTTATATAATATTAAAGATCAAAAAGATGACACTATTTGAGAACATATTATTTATATAATTCAACTAAAATAATAAATACAACTTTACTAATTTATCATTTTTAATATTTCTTCCTTTAAAACTTTAACCATTTCTTCTTGTTTTACTTTACATATAATTTCGCCTTTTTTAAAAAGGACTCCTTCTTTTACTCCACCTGCAATTCCAATATCTGCTTCCCTAGCTTCTCCTGGCCCATTTACACCACATCCCATTATGGCAACTGTTATATCACTATCTATAGTTTGTAAAAACTTTTCCATTTCTTTTGCTATTGGAATTAAATCATATTGTATTCTTCCACATGTAGGACAAGAAACTAGTTTTGCACTATTTTTTAATAATCCACAATTTTTTAATATTTCCTTACAAACTGGAATTTCTTCTATTGGATCATCTGAAAGTGAAACTCTTATAGTATCTCCAATTCCTTCTCTTAAAATAGTTCCGAGTCCTATTGCAGATTTTATTGTCCCAGAAAAAACAGTTCCTGCTTCTGTAATTCCTAAATGTAATGGATAATTAAATGCTATAGCAGCTTTTTCATAAACTTCTATACACATCTCTAAATTTGAAGATTTTAGTGAAATTGCAATATCAAAAAAATCTAATTTTTCAAGAATTTCAATATGTTTTCTTGCACTTTCAACCATAGCATCTGCACAAGGTTTTCCATATTTTTCTAATAAATCTTTTTCTAATGATCCACTATTAACTCCAATTCTAATTGGAATTTTATTTTCTTTGCATGCTTTAACAACTAATCTAGTATTTTCTTCATCACCAATATTTCCGGGGTTAATACGAATTTTGTGGACTCCTGAATCTATTGCAGCTAAAGCAATTCTATAATCAAAATGAATATCAGCTACTATTGGGATATGTATTTTTTCTTTTATTTCTTTAATTGCCTTTGCATCTTCAATATCCAAACATGCAACTCTTATTACTTCGCAACCTATTTGTTCTAATTTTAAAATTTGATTAACTGTTTCCTTAACATTTTTTGTTTTTGTGTTACACATAGACTGAATAACAACCTTATTTTGCCCACCAATTTGAACTCCTCCAACAAAAATAGGTCTTGTTTCAACTCTTTTATACATAAATTATTCCCCCCAAAAATACTACTTAATTAATTACTATATTTTTTTGATTTTACTGATAATTATAAATTTCTGATGCACTTAAGTTAGAAGAAAAATTATTTCTCTAAATAATAACATCTCTCTTTAATAACTGGTTTTTTACTATTCCTAAACCAATATAATTCTTTTCATAATAAATATTATATAAACCATCAGGTAATTCAAAACTTAAATTTACTCCATTTAAGAATAATTCTAATTTTCTATTACTTAAATATATCTTTTGAAGGTCTTTGAATATATTTTCCATTTCAATTATTCTATAATTACCAGTTTCAATTTCTTCTAATTTATAACTTTCATCTATAGAAAACATATTAACTTTTGTTCTGTTTAATTCTAGCATAAATCCAACTGTTCCTAATTTTTCAGCAATGTCTTCACATAAAGTTCTAATATATGTACCTTTTGAACAACTAACTTCAAATTCTATTGTATTATTTTTTTTATCAAATTTAACTAAATTTATATTATAAATTCGTATTTCTCTTTTAGGAATATCAACCTTTTCTCCTTTTCTTGCATATTCATATAGTTTCTTACCCTTTATTTTTATAGAAGAATATATAGGAGGTATTTGCGTTTGTACTCCTAAAAAACTATTTAAAGTATTTATTATATTTTCTTTATTTATATTTTTAGGAATACTTTTAGTTTCTATTATTTCTCCTTCTCTATCTCCTGTAGAACTTTTTTCACCTAATTTTATTACAGCTCTATATATTTTATCATGTTCTATTAAATATTTTGATAGTTTTGTATAACTTCCAATTAAAATTGGTAAAACTCCAGTTGCAAGTGGATCTAATGTACCAGCATGTCCACATTTTTTTACATTTAGTATTTTTTTAATTCTATTTACTACTCCTTGTGAGCTAATTCCCTCTGGTTTGTTGACAATTAAAATTCCATTACTCATCCTTATTAGTCCTTATTTAAGTTTAAGAAATTTATATTTCTTTTTTTAAACTTTTACTAACTTCTAACAATATTGCTTTTTTTATATCCTCAAATTTCATCTCTGTTATGAAACCAGCAGCCTTAATATGGCCTCCTCCTCCAAAAATCATACAAATATCTGAAACATCAATATAATCATTTGAACGAAGTGATACTTTAAAGTTTCCGTCTTTTTTTTTGATAAATAAAAATTGAAACCTCTACATCTTTTATATTTCTTCCAATTTCAACAATTCCGTTATAATCCCCAGGTTCAACACCTATTTTTTCATCATCTTCTATTGTAATGTATGTAAAAGCAACTTTTCCATCTTCAAAAAATTCTAATCTTTGCATTGCTAATTTTTCTACTTCAAATTTTGTTTTTGTTGTAACCATTAAAGATTCTCTATATATAGTTGGAACATTAACTCCCTTTGTTAAAGCCCAACCAGCAAACTCAAATGTTTCTTGTGTAACTCCAGAATGTCTAAATCCACCAGTGTCTGTAATTATACCAGTAAGCAAATTAGTTGCAATTTCTTTAGTTATTTCTATATTTAAATATTCAAAACTTGAAACTAATATTTGTGCACATGCTGGGGATACATGATTAACAATATTATAATCTGCAAACATAGAATTTTTTGTATGATGATCAAATTCTACTGTAACATCTGCTCGTTCAAAATATGGGATATAATCTTTATAAACTCTGTTTATATCTGGACAATCAACTACAAAAACCATATCATATTTTTCAAAGCTACCCTCTTTTTTAATATTTTGAATTCCTGGTAAAAAAGAAAAATTTGCAGGATATTCGTTCATTAATACTTCAGCATTTTTACCCATATTTTGTAGGGCAATACAAAGTCCAACTGCACTTCCTATAGCATCTCCATCTGGATTTTCATGCGCTAAAACTAATATTTTTTCTGCTTTTTCAATTTCTTTTAATATATCATCTAAAGTCATTTAATTCACATAGGTAAAAAATAATTAATCAATTATTTTTACCTTTTTCTCCTCTTTATATAATATTTTAAATATTTAATCGATTTAATTTATATATTTTATTATCTAGAAATAAAATATATAGGTATACATCATTGAAACTTATAGATATTTTTATTTATTTTTTAAATCTTTAGTAATATCTTTCAAAATCTCATCTATTTTTGCACCATATTCTATACTTTCATCAAATTCAAATACAAGCTCTGGTGTAGTTCTAAAATTTACACTTTTAGCTAGTAAACTTCTAATATGTCCACTAGACTGCTTTAAAATTGATAGATTATTTTTTTTACTTTTTTCTCCTATCATACTAACATAAATTCTTGAATATCTAAAATCGGGTGTTGTTTTTACTTTAGTAACACTTATTAATCCAGTAAGATGAGGATTTTTAAGCTCTGTTGAAATTATTTTCCCAACTTCCTTCTTTATTTCCTCATCTACTTTATTCATTCTATTTCCATTTGATGGCATATTATTTTACTTCCTCCATAATATAAACTTCTAACCCATCGCCTTCTTGAATATCATTAAAATTCTCAATCTGTAAACCACATTCATAACTTGTAGCAACTTCTTTAACATCTTCTTTAAATCTTTTTAATGAAATTAATTTACCTTCATGAATAACAATATTATCTCTAATTACTCTAATACCAGCATTTCTAGAAACTTTTCCAGTTAGAACATAACTTCCAGCTATTGTTCCAACATTTGAAACTTTAAATACTTGCCTTACTTCTGCTGTTCCTATAATTACCTCTTTATAAACTGGTGCAAGCATTCCTTTCATTGCTGCCTCAACATCATTAATTGCATCATAAATTACTGAATAAGTTTTTATTTGTACATTTTCTTTATCAGCATTTGCTTTTGCTAAAACTTCTGGTCTTACATTAAATGCAATAATAATTGCATTTGAAACTTTTGCTAGTGTAACATCTGTTTCTGTAACTCCACCAACATTAGAGTGAATTACTTTTACTTTTACTTCATTATTAGAAAGCTTTTCTAATGATTGTTTTAAAGCTTCAACAGATCCTTGTACATCTGCTTTTACAATTAAGTTCAATTGCTTTAAATTTTCACTTTCAATCTTTTTAAATAAATCATCAAGAGTTACAACAGTAGCTTTATTTATCTCTTTTTGTCTTTCTTCATATTTTCTCTTTTCAATTAAATGTTTAGCAGTCTTCTCATCTTTTACTTCATAGAAAATATCTCCAGATTGAGGTACACTAGTAAGTCCAGTAATTTCAACTGGCATAGATGGTCCAGCTGTCTTAACCTTTCTACCTTTATAATCCTGCATTGTTCTAATTCTACCAATACTAGATCCAACAATAATTGTATCTCCAACGTCTAATTTACCTCTTTGTACAAGCATTGTAGCAACAGGTCCTCTATTTTTTTCTAGTTTTGCTTCAATTACAGTTCCTTTTGCTTGTTTCCTATGGTTTGCTTTTAACTCTAATACATCTGCTTGCAATAATACCATTTCCAAAAGATTATCTATTCCTTGTTTTTTCTTTGCAGAAATTGGAACATAAATTGTATTTCCACCCCACTCTTCAGGAACTAACTCGTATTTCATAAGTTCTTGTTTAACCTTTTCAAAGTTAGCCTCAGGTAAATCCATTTTGTTTACAGCAACAATAATTGGGATTTCTGCAGCCTTAGCATGGTTAATTGCTTCAATAGTTTGAGGCATAACTCCATCATTTGCAGCAACAACTAATATTGCTATATCAGTAATTTGAGCACCTCTAGCACGCATACTTGTAAAAGCCTCATGTCCTGGGGTATCTAAGAACGTAATATTTCTATCATTAATTGTAACTTGATATGCACCAATATGTTGAGTAATACCTCCTGATTCACCTTCAATAACATTTGTACTTCTTATAGCATCAAGTAAAGATGTTTTTCCATGATCTACGTGTCCCATTACTACAATTACAGGTGGTCTAGACTCTAAATCTTCTTCTCTATCTTCTGTTTCATCAATAAGAATATCTTCATCTGTAACTATATTTTTCTTTTTAGCAGTAATACCATATTCTTCTGCAATTAGGAAAGCTGTATCAAAATCTAGTTCATTATTTATTGTTGCCATTATTCCTAATCCTAGTAATTTTTTTATAACATCTCCACTGGTAATTTTCATTTCAGATGCTAAATCTTTTACTGTAATATTCTCTGGAATTTCAATTTCTGTTAATTTAAAGATTTTTTGTTTTACTCTATTTTCAGCTTCTTTTTGATTTTTCTTCTTACTACGTCTTCCTCTTTCAGTACTTAAATCGTAATAATCAAGCATTTCTCCTTCGCTAAACATATTTGAAAGTTTATTTTGCTTTTTAAGATTATTTAATTTATCACTATTAAAATCTGCTCTTCCGTTTTTTCTATTATTCTTCTTTGGACGATTTTCCTCTTGCTTCTGGTTTTGTTTTATTTTATCTTTAACCTTGTTACCATATTCTCTAGTATTTTCTTTTTGGGTAACTTCAGCCTCCATGAAATTTGGAATTTTGCTACTAATTCCTTTTTCTTCAAAATTATTTTTTCTTTGTACTCTATTTGTATCTCTTCTTTGATTATTAAAGTTACTTTTTACATTTAAATTTTTATCGTTTCTGTTTTGAGCAAATCTATTATTAGGTTTATTACTTTTAGAAATATTATTTTCTTGTTTTTCTGATTTAAAAGAAGTCTTTCTTTCATCTTCTTTTACGGTAGTGTCCTTAGGCTTTGTTATATTATTATCTGTAACTTCTTTTGGTTGTTTTGTTGTAGCTTTTTTGGGTTCTTCTTTTTTGCTAATACCAAAAAGTTCGCTAACAGTCATTGGTTTAGTAGGCTTTTCTCTGTATACAATATTGTAATCTTTATTTCTATTTTTTTCTATAAATCCTACATCTTCTTTTCTTTTTTGTTCTCTCTTTTTTTGTTCTTCTTCTCTTTTCTTTTCTTCCTCATATTCGTTAATAATAACTGCTCTTCTAATAATAACTGGCTCTTCTTTTTTTTCTTTCTTATTCTCCATAGACTTTGTTTTTGTAACTCCTTTAATCAATTTTTCATCTTTCTTATTTTTATCTTCTGAATCGTTTGCTTGGATTTTTTTCAAATAACTACACCCCCACAAATTTTCTTTTCAATTGCTAAAGCTAAATTTTTATCCCTTATGCCTATTATTGCTTTATTAACTTTACCGAATAGCTTTACTGTTTTCAAAAATATTTCCATAAATAAACATTTTAATATTTTTTTCTTTACAAACTTTTTCAATCTTCTTTTTTGTATTATCTGAAGCATCCTCCGCAACTATAACATACACAACTGTTTTTTCATAAATTCCTTCTATAACAGCATCTGTACCTGCTATAATTTTTCCTGCCTTGGAACAAATTCCAAGAAGCCCCTTAACATTATTTACCAAAAATTACACCTCTAATACTTTCATATAATTCTAAGTTAATGTCTTTTTCGAAAACTCTTTGAAGTTTTTTCGTCTTAATTGCTTTATTCAAACATTCTTCACTTTTACAAATATATGCACCTCTGCCATTTTTCTTTCCTGTTAAATCTGTTTCAATGTTTCCTTCTAGTGTTCTAACAATTCTAAGTAAATCCTTTTTTTCTTTTTTAATACCACATGCAACACATGTCCTTGCCGGCTTTTTTTTATCTACCATATAGTCACACATCCTATTCTTCATCACTTTTTTCTTCTGTTGTTACTTCCATATTGTCTGAATTTTCATATTCTTCTGTTTGAGATTTCATAAGCATTTCTCTAAATTGACTTTCTGATTTAATATCTATTTTCCAATTTGTAAGTCTTGCCGCTAGTCTAGCATTTTGACCAGATTTACCAATTGCTAATGATAATTGATCATCTGGAACAATAACCTGAGCAAACCTTTCCTCTTCTTTAATATCTACAGCCATAACTTGTGCTGGAAGTAAAGCGGCAGAAATAAATATAGCTGGATCTTCATTCCATTCAATAACATCTATTTTTTCACCATTTAACTCATTAATAATATTTTGAATTCTAACACCCTTTTGTCCTACACATGATCCAACTGGATCTATATTTTCATTTCTTGAATATACAGCGACCTTACTTCTATATCCTGGATCTCTTGAAATACTTTTTATTTCAATAATTCCTTCATATATTTCTGGAATTTCAAATTCAAATAGTTTTCTAACAAAATCTGGGTGACTTCTAGAAACAATAACTTGTGTATTTCCTTTAACTTCTTTTTTTACTTCTAAAACATATCCTCTAATTTTATCATTTACTCTGTATTTTTCTGTTGGAATCTGTTCTTTTACTGGCATAATTCCTTCTAATCTTCCTAAATCCATAACAACTATTCCAGTATCTGCTTTTTGTATAATACCAGATACAATTTCACCAGTTTTATCATTATATTCATTATAAATTAAATTTCTCTCAGCTTCTCTTATTTTTTGAACAACAACCTGTTTTGCAGTTTGAGCAGCAATTCTTCCAAAATCTTTTGGTTTTATTTCAAGGTTTACAACATCTCCTACACTATAATTAGAATCAATTTTTTGAGCATCTTCAAAACTAATTTCTAATAATGGATCTTCTAAAGTTTCTACAACATTTCTAACTGAATAAATATGAAGTTCCCCTGTATTACTATCTATTACAACTTTTACGTTATCTACAGAATCGAAATTTTTCTTATAGGCTGTAACTAAAGCTATTTCTAAACTTTCTATAAGATAAGCTTTCTCTATTCCTCTTTCCTTTTCTAGTTCATCCATTGCCTTAATTAATTCTTTTACATCAATGTTTTTCATTTTTAAATATTTCCTCCTTACCAATCAAATACAGTTTTTGCTAAAGCTATATTTTTCGTTTCAATTTTAATTTTTTTATTTTCTTGTTGAACAACTAGTTCACCATTGCTGTAACTTTCTAATATACCTATAATTTCTTTTTGCTTATTTATAGCTTTGAAAAGTTTAACTGAAATTTTATTTCCAATTTGCTTTTCAAAATGTTGATCTTTTCTTAGAATTCTTTCTATTCCTGGGGAAGAAACCTCTAAAAAATATTTTTCATTAATATAATCAGCTTCATCTAAAATATCATTTATAGCATTATTTACTTTTTCACAATCATTAATATCTATTCCATTTTCTTTATCAATTACAACTCTAAGAATATACTCTTTTCCTTCATTAAGGAATAGTACATCATAAAGATTATATCCAAGAGTATTAATAGTCGAATTAAGCAAATTATATACTTTTGTTTCAATACTTTTTCCTTCCAAGACATTCCCTCCTCTTCTAAGATTTATTCATTAAAAATTTTAAATCCAATTATCATAAATAATTATTCTAGTATTCCATCAAACACTAATTAAGGAGCGGGTTTTATTCCCACTCCTTAAGCTAAATTTTTATGTTATCATAATTATACACTCTTATTTCAATAAATGCAAGTGTTTTTTTAATTTTCTCTCTTCATTATTATTCATTTTTTATTTTTTTAATTCTCCTTTCTCTTTTTCTTTTAACCTTTTCTACAACATTATAATATGTTTTACTGGCATCTTTTTAGTACGTATTTTTTTCTCAATTACTATCCAATTATCAAATAATATTTCTATATTACAAAATCTCCAAATTTAAATATATTATATTAATTATACCATAAATATCCATATATTTTAACATTTTTTTACATTATTGTAATAAAAATTTAATAAAAATTAAAGCATTATATTAATTTAGTCATCTATAATTTTTGTTATTGTTTTATTATCTCAATAATTTTACATATACCTCTATTATATAATTTTTAAAACACTATAGATATTGTAAAAAAATAGTAAAAGTGATAGAATACGCTTATATAAAAAATTTACAAAAAAGAAAGGAGTGAAGAAATCGTATGACTCTAGCAATTGTTTTAACAGTATTTGCATCATTTTTATGGGGAATAACAAATCATATTGATAAAATTTTAATAAATACGGTAGATGAATCTGGAAGTAGTTTAAAAACACTATTAGTTTTTTCAACATTAGTTTCAGGCATTGTTCTTTCTCCATTATGGTTATTTTTTAGTAAATTTTCTATTAATATTACGACTATTTCATTAATTTGTGTTTTATTATCATCTTTTCTTTATATTCTAGCAACATATTTTTACTTTATAGCATTAGAAAAAAACGATACATCAATAGTAGTTGTAATGTTTCAGTTAATACCAGTATTTAGCTATATTTTTGAATTATTATTTCTTAAAGAAAATCTTACAACAAAACAAATAATTGGATCAATTATTGTTATTCTATCTGCTGTATTGATTTCTTTTGATTTTGAAGAAAAAAACAATAAAAACAAATTATTAGCTCTATTTTTTATGACATTGTCATCTTTAACTTTTTCATTATATTATTTTTTATTTGATTTAGGAATAAGAAATAGTCCATATAATTCTTGTGCTTTTTGGTTTCAAATTGGATTTTTACTATTAGGAATTATATTTATATCTATAAAAAGTTTTAGAACATCGTTTATTAATGCATTAAAAAATAATGGAAAAATGTATTTTTCTTTAAATTTAACTAATGAAATAATAAATTTAATTGCTATACTATTAGTTAATTATTCAAATATAATAATACCACTTGCCTTAGTTAACGTACTAAATGGTTTTCAAGGAGCCTTTGTTTTTATAATAGGAATTTTGGGTATGAAACTTTTACCTAAATACATTGAAGAAAATATTGAAAAAAAAGTTGTTGTACAAAAAATTAGTTGTATCTTAATAAGTATAATAGGATTAATTGTTATGTTTATTAATTAATAAAATATAATATTGTAAGGATTTATTTTATGAAAAGTTTAGATATTTTAAATTAAAAAATAAATAATATATTGTTTTTGATATGTATGGAAAACTATTTGTTCATAAAAGAAACAAAATTTATTTACAAATATCTTAAAACATGATATAATAGGCATCGTTGGAAGGAAAAATTGATATATGAAATATGTGAAACAATTAATGATAATTTTAATCTTTTCTTTTATTGGTGATATTTTAAATCATATTATACCATTACCAATTCCTGTAAGTATATATGGAATGGTCTTTTTATTTATAGCCTTATTAACTAGAATAATAAAATTAGATCAAGTTGAAACAACCGCAGAATTTTTATTATCAATAATGCTTATATTTTTTGTACCAGCATCAGTAGGAATAATAGATACATTTTTTGCTTATAAATCGAGTATGTTACCTATAATTATAATTGTTATCATTTCAACAATTATCGTCATGATAACAACTGGTTTAGTATCCCAATTTATAATTAAATTAAGAAATAAAAAAGAGAGAGGAGCAAAATAGGATGCAGGATTTTTTGCAACAAACAAGTTATTTTGGTTTTGTTATTACAATAGTAATTTATTATTTATCACTATACATAAAAAATAAGACAAAACTGTCAATACTTAATCCACTGCTTGTAACGACAATAATCATTGTAGCAATATTATTAGTATTTAATATAAACTATGAAACATATAATATAGGTGCTAAATATATTTCATATTTTTTAACACCTACAACAGTGTGTTTAGCAATACCTTTGTATAAACAAATAAAAATATTAAAAAAGAATGTTATAGGTATTCTATCTGGAATATTGGCAGGTATAATTGCAAATGCAACAGTAATAGTATTATTAACTAAAATATTTAAAATGAATAATGAATTAGGAACATCATTACTTTCTAAATCTATTACGGCACCAATTGCAATAGGATTAACGGATGAATTAGGAGGTATATCTTCTATAACAGTATTTGCAGTAATATTATCTGGTATAATAGGAGCAGCAATAGCGCCAACAATTTTTAAATTATTGCATATAAAAGATGAAACGGCTCAAGGATTAGCTTGTGGTACATCCGCACATGGTTCAGGAACAACAACAGCACTGGAGCTTGGTGAAATTCAAGGAGCAATGAGTGGACTTGCGATAATAGTAACAGGATTAATTACAACAATAATAGCACCGATTGTTAATCATATATTTTTTATAGTGTAATACTGCCAAATACTTAAAAATGGATGTAACAAAAATGTAAATACAAAATAATGTGCAAAAAATAAAAAAGTTTTTTAAACTAAAGATGAGGAGAGGGAATATGAAAAAGAAATATTTTGAAAAGCAAAGATTAAAAATAAGCAAAAGTGCTGGTATAACATTAATTTCGCTCGTAGTTACAGTAATCGTTTTGTTAATATTAGCACGGAATATCAATAACAATGCTAAGTGGAAATAATGGAATATTAACAAGAACGACAGAAGCAAAAATGGAAACAATAGCAGGTCAAGTACAAGAAGAAAAAGACTTATGGGAATTAACAAAACTAGCAAATAGTTATACATCAAAAGAAACAGAAAGTTTAAACGAATTATTAGAAAGACTAGGACCAAATAACCAAAAATTATTAACAGCAGAACAAGTAGAAGAAATAAAAACAACAGGAGAAGTAACAATAGGAAGTAGAACAATAGTATTTGGTTTAGAAAATCAATTCGAAATAGGAGATGTAGTTACAGCAGAAGGACTTGAAAAATTTAAAGAATCAGAAACTACATATATAGATTGGATATATTTTGGAAAAGATAGTAATGGAAAAAATTTAATTACAACAGCAAAACCATTGCCTACTAATAATGAGTATACTTTTACTTGTGTCAAAGTACCAGATGAAATATCTTCTGATCAACTAATTGAAAATTTAGCTAAACACTGGTTATGTTACGATTTGCAAGAAGGACAAGCAGGATATAATGATAAGGATAGTAATAATAATGATATTTGTACGACAGAAAATAATATAAATAAATTTTGTGCAAATATATATTCAAAGTTATATACTGAAAATGGTGAAAGTGTAATAGGAAAAGCAAGAAGTATAACACTAGAAGATATAAATAATGTTACAGGATTTAAAGCACCTACATTTAATAAATATAATTTTGGAACAACAAATGATTATACAGATACAAGTATAACAGGAAATCATACAGTAGATTTTTATTATCCAACATTGTCAGCAAAAGACCAAGAAACTGATTGGAGGAACGACGTTTATAAATATTGGAAAAAAGCAACAAGTGCTTCAGATACTTGGAATAATGTACCGTGTGATGGTTATTATTACTATAAAAATGGAGATAATTATGAGTTGTATTGGGAAGGAACAACTAGAAGCTGGTCTGAAGAACCTCTAAGTGAAACATCTTCATGGAAGTTAGAAACACCAGAAAATATGAAATATGTAACAGGAGAAAATGACGAATTTGAATATGCAGTCGGCTCTCGCTCGGTCGATTTCGATTCTTATGGAGCTTACTTCTGTGTTGCTGAAGTAACTTTTGGCTTGATTTGCAGTGGATTAGACTACTTATATTGCGTGGGGGGTCCGAGAAGTCCTGATACCAATGTGGGCTTAGATAACTGGTTAGTTTCTGTTCGCCCCGTAGTTTCTCTAGAATCTGGAATCAAATTAAACAAAGTACAGTAAAAATATAATTCAGGGAGGCCTCTGGTCTCACCCGAGAATAGAGCAAAAATGGGTATAATAGATACAATAAAAACGATAAAAAAGGTACAAACCGAAGATGTTATCATGGTATTAATTGGAAAATTTGTGTATTCTTATGGTAAAGATGCATATATAATGTCATATATATTTGGATATAAATTAAAATTAATAGAAAATAATATATATGTGTGTGCTTTTCCAAAAAATGGATAAATATGTTTGTTAGTAGCATTTGGCGAAAGGGAGTATATTTTAGAACTATTTTAAGCAGTAATTATTACTGCTTTTTTAATATTTTTATGCATTTTTCTGTAAAGTTTTTATCTAATGAATAAAAACTATTAATACTTCATTTTTGTTTTTCTTGTTCTAATTTTTTCTTCATCTTTCTGTAATTATCCATTTCTTTAACATTAATATCCTGATTTCTACCTTTTTGCTTTGTTTTAAGCCTACTATCTACATCATAAAACTTATTATATGATTTAATACAAGCATTTCTCATATCACAAAAACCTCTTTTTTTCAATATTTTGAGGATATTTCTTTTTTAATAACATCATTTTTATGATTGATAGTTTCAACATCTAATGTCGAACTTAAATATAAATCTACTAATCTTTTCTCTTGAATTTTTAGTTTTTCAATAATTTTATAGAAAATTTACAAATAGTATTGTAAAAAAATAGCATAATTGATAAAATATAGTTATATAAATTATTTTACAAAAGAAAGCGAGGTGAGAACATGGAAGAAAAGAATGTAACAAAGATAAGTTTATCAACATTTTTCCTAATATTAGCTATAATTGCAATAGTAGTAATGGGAATATTTATTTATAAAATTAACAATGATAAAACATTAGAGATTCAAAAATCTACTGAACTTCAAGCTCAAGTAAATAGCCTAAATGGAACTGTAAGTGATTTACAAGGAAAAATAAATAGTATATCAGAAACAATAAGTTCAAACAATTCAAGTGAAAATAATGTTAAAACTAACAATGAAACTTCTAATGTAGCTACTAATACAGATACAACAACTTCCAATAATAATGAAGATATAAAAGAAGTTTTACAAAAGTATTTGGATTTATCAGGAGCATTAGCAGGTTCACCCAAAAATTTATTAGTTGAATTAGGATTATTAAATAAAAATGATACAACTGGAGAATCAGTAGATGTAGAAGGAACACCATATATAACAACCAATATAAAATCTTCTGAATTTAAAAGCACAATGTTAAAATATGTATCAGAAAAATGCTTTGAAGAAGAATTTGAAAGATGGTTTAAATTTTTTGATTGGGTATATTACCGCGATGGAGGAGCAACAGGAAGAAGTTTTGAAGTAGTTAATGTTACTAAAATAGGTGATTCAGAATATTCAGCAAAAGTCAATGAAATAATGATTGATGATAGTAAGGAAACTAAAGAATATAAAATAAAAGTTATCAATTACAATGGAAAAACGGTAATTGACTCTTGTACAGAAAATTAGATAAAAAGGTTAAAAACGAGCTAGCAGTATTATTTGCTAGCTTTTCCTGTATTAATTAAGTCATTTCTTTTTAAGCATTTTCTTGTTTTCTTGTTTGTACTGCAAAATAAGTTTGGGCAAGAGCAATAACTTTTTTTCTGCTATCTCCATTTTGTGCTATTAAATAACAAGCATATCTTGTTAATTCATAATCTTGTTGTTTTCTTTCAGCACCAGAGCCTATTTGAACCATTTTACTGATGTCAGTAAAATGGTCTAATACATTGATATTACTATTTTCGCAAGATATTTTTGCTTTATTTACTATTTTTTCAAAATTCTGCCAATTTGAATATTGTAAAATTGGCATAAGTTCTCGTGCATACCAAAATTCAACACCATTTTCGTCAGTATGCTTAATATCTTCAAATGATTTATTATTTTTATCAATTTCTTTTAATCTTTTATCAAATACGCTATGTATATGTGCTTTATTATATTTTAGATTAGTATAAGAAGTTGAGCTTACACATAATCCAAGTCTCAATTTATTTTTCAAATCCATATTCTTAATTATATCTATTACATCTTTTACTTTATCATCTATAATATTATTCATAATAATAATTCTCCTTTAATTCAAATTAAAATCATTTTTCTTTTTTAGTTTGTTATTCTTATTTTCATCTGGTATAGTTACTTTTCTATAAATATTATTTGCAATTTCATTATCATTGTCATCAAATATGCCATTTTTATATAGGTCATCACTAACAATTTTATAATTTTGATCATTATCATAAGTTATCTTTTTATGAAAGTGGCTCATTAGATTATGCCAAAAGCCCTTAAACTTCTGTAATTGTGCTTTTAAGCTCTCTTTTTCTTCTCTTAATTTAGTAATTATTTTTTCTAATGTTTTTGCTTTTATTATCAAGTGCTTTTGTTTGTTTATTAGCTTTATCTAATTTTTGTTTTCTTGTTCTAATTTTTTCTTCATCTCTCTGTAATTATCCATTTCTTTAACATTAATATCCTGATTTCTACCTTTTTGCTTTGTTTTAAGCCTACTATCTACATCATAAAACTTATTATATGATTTAATACAAGCATTTCTCATATCACAAAAACCTCCTTGTTCAATGTTTTGAGGCTAATTCTTACTTTTTTTACCAGTGCTGATAATAAAAAGCAAATAAGCCGACTAAATCGACTTATATATTGTGAATGATATTCACTTTGTTTTCTTCAAACTTACTTGTATCAATAATTACAGGTGGTTCGACGAAAACTAATGGCTGGAGCGGGTGTCGTAGTTATCTACAACTTTTCTCTCATAACGATTGATATAATAATCAATCAATTTATATATAATTTATCATATTATTAATCATTAAACAAGTATTATCTTTCTATTTCTTCTTTTTTTGACATTTTATAAAAATTAATCCTGTTCTGGATACATCTTTGTACAAACCAACCTAGTATAGCTGGCATCATGACCATTCTTGTATTTATGTACATTTTATCTTTTAATGCAACTTCAGGTCTAATATTTGCTATCTCTACATTTGCATCTATTAATCTTTTTATATCTTTAAATTGTATAGTTCCTGTAATACTTTTTGCAGGTCTACTATATTGTGTATGTGTTATATGTGGTACAGATTTTATTTTTTTCTTTGTTCTTGTAAACAATTCTACTTTTGTTGGTAAATCTTCAAATATACAATTTTCTTTAAATCTTAATCTTTTTGGTGTTTCATATAGGCTTCTTCTAGCACACACGTTCCATATTTGTCCTGCTGTATTAGCACCAACTTGAAAAAATCTTGATTCTTGTATTGCTCCTGCGTTAAGCTTTAATGTACTAACTTTCTCACTATTAAATCCTAAGCTTGTTAGTTGATAACCTAAAGAAAAAATATCTGCTTCTGGATTTAGAGATATCGTTCTAGAAATGTTATCTAATGCTTCATCATTTAATTCGTCGTCAGCATCTAAAAACAAAATATAATCACCTGTTGCATTATTAAGTCCAACATTTCTTCCAGCTCCAGGTCCTCTATGACCTTCTTCTGTAGCCAGCAATTTTATTTTATCTGCAATTTCAAGTTTTCCTTCGATAAACTCTTCGACAGAGTGCCTTGAACTATCAGTAGAATTATCATCTATTACTAATATTTCAATATTTTCATATTCTTGCTTTTTTATACTTGCAAGAGCTTTTTTTATATCATTTTCAGCATTTTTCATGGGGATTATGATTGAAAATCTTGGCTTATATTGTTCGGCAATACCATATATAATATTTATATATTCTTCAAATGCTTTACCCTCTAAAGTTTTTTTACCCGTTAGGCTTTTTCTTTTGTTTAATAGTTCCTTAGGTGTTAAACTCCATGGTTTTTTGGAACCTATAAAATGATAACATTTTGGTTTTATTCTTAATTTTTTTTCGTAATAATCTGCATATTTAGAAAATACATTATACTGTTCATCTAAATGTAGTTCTGGGTGTTCTTTCCAATCGAAAAAATCTTCTAATATATCTTGATCACCAACACCTTGAATAAATTTACAAATTCTATCTTTTATTTTTAATAAACTTATACTTGAAAAGAATCTTTTAGATTCTTGTTTATGAGGTTTTCTTAGTGTTCTTTTTCTTCTTTCAAAATCAGACATATGACCAATTAAATTATCTCTCATTCCTTCTTTAGGTTCTATAACCATTAATCCAGAATTTAATTCATTCCAATTCTTATTAAAAGGATAGCTTTTTCCTGCAACTACTGCTGACATATTTGGTTGTTCAAATAATTCGTCAATATTATCTGCTACAAATATATCACTGTCTACATAAACAACTTTATCATATTCTGTTAAAGCAAAAATATTAAATTTATCAAATGTGTTATTCCAATGTGGAAATAATTTATTTTTTGATTTTATTCTTTGAGGAGCTTCAATTTTAGGCATTCTTTTTACAATAATGCCATTTTCTCTTAGTCTATTTATTGTCTCTTCCTTTATTTGTTGATTAACAACTACAACAAAATCTGATATCTTAGTATTTGTTCTTCTTATTGATTCAAATAAAGATAAAACTCCTGGTAAATATGAATCTGTACTTAATATTGTTGCATAGCATTTTCTATCTGACATATCATCTCTTCTTTCTTCTTATTATTATCTAATTAATATATAATACAGATGTATAAATTTTAAATCTAACAAATTACTAGGACATAACTAGTATACCACAAATCTGTTTACTTTTCAACCAGTTTCAGAGCCATTCTTACTTTTTTTACCAAAACTGATAATAAAAAGCAAATAAGCCGAAGATTTTTTAGACGAAATTGAATTACAAAAAAGCAACCCTAATCAAATGTTATTTTTAACACCTAATAAAAGATTAGTATTACATTCAACAATAAATAATCTATTAAAAAGTATTGCAAAAAAAGTTGGTATTGACCACCCTATTTCTACACATACTTTAAGGCATTCTTATGGTACTCGTTGTATCGAATCTGGTATGAGAGCTGTTGCACTTCAAAGATTACTCGGTCATACAGATATAAATATAACACTTAATACCTATACTTCTGTATTAAACAAATACAAAGAAAATGAACTGGAAAAATTAAGCGATTACTATTCAAAAAATGATATTTTTGATAATTCAAAAAAATTACTTATAGAAAATAGTAAAGCTTTAAGTGAGCTCGATTATCAAGAGAGAGATTTAAGATAACAATAAGGCAGTATTCTAAAAAAGAATACTGCCAGAATATTAAAACAAATTTCATAAATAGAAGTAACTTGAAATTATTATTTATATAATTCACTTTATTTTTGCTATTTTTTTCAATTTTTTATATCCTTCACATCCAATAATTTCTATTGCATTAATATTATTTAGCTGTTCATTTAATGTTTGACTTATTTGTAGTGGAATATAAGTAATAAATGGAGAAGAATTAATAGTATCTTTTATCAAACTCTTTTTTATATTATATTTTTTCTAAAAAATATCTGATTCATAGTTAGGATTTGATTGAATTAATTCATTTAAAATTCCTACATATATTTCTTTATTCTTTTCTTCTTCCTCTGTTTTAGTTTCCTTTTCTAATATGCTATTTCTCAAATTTATCATATTTGGATTTGATATAACTGAATTTAATGTATCTACTAAATAGTTATTGCAATCTACATTTAAAATACCTTGAATATTAAAATATTGTTGATGTTGCAAATTTTTTACAAATACTAATTGTTCTCTAATTCGTAGAGTACATTCGTAAAATTTACTAATTGTTTTAAAGCTATATGAATCTATCTTTCTTATAAATATATGTCTATATTTTTCCCATTGATTATCTGTTATAATATCTAGTGTTTCATAAAAAGCTTTTTCGTTTATAAAGCTTTTTCGTTTATTATATTATTTGCTGATATATTATTTATTGCTAAAATTTTTTCTTTTATATCTTCTATTTGAGTTACTATTATAGTATAATAAATACGAAATTATTTTTTTAAGGAGTGTTAAGGTTAAAAAAATAAACAAAAAATTTTTACTTCGATTTGTGCCTTTAAACGAACGAGGTGTGTGGGAAATGAATGTTTAGAAATATGGATAAAGATTTTGAGATTTTATACAATAAGGCAAGAGAGTTAACTGGTAAAAAAGAATTAAATAAAAGCGTTCAATATGCTCATGTTGGGTGTGCATTGATGACTGACAAAGGAAATATATATACTGGGATATGCATTGTAGCAAATTGTGGGATAGGTTTTTGTGCAGAACATGCAGCAATAGCTGAGATGCTAAAAAAAAATGAGTCAAGAATTTTAAAAATTGTTGCTACAGATAAAAATGGTGCTGTGCCACCTTGCGGAAGATGCCGTGAACTAATGAAACAAGTTAATTATGACAACTTAAAAACAAAGATTATGATTAGTAATGACAAGATTGTTGAACTTGATGAATTATTGCCTCATGTTTGGTTGCCATAGTATAAGGAGTAATATGTGAAAAAATTAATTAAAATGGAAAAGATTGCTTTTTAAGATAGATATGGATTTAATATGGAAAATAAAGATAAAATTTTGAATCAAGTGGATGGTTTAATTTCTATGTATAAAAATGATGAATTAGGTGGCGAGGTAATGCCTGAAGATGCTAATCTACATTTTGAAAAATCTAGTTTAGAAAATTATTTATATTTTACATTACCTATGGCTCTTAATTATCAAAGAAATTCTTATACTTTATGGAAAAGTGCTTTAAAAACTTATAATGATGAAGAAACAAGAATTGTATTTAATCCAAAATTATGCTTAGAAAAATCGTTTGAAGAAGTACAATATGCTCTTACAAAATATAAAGTTGATTTGCAAAAACAAAAACAGACTGAAATATGGCTTGCCTTATGTAATAATTTATGGAATTATTTGATGGCGATATAAGAAAGTTATTTGATAAATTAGACAATGATATTGATAAGATTAGAGACTATATACAGAAACAAAATAAAAAGAAATTTCCTTATTTATCGGGGACTAAAATATGTAATTATTTGATGTATGTAATCTATCAATATACAGATAGAGAGTATAGAAATATTGAAAATTTAACTGTAGCACCAGATACTCATGTATGCAAGGCAACACTAAAATTAGGATTAATTAATGAAGAAGAATTTAATTCTAGTAATGTTCAATTAATCGTAATAGAAAGATGGCAAGAATTATTTAAAAATACAAAGTATAAACCAATTGATATTCATACTCCACTTTGGTTATGGAGTAGAAATGGATTTAAGGAGGTAAAATAATGATTGATAATGTTAAACAGGAAGTAATAAAATTATTAGATAAAGATAACTCTGGGCATGGTATGGATCATATTAATAGAGTATTAGATTTATCTTTGAAATTTGCTGAAAAAGAAAATGCTAATGAACAAGTAGTTGCTTTAATAGCATTACTTCATGATGTAGATGATTATAAGTTATTTGGTATGGAAAATGCAGAGAAACTTATAAATGCAAAAAAAATTATGGATAATTGTAATGTTGATAATGATATTCAAAAACAAGTATGTGATGCTCTTAATAATATTGGATATAGTAAAAGATTAAAAGGACATTGTCCAACAACTCTTGAAGGAAAAATTGTATCAGACGCAGATATGTGTGATGCATTAGGAGCAAATGGTATCTTAAGAGTTTATACTTATAGTATGAAAAATGGAAAACCATTTTTTGATAGAAATATTTTCCCAATTGAAGATATGAATGCAGAAAAATATACAAGAAAATGTGCAGATAGTAGTGTATGTCATATCTTTGAAAAAACATTAAAACTTAAAGATTTAATGCTAACTGATTCTGGTAAAGAAGAATCTAAAAATAGGCATCAAATAGTTGTAGATTTTCTATATCATTTGTTTAATGAAGAAAATGCTTCTGAATGGACTGAATATTTAAATAATTATCTTAAATAAGGGTATGGGAATTCCCATAATAGAATTTATGCGGGAGTATAAATTCAGTGCTGGCTAGCTAGACATGGCTTTTACTCCCACATTAATAAAAATATAAAAAGAGGATTAAATTATTTTGATAATTTTTTCCTCTCTTTTTTCTTGAACTTTTAACTTTTCAATGGCTTTTTCTATTTCTTTTACTTCTTTACTTTTAGTAGAACTACAAGTAATTATCTCATTAGAATTATCATACATAAATCTAGTTAATTCATTCAAAATTCTTTTTAATTTGTCTTTAATTTTATCTGAATTATAGTGATAACAATATCCTTTACAATTAGAATTTTTACATCTTAAATGGTAATAAATTTTAGTTTCATTCTTATACTTTTTGAATGATTCACTAGCAACAAGTATTTCATTACATAGTGGACATTTTACTAATCCTGCGAATAAGTGGATATGCTCTCCATAATTTGGATGCTTGTTCTTTTCTAAATTTGCTCTTGTGGTATTCCAAGTATTTATCTCAATAATTGGCTCGCAATAATCTTCAACTTTTAAAATATCTTGCGGTTTTCTTTTATACTTTCCATACTCAAATACACCAATATAAATAGAATTAGTAAGTATCTTATAAACTCTATCTGCTTTCCATTTACCACTTTTAAGGTAAGCATTATTATCTTTCATAATAGTAGCAATATTTCTTGTAGAATGACCTTTTTTACATAGTTCAAATATTTCTTTTACAACTTGTGCTTCAATTGGTTCTACTTCTAAATGACCGGTTTCTTTATTTCTAATATAGCCATAAGGTGCACGAGTTGGGTGTATTTTTTCTAAAGCCATTTCTTCCATAGCACGTTTAGTTCTTGCGCCAATTTCTTTTCTTTCACGTTGACCAAACACTAAATTCATACCAAATATCATTTCACCATTAGCAGTAGATACATCATAAGGTTCAAGTATTAATTCAATTTTAACATCGTGTTCTTCACAGTAATTAAGTAGCCAAAATCCATCATAATTATTTCTAGTTAATCTATCTACTTTAATAGCAATTAACTTATCAATTTTCTTTGATTTGATATCTTTAAGTATTCTTTGCATTTCTGGTCTCATTAAATCTTTTCCAGAATGTCCTGCGTCATTATAAACATCTACAATATCGTAATCATTCTTTTCGCAATACTCCTTAATCATTCTAAGTTGTGAATCAATAGAATAACCATTATCTCTTTGGTCATCAGTAGATACTCTTACATAAACTCCACATCTCATAATTTTCCTCCTTTCCTTAAATATTAAAATACCTCTCATATGTTTCCTCACTCAAACTCAAAAAAACAAACCTAAATTTGAAAAAAATTTAATTTTTTTAATATTTCTCATTAGTTTCCTCAAACAAAGTGAGTTTTACGAAATCTAATTTTAATTCTTCTCTATATGTTTCCTCACTTAAATGCAAAAAGTATACCCTAAATTTAAAAATTTCTTAAAAAAGTTTCAATTTCTTTCAAATTATACTTTTCTTTACGCTCTTTAATGTAGAATGGTTTATTACTAATTTCATTTACTTTATATTTAAATATAGTAATAGTAATGGGAAATGTAATTAGATACTCAGTTGGTTTAATAAACTGTAAATTAGTATTTAGAAGAACTTTAACTTTCCCTTTTTTAGTTTTATAAGTAAAGTTTTTAAAAAGTTCTAGTAGTTTGAGATTAGGTTTAAGTTCCTCAATAGTTTTAAATTCAAGCATAAAAAATGTCCTCCTTCCTTTGATAAGAGAACATTATTTTTATATTTGGTAGAACAAGCCTTTCCAATCCTGACTACTGGCAAAATAAAAACTTACGAACTTTAATTAGTCCGTAAGTTGTCTTCAAATGGAGCGATTACGAAACAGGTATGCGAAAAAATGACATTCTCTGTTTTAAGCACTCTTATATAATTCGATTTATTGTATTTACTTTAACATAAAATTAATAAGTTTTCAATAATTTTATAAAATTTGGTTACTTAAAAAAGTAAATTCCACTTGATAAAAAAATTGAATGTATAGAAAAAAGTTCCATTTTCAGGAACTTTTTTTACATTTAGTCTTTAAAATTTCAAGAAAATGTAGTATAATTTTATTAAGTTGAAGAAAAATT